>NZ_CP108143.1:7015266-7317043 GCF_036206005.1 Streptomyces sp. NBC_00178
GCCAGCAGGGGGGCGACGTCGACGAAGCTGTGGATGTCGTACGGCCAGCCGTGGAGGCAGATGACGACGGGCCCGTGCGCGGGCCCGGCCTCGGCGTATCCCACGTCCAGCACCCCGGCCCGCACCTGCTTGAGCTTGGAGAACGAGGTGTGGGTGCCGGGTGTCAGAGCGGGCACCGTCGGCGCCCCGGCGCCACCCCGGGTGGTGGCCGTCGACGCTGCCGATACACCCTGCAATCCCGTCAGTGACACCGCGGCCGCTCCGGTGCCGAGGCCCACGACCTGGGTGAAAGTACGCCTGTTGATCATGTGACATCTCCGTCGTGCGGTTCTCAAGTGTGTGTGCAGGCGCCGGCGATGACTGACCGTTCAGTCTTCGCGGTGCGACTGGACGATGACTGTTCCACACCGAACGTCACCAGTCAAACAGGTGACGTTGGGCGTGTCGGTGCGTCGGAAAGGGGGGCGACACACCGGTGACCGGAGGAGCGCACTGCGCACTCGACATATGTGTCGGCCCTTCATATGTATGTCGAGTCAACCATCTGTGTGTCTTCACTTCACAGGAGGGTGGCCGAGTCGTCCGGCGGTGGGCGCCGCGCCCGCCCTCGGCACCTGCCGGGAATCCATGGCAGGTGGGCCGCGCTCGGGCGGGCGGTTCTCGCCGGGGCCGCCACCGTCCGACGTATGCCACCGGTGGGTCGCCGTCGGTGGGAGGTTCGAGGTCCCACCAGGGAGGATGCCGGTCCTGGTGCCGTCGGGTGCTGCGACCACAGACTTGTCGCCATGGGAAGTGTGCGGAACAACGACCTCGTGATCCCCGGCGCCGGCTCGGGAAACGTCACCGGCCCCGCGTCGGGCGTGGCCTCCGGTCCTGTGGAGACATCGCGATCGGCCTGGATGCACGTCTCCCAGGCCGCGGCGGCACTCGCCACGGGAATGGGAGTCGGCCGCTTCGTCTACACCCCCATCCTCCCGCTGATGCACGCGCAGGCAGGGCTGTCGGCCGGAGCGGGAGCCGACCTGGCGACCGCGAACTACGTCGGATACCTGATCGGGGCCCTGGCCGGAACCTTCGTTCCGCGACTCGGCCGCTCGTCGGCCGTCCTGCGGGGCTGCCTGCTCGCGCTGGTCGCCTCCCTGGCCGCGATGCCGCTGACCCACAGCACTGTTCTCTGGGTGCTCCTGCGCTTCGGCGCGGGAGCCTTCAGTGCGATGATCTTCGTGATCGCCGCCAGTTCCCTGCTGAGCCGCCTGCGCGACCATCCGGCCCACCTGCCGGGCTGGGCGTTCGGCGGCGTCGGGGCCGGCATCGCGCTGTCCGGCCTGCTGGTCCTGCTGCTCCGCGATGTCGGTGACTGGCGGACCGCCTGGTGGGCCTCCGCCGCGCTCGCCGCGGTGCTCACGGTTCCCGCCTGGGGCCTGCGCCCCGAACCCGCTCCTTCGGTGCCCCGTGCCGGCTCGACGCGGGAGGAGCCCACCGGCGGGCCGCGTACGCACCGGTGGTTCACCGCGCTGTTCGCGTCCTACACCCTGGAAGGAATCGGCTACATCATCGCGGGCACCTTCCTCGTCGCGGCGATCGAGCAGAGCTCTCCCGGCTGGATCGGCAGCGGTGCGTGGGTCCTGGTCGGTCTTGCGGCCGTGCCCTCGGCGGCGTTGTGGTCGTGGCTGGGACGCCGGTGGTCCCGCCCCGATCTGCTGCTGGCCGCGCTGGTCGTGCAGGCCGTGGGCATTGCGCTGCCCGCCCTGGTGGGCGGGGTCTCCGCGGCGCTCATCAGCGCGGTGCTGTTCGGAGCCACCTTCATCGGAGTCAGCACCCTGGCACTCGCCACGGGAACGCACCTGCGGGTGCCGCGCGCCGTGGCCATGCTGACCGCCGGATATTCGGTCGGCCAGATCCTCGGGCCGCTGGTGGCCACGCCTCTCCTGCGCCACAGTTACCACCAGGCCCTCTTCCTGGCGGCGGTCGTCGTACTCGGGGCGGCCCTGACCGCGTTCCTTCTCCGCATCGGGTTCCCGCACAGCATGCCGCCCACCGGTCCCGCCGCTCATGCGGCGACCGCGGCCGGCCGCGGCCCGGCCTCCGCCGGGTCCGCGGGGAGGGAAGAGGAATAGTGGTTGTCGCGGCGTGATCTCCCGCGTTCCGGAGCCGGACGGAAAGGCGGCTCGAGGTGACCGGATAATCCGGTCGTCGGCAGAGGACGGGGCGCGGCCGAGGGGCCTTCGTATTGCTCCGCCGCGATTCCCGGCATCCCATGGGCGTGCGGGAGAATGCATGCGCGTGACCTACTCCATCGCGCCGCCCTCTACACTGCGCTTATGGCAGACGCGACGACGATCGAACCCCTCAACCCGGACGAGGAGGCCTTCCTCCGGGCTCTTGGCAAAGTGATGGCCTTTTTGCCTCGAACTGTCGACGCGGACATGTTCGACGAACATCCGATCTCCAGCACCGAGTACATGGTCCTGGTGCATCTTTCGGAGGCGCGGGACAACCAGATGCGGATGAGCGAGCTGGCCAATATGTGCGGCCTCTCGCTGAGCGGCATGACCAGGGTCGTCAAGCGGCTGGAACTGCAGTCACTGGTCATCCGGGAGAAGTGCCCGGACGACGGGAGGGCGTGGCTCGCGAGCCTCACCACCGACGGGTGGGCGCAGCTCAAGGCGGCCTGGCCGTCGAACCTGGCGAGTGTCCGGCGTCACGTCTTCTCCCGCATGGAGGGATGCAACATCGCCGCGGCCGCTGAAGCACTGGAGCGCATAGTCGCACCGTGACACCTCGGCGTACCGAGGTGTGAGGAGACGGCCGCCGGAAGGCGGACCGGTACGAGGCGCCCCGCCCGACAGATCGTCGGGCGGGGCGCCTCGCGTTGTGCGAGGACTTCCGTCGCGTATCGCCTTCCTGCGTCATGCGCGGGTCGGGTGCCTCTGCCGCCGCCATCGCGTCACCTGTTTGACAGGTGACGACCGGAACTGTCAGACTGTCACCTGTTCAAGCGGTGACGTGCCGCTCGATGTCAGTTCATCTCCGAGGGAGTGCGGACGATCATGGATCTGAAGCTTGAAGTCGTGGTTCTGCCCGTTTCCGACGTCGACCGGGCCAAGGCCTTCTACGAGGAGGCCGGCTTCCGTCTCGACGTCGACTATGTCGCCGACGAGAACTACCGGGTGGTCCACCTGACGCCTCCGGGGTCCCAGGCATCCATCCTGTTCGGCACCGGCGTCACGACCGCCGCGCCGGGATCGGTGCAGGGGCTGCACCTCATCGTCTCCGACATCGAGGAGGCTCACGCCGAGCTGTCCGCACGCGGCGTCCCGATGGGCGAGATCTTCCACGACGCGGGCGGCGTCTTCCACCGGGGTACGGACGAGGCGCGCGTATCCGGCCCGCACCCCGAGCGTGCGAGCTACGGATCGTTCGTTGCGTTCACCGACCCCGACGGCAACGGCTGGGTGCTCCAGGAAGTGACGACACGGCTGCCCGGCCGCTGACCCGCCACCGCGGAGAGACGGGCGTGCCTGCTGTTGCGTGAGCTGCGGCGCGGACGCCCGCGTGCGACAGCCGACGCGCAGCCGGCCGGCCCTCCGCCACCGGTCCTGAGGGGATGTCACCCGAGGGAACAGCTGAAGGTGACGGACGGTCCACCCGCGTCCGGTCCAGGAGTGGGCCGCGACCGGTCACTTGGTCGGCGGCCCGTCCGTGCCTCGCCGGTGCCGCGTGCGTGGTCACGCGGATGCGGACGTCGGGCACGGATATGCGCCGGGGCGGCCGGGTAGCATGGCGCACGTGGAGTTGCGTCAATTGCGGTATTTCGTGGCCGTCGCCGAGGAGCTGAACTTCGGCCGGGCCGCCGAGCGCCTGCTGATCGCCGGCCCTTCGCTGTCGCAGCAGATCAAGGCGCTCGAACGCGACTTGGGCGTCCGGCTCTTCGACCGGGACCGCCGCTCGGTGTCGCTGACATCTGCGGGCACGGCGCTGCTGCCGCACGTCCGCGCCCTGCTGGAACGCGCCGAGGACCTGAGGGTACGCGCCGGGCGGATGTCCGGATCCGAACCGGTCAGGCTCGGTCACGTCAGCTGGCTCCCGCCCCATCTCACCGCCCGCACCGCGGCGGTGGCGCAGCTTCACATCGACCCCTGGGTCGCCCCTTCCCACACCCAGGCGGCCCGAGTGGCCGACGGGAGCCTGGACCTCGCCGTGTGCTGGGTGCGGACCGACGACCTGGAGCAGCACGGCCTGAGCGCCAGGCTGCTAGGCGCCGACCGACTGTACGCCGTCGCCGCGGGCGACGACCCGAGCGCCGTGCGGGCCCGGGACACCGTCGTCCTGCTCGACGACGACACCACGTCGTGGTCGTCCTGGAACACCTACGCCGAACTGCTCGCCCGTGACACCGGGGCCCGGCTGGTGCGTGTGGCGCCCGGTGGCACGAGCGGAGCGGCGTTCTTCGACCACGTCCGCGGCAGCGGCCGGCCGGTCGTCAACAATCCGAAGGGCCAGAACGGCGTCATACCGCCCGGCCTCATCCAACGGCCCGTCGTGTCACCGGAGATCTTCTGGACCTGGTCGCTGGTCTGGCGCCGGAGCGACACCCGCCCCGAGGTCCTCGCCGTCGTCGACGCACTGTGCCACGACGTGGGAGACCTCGGACTCGGTGACGCCGGGACATGGATACCCGACGGGGACCCGTACAAGCGATAGCGATGCGCGGTCCGCCCCCGGAGACCGGGCGCCTCAGGCGACCGCTCGCTCCACAGGGCCACGCCCGTGCCCGCCGCAACGGGGGTGCTCCGTCGTGTCCGCGGCTCCGGTGACGCCCGGAGGCCGCTGACACGTGCCGGGCCGGACGGTCGCGTCCGCCGCCATCCCGGGTCAGGCGTTCTTCCCGCCCCTGTCGCGGTAGGTCTCGAGGATGCGCAGCCAGACCTCGCTGATCGTCGGGAAGGCGGGGACGGCGTGCCACAGGCGGTCGATCTTCACCTCACTGGTGATCGCGACGGTCGCCGAGTACAGGAGTTCCTGGGTTCCCGGGCCGACGAAGGTCGCACCGACGACGTTGCCGTGCTCGGCGTCGATCAGCACACGGGCCATGCCGCGGTAGCCGTCGGCGTACTGCACCGCGCCGGCGATGCGGCCCATGTCGTAGTCCACGACGTCGACCCGGCGACCCGCGCTCTCCGCCTCCTTCGCCGTCAGGCCCACGCTCGTCACCTCCGGTTCGGAGAAGACGACTTGCGGCACGGCGTCGATGTCGGCCGTCGAGGCGTGCGTCCCCCACCTGCCGTCGTCGAGCTTCTCGTCCTTGGCGCGCGCTCCGATGATGCCGCCGGCGATCCGCGCCTGGTACTTCCCCTGGTGCGTCATCAACGCCCGGTGGTTGACGTCGCCCACCGCGTACAGCCACCCCTCGGGTACGTCTGTCACCCGGTAGGAGTCGTCCACGTTCAGCCAGTCGCCTGGGGTCAGACCGACGGTCTCCAGGCCGATGTCCGCGGTGTGCGGCGAGCGGCCCGTCGCGAACAGGATCTCGTCCGCCGTCAGGGAGTCCCCGTCAGCCAGCGTGATCCGTACGGGACCTGACGGCCCGTCCTCCCGGACGACGCCGCTGACGGACGTGCCGAAGCGCACATCCACGCCGGAGGCACGAAGGGACTCCGCCACCATCTCCCCGGCGAACGGCTCCATCCGGTGCAGAAGCCCCTTGTCGCCCCGTACCAGCATGGTCACCTGGGAACCGAGCGCCTGGAACGCCGTGGCCATCTCCACGGCCACCACGCCACCCCCCACCACCGCGAGCCGGTCGGGCACGTGCCGGGCCGCGGTGGCATCACGGTTGGTCCACGGACGAGCCTCCGCCAGGCCCGGGAGGTCCGGGAAGGCGGTGACCGTCCCGGTGGCCACGGCCACGACGTGCCGCGCGGTCAGCCGCACCGTCTCACCGTCAGCGGTCGTCACGACCACCTGGCGCGGACCTTCCAGCCGGCCGTGACCGCGCACCAGATCCACGGACACGGAGTTCAGCCACTCGACCTGATCCTCGTCCTGCCAGTAGGCGGACATCTTGTCGCGGTGGGCGAAGACCGCGGCGACGTCCAGTGGACCCTGGACCGCGGCCCGGATTCCGGGCACCCGGCGGGCGTCGGCACGCGCCACGACCGGCCGGAGCAGTGCCTTGCTGGGTTCGCACGCCCAGAACGAGCACTCACCGCCGAGCAACTCGTTCTCGACGATCACCGATGTGAGTCCGGCGGCACGAGTGCGGTCCGCCAGGTTCTCGCCGGCGGGCCCGGCTCCGAGAACCACCACATCGTAGACGCGAGAAGTGCTGTTCATTCCCCAGCTCCGTCCTTCGTTCGAGTCGTGGCCGCTGCGCCGCGCCCGGTGACCAGGGCTCGGCGCGAGTCGGCCGGCAGCAGGTGACGCAGCGCTACTCCATCTTGCTCCAGTTGCGGGGACATCGCCTGGTGGGTAGCGGCAGATCCAGGAAGGGGCGCTGCGAGGTGTGCCGGGCTCCGGTGGGTACACCCGTGATCAAACCTACGTGACCGAGAGGTGTGACCGGATACGGGGATGTCCGCACATGCCTGCGAGCCGCCACCGGAGGACCGGTGGCGGCTCGCAGAGTCGGTGCTGCCCGTCAGAGCACGGAGGCCAGCTCCTGAAGGATCCGGGCCGTCGGCTCGTCGCGGGTGTGTCGGTAACCGGTGCCGGCCCACAGATGGATCCGCTCCGGGTCCTGGGCGGCGGTCGCCGCTTTGCGCATCGGGCTCGTCAGGTGGTGCAGGGCGGGATAGCCGTGCGGCGCGACGTCGCTGTAGGTGTCGGTGAACCGGTTGCGCAGCGCCCTTGCCGGTCTGCCCGTGAAGGCCCGGGTGACGGTGGTGCCCCGGCTGTCCGGGGCGGTGAGCGCGGTCCGGTGGGGGAGGGAGGTCCCTGCTTCGTCGGCACGCAGAAGAGCGGTCCCGACCATCACCGCACCGGCTCCGGCCCGGACCGCCTCGGCGACCTGGTCCGGTGTCGCGAGCCCTCCCGCACCGATGAGGGGAAGGCCCACGCTCTGCCGCACCTCGGCCAGGAGCTGGGGGAGGGGGACGGCAGCCGGTGTGTGCTTCGGGGTGAAGGTACCGGAGTGACCTCCCGCTGCCGAGGCCTGGACGATGAGCATGTCGACACCGGCCTCGGCGGCGGCCGCCGCCTCCGCGGGTGAGGTGACCGTCTGCAGGACGAGGGTCCCGGCCGCGCGCAGCGACCTGATGACCTGGGCGTCGGGCAGGGCGAAGGTGAAGCTGACCGCCGGGACGGGCTGTGACAGCAGCAGATCGATCTTCTCGTGCCAGTGGTCGTCGTCCTCGATGATCCCGAGGCTGCCGAGGTCGAGACCGTGTGCCTGGGCCTCGGGCATGATCGCCCGGATGTATTCCTCGAAGGCCGCCGGGTCGACCGGGTGGGAGCCGGGTGCGAAGAGGTTGACGCCGAACGTGCCGCCACTGGCGCGCACCTCGTCGATCTGCCCGGTCAGCGCGGCGATGTCCTTGTAGCCGGCCGCGACGAAACCCAGACTGTCCGCACGCGCCGCGGCGACGACCAGTGCCGGCGTGCCGGGGCCACCGGCCATCGGCGCGGCGAGAACGGGGTTACTCACTCCGAGATCGGCCAGTGGCGCGTTCATGTCTGTCTACTCTCCTGACGGTGGCAGAGGTGGCAGCGAAGGCCGCTCCTCGGAGCGGCCACGCTCCTCGTGGTCAGTGCCCGGCGGTCTGGCCACCGTCGACGGGCAGGATGACGCCGGTGACGAACGGGGCGGTCTCCAGGTAGATCGCCGCTTCGCTGATGTCACTGATCTCACCGATGCGGCCCACCGGGTGCAGCTCACCCAGCGCGTCGTGGGTCTCCTCGGCGTGCATCGGGGTCTTGATCGTACCCGCGGCGATCGCGTTCGAGCGGATTCCCTGGGACGCGTATTCGATCGCCAGCGCCTTCGTGACGGCCTGCAGCCCGCCCTTGGACAGGGAGGCCAGGACGGCGGGCACGTTGGAGTTGGGGTGCTCGACGAGGCTGGTGGTGATCTGCACGACGTGACCGCCGCCCTGCTTGAGCATTTCCGCGATCGCGAGCTGGCTCACCCGGAAGAAGCCGGCGACGTTGACCGCGAGGACAGCCTCGTAGTCCTCTTCGGTGTACTCGGTGAACGGCTTGGAGATGAAGATCCCCGCGTTGTTCACGAGGGAGTCGATGCGGCCGAAGCGCTCCACGCCTGCCGCGATCACGCGCTCGGCGGTGGCGCGGTCGGAGATGTCGCCCTGGATGGTCAGGATGTCCGGGTCCTGCGACTCGGCGATGTTGCGCGAGGTGGCTACGACGGCGTAGCCGAGCTTCCGGTAAGCGCTGACGATACCCGCGCCAATGCCCTGCGACGCACCGGTGACGACGACTACCTTCTGGTCCTTGTTGCTCATGACGACCTCCCGCGACTGTGATGGAACCGGTCGCTAGCCGACCGGTCTTCTAAATGTAGACGATCGGTCGTCTAAGGTCAATCACCTGCTCGGGGTGTGTCGCGGGGCGGTGTGGGGTTCGGCGGCCTGCTCGACCGGCCCGCTCGCCGGCCCGCATTGGCCGGAAGGTGTGTCCGGGTGTGCGGCGCCGTCCGCCCCTCCTGTCCGCCCTCATCGGCGCGGAGTCGCGCACGGGGGTGACGGTGGACTCGGACTCCGTTTTTAGCGCCGGGGTACGGGTGTCGTGGTCCGCGCGCAAGGACATGGGCGTGTCGCCGCATAACGGTTGGGTGAACGAACGGAGGTTACTAGTCGAATGGTCGTATACTAACTGCATGGGCCGTACGAGCGATGCCAGAAGCAAGATCCTCACCGCTGCGCAGTCTCTCATCGAACTGCGCGGATACTCGGCGCTGGGCGTGGCGGAGATCTGCAAGACCGCCGGTGTGCCCAAGGGTAGTTTCTATTACTTCTTCGAGTCCAAGGAAGTCCTGGCGCTCGCCGTGATCGACGAGCACTGGGCCGCGCAGCAGCGGGACTGGGACCGCATCCTGCTCAGTGACCAGGAGCCCCTCCAGAAGCTCCGGCAGCTGTTCGAGGAGACCAAGGCCGCTCAGCACGCCGGTCAGGCCACCTGCGGATCGGTTTCCGGGTGCATGTTCGGCAACCTCACGCTCGAGATGAGCACGCAGACCGAAGCGATCCGCCTGCGGCTGCAGCAGATCTTCGAGGCTCAGGTCGACATGGTCGAGGCCACCATCCTGGAAGCGCTGGGGCGCGAGGATGTGGTGGTGGCGGATGCCCGTGAGGCCGCTCGTTCCGTCGTGGCGCAGTTGGAGGGCCAGGTGCTCCTCGCGAAGCTGTACAACAACACCTCCCAGCTCGACGCGCTCTGGCTGAACTGCCAGGCGCTGCTGGGGGCGCGGTCCGAGCAGGAGATCCCGGCGGCGTGACTCACCGGTGACGGCGTGACTCACCGGTGACCGCTGTGACTCGGGCCTTCAGAGGGACTCGGGCCTTCAGAGGGACTCGGGCCTTCAGAGGGACTCGGGCCTTCAGAGGGACTCGGGCCTTCGGAGGAACCCGGGCCGACGCCGCCGACGCCTCCCCGTGAGCGGACGGCCGGCGACTCGGCACCCACGCCGGGTGCTGTCCATTCGCCGCGGTCGCTGCCTTCATGCATGGGTGCTGACCGGCCGGGTGCCTCGGCGGGTGAGGGCCCGGCAGCTCGAGCGGTCTCGCTGTCATGTAGAGGGTCAGACCCAGGGCGTGCCGATGCCGTCGACCGGTCGCGCCGGCGAAGTGCGTGCGACCCGGCGGTGCCGTCCGTGGCCGGCGACCGTCGCGTCGCCTGAGCATCGCTGATCGTCCTCGGCCTCCGGGCCCCGGTGCCGGCCGGTTCCGTAGACGGTGAAGGTCGTGCCAGGCCGGACGAGCTCGGTCTGTACGTCGACGACGGTGGAGTGAGCCATGGGATTTTCCCCTCCGGATGGGTCGGTTCTCGTCTGCTGGCGAGAGGTCGAATGGTGGTTCGGAGTCGTCGGGCCGCAAGGCCGCGCCCACAAGGGGCGCGCACGGCGGGTGACCGGGGCAGCCGTAGGATGCCGGTCGTGCGGAGCCGACTCCTCGTAGCGGTGGGTGGTGTCGGGGCATGATCGACGTCGTCGCTCGAGCGATGATCATTCGACACTCGAACCACTGGGCCGTTACATACTAGTTGCTACGCGAAGCAACTATAGGGATGTTTCTGCGTGCGAGCAAGCGGCGCCCCTCGCGGGGTTTCTCCGGCGCCGGCACCGTCGACGGGTGTGCTGCCCGCGCCCCGGTGCTGCTTGCATTCCGGAGCCGTGGTGGCGACTGTGGGTGTGTGGCGACGCGCCGCTCTTTGAGTGCTCCGCGCCGCACGTGCATACGTGTCTCCGGGCAGTGAGCCCGTTGGCCCTCCGCATGCCCAGAGGGTTTAGGTCCTATTGATTAGGTACTCTGTAACCTCAATTACTCGGCATCCGCCCCACGTGGATGCAGTGACGAGAGGTAAGACTCATGGGAACCGACGCCGTCGAACTGGCCCGAGGGCTGTTCCGCATCCTCGAAACCGGTGACGCGGCTCTCGCCGCTCAGGTGGTGGCCGACGACTTCCACAACCGTGAGGCTGCCGTCGCACCTGCGGCCTGCTCGATCCCCGGGCCTGCCGGTGTGCTCGCCTCGGGTGCGTGGATGCGCTCGGCGTTCAGCGACCTGCGCTTCCCGATCCTGGAGGCGGTGGAGGGTGACGGGCAGGTCTGGGTCCGGCTGCGTATGCAGGGCCGCCACACCGGGGCCTTCGTGCGGTTCGACGAGGGTTCGCTGGACCAGGCCATCCCCCCGACGGGGCACGAGATCGACTTCGAGCAGATCCACGTGCTCGATCTGCGTGACGGCAAGGTGGTCCGGCACGAGGCCGTGCGCGACGACATCACGATGCTGGGGCAGCTCGGCGTCTTCCCGCCCGCTCCGGCGACGGCGATGCGGATGGTCGGCTGGAAGGTGAGCGGACGCGCGTCCCGGGCGGCGGCGCAGGTCACGGCCCAGGCGGCCGAGGCGGCCGCCCTCGTGAACCGCCCCGTCTGAACCTGAGGCGGATGGGCGCTGGTGGAGGGCTGACAGCCCTCCACCAGCGCCCATCCGCCTTTTCTGCGCCCGCGCGCCCGGGACTCGCTGCCTCCACCCTCCGGGTTCGTGGCACGTCTGCCGTGCGCGGAGTGGGCCAACGGTCCGCCGAGCAGGTGTCGGGTCTTCGCGTCCCCGGTCCGCAGGTCCAGAGGTCCGGGGCGTCCGCCCCCTGTGCCCGTCCGCAGCACCTGTCCCCACGGTTGCGCCTGCCCCCGCAGTGCCCGTCGGTGATGTCGTGTGCGCCTTGTGGCACCTGCCCCGTCGTGTACGTCGCGCGCCGCCTCGCCGGCCGGGCGTCGGTGTGTGCTCCGGCCGCGGTCGCGCCCATCTCGTCGCCCTCGACGTCGTCGACCGGGTCGAAGATGGGTGTACTCCCTATGGCCTGCGCGGCCGGGGCTCGCGCGCCCGGCATTTCGGTTCGCCTCGACGTGAGGCACCAGTCAGTTCCCTAATGCTTGACGAAGCAATTGTTCGTGTTATGTTGCTTGTCGAGGCAAGGTTCTGCTTGCTTCGGGAGTGTCTCCACGAAGGGTTTTCGCATGGTCAAGATCGGTATCATCCTTGGTAGCACCCGCCCGGGCCGTAATGGTGAGGCGGTGGCGCGTTGGGTGTACGACGTCGCTTCGCAGCGCACGGACGTCGAGTTCGAGCTGGTTGATCTGCTGGACTACAACCTGCCGCACCTCGACGAGATGATGCCGCCGTCGATGGGTCAGTACGCGCAGCCGCACACGCAGGCGTGGGCGAGCAAGATCGCTTCGTTCGACGGTTTCGTCATGGTGACGCCGGAGTACAACCACTCGACGTCGGGTGCGCTGAAGAACGCGATCGACTTCCTGTACGGGGAGTGGAACAACAAGGCTGTCGGGTTCGTGGGTTACGGCTCGGTGGGTGGTACGCGTGCGGTGGAGCACCTGCGTCTGATCGCGGGGGAGCTGCAGATGGCGGACGTGCGTGCGCAGGTGGCGCTGTCGCTGTTCACGGACTTCGAGAACTTCAGCACGTTCAAGCCCGGTCAGCACCAGGTCGACTCGCTGAACGCGACGCTGGACCAGGTCCAGGCCTGGAGCGCGGCCCTCGCCCCGCTCCGCGCCGCCTGACGCCCCACACGTCGGCCCGACGTTCTGCCTCGTCTGTGGGGGCCGCCTCAGGCGGCCCCCACAGGTGAACCGCCCCGTCGCGGGCGGACCCGGCGCGACGGACGGCCCTCGGCGTCAATGGCGCCGCCGAGCGGCCGTCGGTCCGCCCGGGCCACGCCTCGGCCTCGTACGCATTCGAGGCGGGCCCACCCCTCTTACTCGGCGACTTCTGTACGTCACGCAGCCTGGGCGCACTCGATCCGCGTGCCCACGCCGCGCAGACCGCGCGCACGGCACGAAGCGCGTCGGGCCACCGGCGCCGACTGTGGCACGGCGGTCCGGTACGGGCGGCCGCGTTTCCGAGAACCCCTGATCCGGTCGGCCGGCGGCCCTGGTCGAGCGTCGTGCTCCCATGGGCCCGCACGGCTTATGACCTGTGGGGTCCGTGCGCCCGCGCGGCGAGTGACCCGCGGAACTCCCGGCCTCCCCAGGCACGGGTCACCGGTGGCGGGGTACACGAGGCTGATGGTCCACCAGAAGGTTCCGGGCCGTCGGCTCCCGGCGCGAAGCGGCCCGGCCGGCCCGTCCCGGCCCGGTGCCGGCGTCCGCCCATTGAACCGCCGAGCCGCGCCACGCGTACCGACATCTGCCGGACCAGGACGTGCGTCCGAGGTTTCAGCACGTCAGGATGGTCGGGTGGCCCTTCTCGGCGGGAACCCATCAGCACCAAGGACAGCAGGACACTAGGAGCCAATCGCATGAGTACTTCAGCTCAGATCGGTGTGACCGGCCTCGCAGTCATGGGGCGCAACCTCGCCCGGAACTTCGCCCGCAACGGCTACACGGTCGCGCTGCACAACCGGACCGTGGCCCGGACGAAGGCCCTCGCGGAGGAGTTCGGCCACGAGGGCGACTTCATCGTGGCCACGTCCGCGGAGGAGTTCGTCGCGGCGCTGGAGCGGCCGCGCCGCCTGGTGATCATGGTCAAGGCGGGAGACCCCACCGACGCGGTCATCCAGGAATTCGCCCCGCTCCTCGAACCCGGCGACATGATCATCGACGGTGGCAACGCGCACTTCGCCGACACCCGCCGGCGTGAGCACGCACTGCGTGAACAGGGCATCCACTTCGTCGGGACCGGCGTCTCGGGTGGTGAGGAGGGCGCCCTCAACGGGCCGAGCATCATGCCCGGTGGTTCGAAGGAGTCGTACGAGTCCCTGGGCCCCATGCTGGAGAAGATCTCCGCGAAGGCCAAGGACGGCTCTCCCTGCGTGACGCACGTGGGACCGGACGGCGCCGGGCACTTCGTGAAGATGGTGCACAACGGCATCGAGTACGCCGACATGCAGCTGATCGGTGAGGCGTACGAACTGCTGCGCGACGTCGCGGGATATTCGCCCGCGCAGATCGCGGACATCTTCCGCACCTGGAACACCGGCCGCCTCGACTCCTATCTCATCGAGATCACCGCCGAGGTCCTGTCGCACGTCGACGAGGCGACGGGCAAGCCGTTCGTGGACGTGGTCCAGGACCGTGCCGAGCAGAAGGGCACCGGCCGCTGGACCGTGCAGATCGCGCTCGACCTCGGCGTCCCGGTGTCGGGCATCGCGGAGGCCGTCTTCGCGCGCTCGCTGTCGGGGCACGCCGACCTGCGCGAGGCTTCGCGGGGGCTCGCCGGACCGAAGGCACGACAGCTCGGCGAGTCGGAGGCCGCTGCATTCGCCGACCGTGTCGAGCAGGCGCTGTACGCGTCGAAGATCGTGTCGTACACGCAGGGATTCCACGAGATCGCCGCGGGCAGCGACGAGTACGGCTGGGACGTCGACCTCGGCTCCGTCGCGTCGATCTGGCGCGGCGGATGCATCATCCGCGCGGCCTTCCTCGACCGGATCCGCGCCGCCTACGACGGCCGTCCCGATCTGCCGAGCCTGCTCTCCGACGACACGTTCGGCCAGGAGATCGCCGACGCCCAGGACGACTGGCGTGAGGTGCTGGTCGCGGCGACCCGTCAGGGCGTCCCCGCGCCCGGCTTCGCGGCGGCCCTCGCCTACTACGACGCCCTGCGCGCGGAGCGGCTCCCCGCCGCACTCACGCAGGCGCAGCGGGACTTCTTCGGCGCGCACACCTACCGGCGCACGGACCGCGACGGTTCGTTCCACACATTGTGGGGCGGCGACCGGTCCGAGGTATCGGCGTAGGCGGGCGCCCCTGGTGCCATTGCCCCAAGGTCCACCCGGCTGTGCCCATCGGTGCGGCCGGGTGGTGCCGTCCCGGTCCGTCCGACGCGGGCGGGTGGTGGCGCTCCGGCCCGTTCGACGCGGCTCGCCGGACGAGGCGACGGGATCGGCCCGTCGCCATGCCGGTCTCCCGGTGGTTCGGCTACGGGGCTGAAGGCCGCGCTGCCGCGGGGGAGAGCGGAGCCGCGTCCAGCAGAACGCTCGCCGCGGCGCGCGCGGTGGTGGCGGCCGCGGGGTCGTGGTCCATCCGCGCGGACTGCGAGGCTCCGTCGTACAGGAAGTGCAGCATGCGGGCCACCTCCTCGGGCGCCGCATAGCCGGCCTCCGTGGCCAGTGCCGTGAGCAGGTCGCTCAGCCACGTCCTGTTGCTCTCGGCGGCCCGCCTGATCGAGCTGTTCTCCGGTGCCTCGGCAGTGGCCCGGGCGAACGCGCAGCCGTTGTACCCGGCCTCGGTGAACGCCTCGCCCTGGGCGTCGAATACTCCCAGCAACTGCTCGCGCGGGGTCCGGAAGCGGGTCAGCGTGCGGGTGATCCGGTCCCGGAGGCGCACGCTCCGGTGGTCCAGATAGGCGCAGACAAGACCTTCCTTGTTGCCGAAGGTGTTGTAGAGGGACGCCTTGGCGACGCCTGCGTGCTCGATCACCCGGTCGATGCCGACGGTCTGAACTCCCTCACGGTAGAAGAGCTCGTCGGCGGCTCCGAGCAGACGCTCGCGCGCCGACAGCTTCGTACCGGTTCTGGGCGCCATGACCATCACTCCCTCAGACAGTTCTGTCTACTCTACCTCTGCGGCGACCGTGAGTCGACGGTCCTCGACTGCCGGAACGCTCTCCGCGTGGACACCGGCGGGGGCCGCCGTCCCTGCCGCCGGCTCCGCCCGGCGGCCGCTGCGCAGCAGCCCGGGAAGCGCCACGAGCGCGAGCACGATGACCGCCGCACCGTACTCCCTCGCGGTCTGCACCAGACCGCCGTGCACCACGAGGACGCCGCCGATCACGGCCGGCAGGCCCAGACCCAGGTAGCACACCACGTAGAGGAGGGACAGCACCCCGGCGCGTTCGTGCAGTTCGACCTGCGGCATCACGAGCCGGATGCCGCCCTGGAATCCGCCGCCGAAGCCGAAGCCGGAGACCGCGGCGCCGATGAAGAAGCCGACCACGGAGGGTGTGCCGCCGTGCCCGGCGGCTATCGAGACCACGGTGATCACCACGCCGATGACCAGGGTGCTCACTCCGATCAGCATGACCTGTCGCGTCTCCCTGGTCCGCAGGACCAGCACGGACAGCCCGGCGGACCCGGCGAGTACGAACAGCGGCAGGCCGCCCCACACCACGGAGGTGGAGTGCACCAGGGTCCGGGTGATGGCCGGCCCCAGCGCTCCGTAGAGACCGGTCAGCGCCCAGACCGCGAACAGGACGGGCGCCGCGATCACCACGGACGCGCGCGCGGACCTGGGCAGCTTGATCTCGGGCACCAGGCTGGCCAGCGCACCCGGCTTACGGCTCGCGGTCTCACGCAGTCGCAGGACGGCGAGCGCCTGGAGCACGAACACCCCGAGCAGGACGAAGTACACGAGACGGGTCGGCCCGGGCAGGTACTGAACGATCAGCCCGGACACCAGGGCGCCGCTGGCCGTGCCCATCGTGGGCGCCAGGGAGTTCAGGAAGCCCCCCTTGCGGGGGTTGATGTCGAGCATGCCGGCGCCGAGGGCACCGACCGCGGCGCCCGTGCTCACGCCTTGGACGACACGGGCGACGAGGAGGGAGCCCACCCCGTCGGCGGTGGCGAACACGATCATCGCGAGGGCCTGCCCGATGAGGCTGACCAGCAGTACGGGCCGTCGGCCCACGTGGTCGGAGAACTTGCCGAAGACCAGGAGCGATGCCAGCACGGCGACCGCGTAGACACCGAACACGACGGTGATGGTGATCGGCGAGAAGCCCCAGTGGGCCTGGTAGATCGCGTAGAGCGGCGTGGGCGCGCTCGACGCGGCCAGCAGCGACACGAGGATCGAGGCGAGCAGGGCCAGCGACGCGGCGGGCCCCATGGCCCTCCCGCGCGGCGCGGCGTGCGCCGGCGTGCGCCCGGCCGTGTTGATGGAAGGGGCCGCTCGGCGAGCGACGGACGCGGTTCTCATGGATCACCCTCGGTGCTCGGCGGATAGGATGACCCCATACTAGACAGGTCTGTCTAGTTGACGGGCGCCTTCGAGCTGTGAGCCGCGTCGCACGGTGATCCACCCCCTCACATCCGTCGCTCCCCGCGTCCGGCCCCACCCGTTCCGTCACCTCGCTTCGGCGGCGGGGAGCGCCTGCCGTGCGACCGGTCACCGCCGGTGCACCGGTGGTGCGGAACGGGTTGCGTTCCGATGTGCGTGCCTGCCGGAGACACCTGGCACAGGAACGCCCGTGGGCGCGGCACACGGATGGTGTGCCGCGCCCACGGGCCGCTCCCGCACCCATTCGCGACGTCGGCGGGTGCCGGTCCTGCGCCGCTTACGGCCGGACCGAGGCGGCCTTGCGGGACCTGCCGCTGAACCCGTTGCGTACCCACCAGGCGGAGACGGCGACGAGCACGACCGCGAGCAACACGCAGATGCCCGTCGTCGCCCACTGCAGGGGCCAGAGGTCCGAGACGGGGTGGAACTCGGCCCAGCGCCCCGAGATGCCGTGGGAGCCGAGACACGGCCCGGGGTCCTTGGCGGCGAAGCACTCCCAGGCTTCGGGTACGCGCCTGCCGTCCGGCGACAGCGGCCCGTCGGCCACGAGCCACGCGTTGTCGGGGACCGGAGGTGTGACGGTGTGCTGGGCGGTGGCCGTGTGCCGGGGCGGGAGATGGGGGCGGGCCCACTCGATCACCGCGAAGAGGCCGCCCCCGAGCGCGAGTGTGGCACCCATGGCGAGGACCGTACGGCGCAGGTAGAGACCCAGGGTCACTCCCAGCAGGTAGATCAGGACACCCAGACCGACGACGACGGGCCCCACCCCGTAGAAGGGGTACCAGTACTGCCACTGACGGTATCCGGCCGTCTCGGCGATCGGGTGCCACCACCAGGTCATCGCCGCCGCCATCACACCGCTGATGACCACGACCATGGCGAGGGGCACGCACAGCTTCGCCATGAACCAGCGCATGCGGGTGACGGACTGCGTGGCCACCGTGCGGTACGTCCCGGACTCCAGTTCCTGCGCGAGCTGCGGCCCGCCGAGGAACAGGCCGAACAGGAACGGAAGCAGGAGCATGGCCTGCAGCGGGCGCCGGATCGGGTTCTGGTAGTCGTTCTGGAACGCCACCAGCTTCCGTACGCAGTCGATGGAGTCCGCGTGCGCGTGACAGTCCTGCAGGTGCTGCGCGCCGGCCGCCGCGGCCACGTTCTGGTGCTGCACGACGGCATACACCGCGAGTGCTGCCGCGGCTGCGAGCCCGAGCCAGAAGGCGGTGCGGTTCTGCCGCCAGATCAACCAGGTCAGCCCGCTCAGCCGCGGGCGGCGGGAGCGCTCTCGTGTCCGTGGGGCGTTGGTGCTCATGCCGCCACCTCGCTGCCGTCGGCGACCCGCGCGCTCGGAGCGAGCAGAGCCGGTGCGTCGGGTGCGCGCAGGTATCCGATCACGAGTTCCTCGAGCGTGGGAGGGGGGAGGCCAGGGTCGTGCGACGCTGCCGGACCGGTCCGGACCAGTGAGGTGATCCGGCCGTCCCCGCCGGACGTCGCTATCACCGTGTGTCCTTCGAGATCCTTCCGGTGGCGCTCGTGATCGGGGGAGTCGGTGGTGAGCCGGCGGTGCTGGGCGAGGAGGGTGTCCACCTCACCGGCCAGACGCACGGTGCCGCTGTTGACCAGCACGAGGTAGTCGCAGGCGCTCTCCAACTCGGAGACCAGGTGCGAGGACATCACGACGGTCGAGCCGTTCTTCCGGGCCTCCGCCTGCAGGAGATCCGTCATCTGATGGCGCACCAGGGGGTCCAGATCGGCCATGGGCTCGTCCAGGAGCATCAGCCGGGGCCGCTTGCCCAGGGCCAGGGCGAAGGCGACTCGGGTGGACTGCCCGCCCGAGAGCGTGCCGACGCGGGCACTCATGGGGATGTTGCCGGCTTCGATGACCGCCTCGGCCGTCTCCTGGTGCCACGTGGGATTGAGCTCTCGCCCCATCCGGAGGATCTCGTGCACCCGGAAGCGGGGGTAGAGGGCCTTCTGCTGGCTGAGGAAGGCGGTACCCTCGCGCGCTTCGGCGCTGCCCGGATGGTGCCCGGAGACCGTGATCGCGCCGTCGGTGGGCTCGATCAGGTTCGCGGCCATGGACAGAAGGGTGGTCTTTCCGGCGCCGTTGGGGCCGACCAGCGCGCAGATGCGTCCGGCGGGGAGGCGGAAGGAGGTGTCGCGCAGCGCCCACCCGCGCCGGTAGCGCCGTCCGAGGCCGACGGCCTCGATCGCTGGGACGCGGAGGGCCCCTTGGCCCCTGGGTGAATCGGTCATGACGTACTGGCCTGTGGTCTTTCCGTAGGTGATGGCGCGGGGGAGGCCGGGGGCATCCCGTGGATGCGGCTCGCCGGACGGGGCCGGGGCCGGTGCTGTTGTGCTCGGACGGCCCGCGCCCGCCGGGGACTTAGGGACAGCCCTCGGTTCGCGTGCATGCGACGAGGCCGCGGAGCAGGCGCGGATATCGCGGATGCCGATCAGGAGAAGGCCGCGATCCGTGCCGTGGCCGCGAGACGACCGGTCCGGAGTTCCGGTCGGGACCGGTGAAAGGCCACGGCTCGTGCCGGAGGCTGTCCGTTCGGCGGCCACTGGTACGTGTCCATGTGCGGGCGACACTCGTGGGTGTCCGAGTGCGGGCGCCGCTCATGCGTGTCCGGGTGCGGGCGCCCGCACCCGGACACGCATGAGCGGCGCCCCAACTCCTCGCCTCAGCCGCGTGTTTGCGTACGGCCGGCCGACGCGTGCCGCTGGACCAGTGCCGCCACGGCGAGGAAGGCTCCGCCGACGGCCAGCCCGGCCACCGCGCCGAGCCCGGGAACGTTCAGCAGGTGCAGTGCCACGTGGGCCCAGGCCCGCTCCAGGATGTGCACAGCCGCGAACACGGTGACGAACAGTCCCGTGACGGCCAGCAGGACCGCGGGGATTCCGGCCCGCATGAAATCTTCGGAAAGCTTCTTGAGGTTCATGTCCGTCACGCTAATGATCTGGTGAGGTGGCGGACTTCGGCCATTGGTACGCGCAGTTCGCAGACCAAGGGCGCATGGGTGTGCGGGATTTCTATACTTTGGTAGGCGGAGGCTGCGCCGATTTCCTCATCGGAGCGGTGCGGGACCGCGGCCCCGGGCTCGTGAGCGGGGCGGTACCGGTGGCAGGTCGCCCCTGCGGGCGGCTGCACGGCCCCTCCGCCGCCCGCGCCCGCCCAGCACGGTGGGTGGCTCGCCGGCCGGTGACCGCAGCCGGGCCGAGGGGCTGTGCATGACGCGTCGGCCCATCCATGTGCTTGACAAAGCAAATATATACAGATTTACTTTCCCGGACAAGCATTGCCGACGGGGTGCGGTCACCGACCGGTGACCGCAGCCCAGCGGCCAATCCGGCGGCCGCGCGGCCACCACCAGGCGGAGGAGTGAAGGTGGCTGAATCGCCCGTCGCCGTGTTCGACCGGCTGGTCCGGCAGGACGCGTCGGGTTCCACGCCGGTCCTGTTCGACACGGCCTGCGTGCTCGGTGGGAGTGTCGCCGGTCTTCTGGCCGCCCGGATCCTCGCCGACCACGCCACCGAGGTGCTGGTCATCGAGCGGGACGAGGCCGACGTGACCGGGCGGGCGCGGGCAGGTGTTCCGCACGACCGGCAGGCCCACGTGGTGATGCCGGGCGGGCTCGCACTGATGGAACGCTGGCTGCCCGGCATCACGGAGGAGATGCGCGAGAACGGCGGAGTCCTCGTCACCCCGGACGGGATGGACCTCTTCGTCGACGGAGTCGAGCAGGTGCGCACCGGCGAAGGGCGCATGCTTCTCTCCAGCCGCCCCTTCCTGGAATCGGCTTTGCGCCGCCGCGTACTCGGCCTGCCCAACGTCTCGGCCGTCACGGCACAGGTGACGGGTCTCGTGTACCGGGGCGACGCGGTGAGCGCCGTCCGGTACGTGGAGGCCGACAGCGAGGACATCCTGCCCGTCGACTTCACCGTGGACGCGATGGGCCGTTCCAGCAGTCTCTCGGACTGGCTGGACGAAGCGGGCTACAGTCGGCCGTACCAGCAGCGCACGGAGACCGGCATCCACTACGCGACCGCCGTGTTCGGCGGAACCGCAACGGACACGGACCGGCGACTCACGTCACTCCAGTACCCCCGGTTCGCGGGTCCGGGAGGACTGGCCGCAGGCATGGTCGTGCCGATCGAGGACGACCTGCGGATGGTCGGCCTGCTCGTCTACGGAGGCAACAGGCCTCCCGGGTCGATCGAGGAATTCCGTGCGCTCTGTGACAGGCTTCCGGCGCCCTTCGGCAGGGCCGCCGCCGGTGTCGTCGTCCGCGACGTACTGAGATTTCGTCAGGCCACCAGCATACGAAGGGACTTCGGCGGCCTCACGCGCTTCCCGGCCCGCGTCGTCAGCGTCGGGGACGCGGCGGTGTCCCTCAACGCGAGGTACGCGCAGGGCGTCTCCTCGGCCGCTCTGCACGCGGCCTGCCTGGCCGACTACCTCGCTCACGACCCCGACCCCGCCCTTCCGGCGGAGCGCTTCTTCGCTTCGCAGAAGGTCGCGACGGACGCGGTATGGGACCCTTCCACGAGCGCCGACGCCGTACGCACGGACATCCTCCGGGGAGTCGCCGCGGACGAAGAAAGCGAGCAGCAACGGTCCGCGATGGAGCAGCTCGCGCAGGCCGCTCTGACCGACCGTACGACAGCCGACGCGTGCCAGGCGGTCCGGTTCGTGTTGGCCCACCCCGACACCCTGGCCGACCCGGCGCTGATCGAGCGGGCCGTGGCCGTGAACCAGCGGGCGAGCACGCCTTCATGAAGCGCGAACCGCACGGCCCGCCATGAGACCTGCGCCGGCACGGACGGCATGAGCCGACGCGCCGGCGAGGCAGAACCCACCCTGGCCCGACCCTCAACCGGGACAGGCCCGGTGGGCTTGCGCACAACCCCAGTAACGCATCATTCGCATCCGTCTCACGACACTCCGAGAAAGAACCATCATGTATATAGCAGCCGTTATCCTCAGCATCCTGCTCGCCCTCGCCGTCCTCGCCGGTGGCGCCCCCAAGGTGCAGCTCAAGGGTGACGTGCCCGACGGCCTGATCCAGAAGGGCCTCGGCGCCGCCATGGTCCGGTTCATCGGCATGGCCGAGGTCGCTGCCGGCATCGGCCTCGTCGTGGGCATCTGGTGGCAGCCGCTGGGCATCGCGGCGGCTGCCGGCCTGGCAGTAGTGTTCGTCGGTGCGATCTGCTTCCACGCGAAGTGGGGCGACTACCGGGACAGTGCCACCCGCAACGCGGCCATGGCGCCGTTCGTGTTCCTGGTCCTCGCCGCAGCCACCATCGTCACCTTGGCCGCATCGATCTGACGGCACGCCCGTTGGACGCCGGTGCGGACCGGTGAGTCGTCGAGCGAGAAGGAAGACCTGTGAAGGAACAACAGATCAGCATCGCCGGGCAGCGGATCACCTACACCGCATCGGCGGGCACGGGCCGGACGGTCGTCCTGGTGCACGGGAACTCCTCCTCCAGCCGTGTCTGGCGACACCTGCTCGACGGCCCCTTCGGAGAGCGGTACCGCTGTCTCGCACCGGATCTGCCCGGTCACGGCGGTTCGGCGCACACCGGGAAGGCCGACGACTACTCGCTGCGGTCCTACGCTTCGACGCTCACCGGCTTCGTCCGTGAACTGCGCGCCGAGGACGCGGTGGTGGTCGGCTGGAGCCTGGGCGGACACATCGCCCTCGAAGCAGCCTCCGCGTTGCCCGAGGCCGTGGGGTTCGTCCTCTTCGGAACCCCGCCCGTCGGCAGCCCTGCCGATGTCGGCAGGGCCTTCCTGCCGAACCCGGCCATGAACGTGGGATTCACCCCGGACGTGGACGCCGAGGCGGCCGCGGCCTACGCCAGGAGTTTCCTGGCTCCCGGATCGGCACTGCCGACCGACGAGCTCGTCGCGGACGTGCTCGCCACCGACGGGGCGGCTCGCGCCGGTCTCCTGGCGAGCCTCCAGGCCGGGGCCTTCGCCGACGAGAGGGCCGTCGTGGAACACCTGACGCGGCCCCTGGCGGTGTTGCACGGTGAGGGTGAACAACTGGTCAGCTCGGAGTACCTGAACGACATCAGGATGCCGACGCTCTGGGGCGGTACCGTGCACATGCTGCCCGGCGTCGGACACGCCCCGCACCTGGAGGCGCCGGAGGACTTCGCGGACGTCCTCACCCGGTTCATCTCCGACCTGGACTGACCCACGGCATGCGCGACGGCAGGGCGTCGGTGATCCGGCCGGACCACTCGGCCGGGGCACCGAGCACCCGAGCCCGGCCCGGGCTCCGCCGGACCGCCTGCCGCGAGGTGTGCCGGAGGCGGGACCACGCACCGAAGGCCGACGAGTATCAGCTCGTCGGCTTCGGTGTTTCCACGGGTGCACCCCGTGCGTCAGGCTGCTGCTCCGGAGTCGTGCGGTTCAGGAGCTCCGGACCCCTCCGGCGTCCCGGCCGCGCCGGAGCGGCCTCCCAGGAAGCCGGCCCACCCTTCCGCAGGCTGCTCGCCGACATCCAGCCCACGCAGTGCGGCCAGCGCATCGGGCCGCTGTACGTCGAGCCAGTCGGTGAACTGGCGGAAGGAGACGAGACGTACGTCGCCGCCGTTGTCCCTCTCCCGGGCGATGTGCTCGAGAGCCTTCTCCACGGCGTCCATGTAGATGCCGCCGTTCCACTGCTCGAAATGGTTGCCGATGAAGAACGGAGCCCGGTTCGACTCGTACGCCCGCTGGAAGCCGGAGATGTAGGCCTGGGTGGCCTGATCCCGCCAGCCCGGGTAGTTGTAGGCCGGAGCCTGCGTCGAGTTGACCGACTGGTTGGCCAGCATGTTGTAGTCCATCGACAGGACCTCGAAGGAGTGTCCGGGGAAGGGAATCTGCTGCAACGGGAAGTCCCACACACCCTCCCTCTTCACGGGCCAGACCTGACGGCCCCCGGGTGAGGAGGCGTCGTAGCGCCAGCCGAGCGCGCGTGCCGTGGGAAGCAGGCTGTCCTGACCGAGCAGGCACGGGGTCCGGGCGCCCACCAGTTCCTTGTCGTAGTCGAAGGGCAGGGGCGGTTCGTCGGTCCAGCCGGTATTGGTCCGCCACTCCTTCACGAACGACTTGGCCTGGTCTATCTCCGAACGCCACTGCTGGGGCGTCCAGTTGCCGACACTGCCATGTCCGCCACAGAAGTGGCCGTTGAAGTGCGTGCCGATCTCATGGCCCTCCAGCCAGGCCCGGCGCACGTTCGACAGGGTGGCCCGGACGTGCTCGTCGGTGAGATAGCCGATGTCCGAGGCACCGAGCGGGTTGTTCGGAGGGTCGTACAGCCGCTTCTTCGACTCGGGGAGCAGATACAGGCCCGAGAGGAAGAACGTCATGTACGCGCCGTGCTGCTGGGCAAGGTCGAGGAAGCGGGGGAAGAGACCGGTGCCCACCTCGCCCGCACCGTCCCAGGAGAAGACCACGAACTGGGGAGGGGTCTGTCCGGGCTCCAGCGGCACGGGTGCGGCCGGCTGATGCGGCTGCTTTCCGGTGAAGGAGGTCGAACCGTCGCCGATGAGCCGGGCGGTGGGTTCGGCGGGTCCTGGGGTGCCGGGGGCCGCGGGAGTGTCACTCGGGCCCGCGGCCGCGTGCGCACTCTTTGGGGATGTCACGGAGCGGCACGCCGCGAGTCCTACGGCGGCCGCTGCTCCCGCGCTCAGGCCGAGTATCCCCCTGCGAGTGAAAGTGCGCATGAACGCCCCATTCGTCTGTTCTCCTGCATGTACATCTTGCTTGACATATCAAGGTACGACAGTGTCGGCATATTCGTGTATCCAGCATGAGTAATGTCACGGGCGCCTCTGCCGAACCTGCGCCGGGGGCCGGCGGGCGGCAAGGCCCGGGACGCCACCAGGTGTGGCGTCCGGGCCTTTCGACTCCACTGCGTCCTCGTGTCACGACGGTGCGTCTTCCGCTGCTCCCGGCTCCCCGCGGACCGGCTGTGCACGCGGCTCGGCGGCAGTGGCGTGCCGGCCGCGTGGAGCGCCCGGCGGTTCACACACGGAAGGCGCCCGAACGCCACCGCACATGAAGGACGGCGGGAGTCCCCACCGCTCGGTGCGGTGCAGGGCCCCGCCGTACCGGACGGCCGGGACGTGGACGCGCCGCTGACCGCCGGCAGGTGTCACCCGCGCCCGGCAGCCCGCGCACCCCGCGCACCCCTGTTCCGCACCCGCTCCATGTGGTAGTCCGTCATCCTGACCTGCCGGGTGCGGCGGCGGAACGACAGCGCGGTGCCGGGCCACAGGACCGTGTTCCGGCCCGACCGCGGGTCCTGGTACCAGCTGCGGCAACCTCCGGACTGCCATACGGTGCCGGCCATACGCTCGCCCATCCAGCCGTTGAACGCCTCCTGGACTTCCGGACGCACCTCGAGCGAGTCCGTACGGCTGCGGCGCATCCGGCGCATGAGGGTGACGACGTGACGGGCCTGCGCCTCGATCATGAAGATCTGCGAGTTGTGCCCGAGCCCGGTGTTCGGCCCGACCATCAGGAACATGTTGGGGAACCCGGCGACGGTGGTGCCGAGATAGGCCTGATTGCCTTCCCCCCACGCTTCGGCGAGCGTCACGCCGTCCCGGCCCGTGATGTCGATCCGGACGGTGTTCCGGGAGTCGAATCCGGTTCCGAAGACCAGGACGTCGGCCGGCACCTCGACTCCGTCGTCACCGACCACGGCACCGGGCCGCACCTCACCGACCCCACCGCGCCGCACCTGGACGTGGGGCTGGACCAGAGCGGGATACCAGTCGCTGGAGACCAGGAGCCGCTTGCAGCCGAGGGCGTAGTCCGGTGTGACCGTGGTCCGCATGCCGGGGTCCGGAACCTGCCTCTCGATCAGCCTGCGCGCCAGGGCCTCCGTCTTCGCCATGCCCCGCGGGTCACCGAGGAATCCGGCGGCACGCTCCTCGTGGATCCGGAACAGCCGCTCGCGCACCCACCAGCGGTAGGGAGGGAACCACCGGGCGAGCAGACGGTGGCGTCCGTCGAAGGGGCGGTCCGCCTTGGGGACCACCCACGGCGCGGTGCGCTGGAAGACGGTGAGTTCCGCGACCGTGTCCACGATCGCCGGCACGAACTGGATCGCGCTGGCGCCCGCGCCGATGACCGCCACCCGCTTGCCGCTGAGGTCGACGTCGTGCCGCCAGGCCGCGGAGTGGAAGACCGGCCCGCCGAAGGAATCGACCCCGGGCAGATCCGGGTACGCGGGATGATGCAGCGGGCCCACCGCGGAGACGAGGAAGCGCGCCCGGTAGGTCTCGCCGACCGAGGTCGTCACCTCCCACCGTGCCTCCGCCCCGATCCACCGGGCGCTGTCGACCCGCCGGCCGAACCGGGCGCGGCCGACGAGCCGTCGCCGGTGCGCGACATCACGCAGATAGCCCAGGATCTCCGGCTGCCTGGCGAAGAGCCTGCTCCAGTCGGCCTTCTGATCGAAGGAGTACGAGTACAGAGGGGAGGGGATGTCACATCCGCACCCCGGATACGTGTTGTCCCGCCAGGCGCCGCCGAGGTCGTCGGCGGCCTCGAGAATCACGAACGACGAGAAACCCGCCCTGTCGAGCATGGCCGCGACGCCCAGCCCGCTGAACCCGGCGCCCACGATCACGACGTCGACGGCGGTGGGCGACGGGAGTTCTCCGGTGACCGGTTCAGCGGGGGAGTGCATCGGTCTCCTCGCCGGCGCCGCCCGCAAGCGGCAGGACGTCGTCCGGGGCGGTGAGCGCGATCTCCACGAGACTGCGCTTGAGGACCTTGCCGGACGCGTTGCGCGGCAGTTCCTCCACGAAGAGGTACTCGGAGGGCACCTTGTAGTCGGCCAGCGAGGCCGCGGCGTGCTCGCGCAGCGACTCGATGTCGAGGGAGCCGCCGGAGCGGGGCACGACCACCGCGCGCACCCGTTCGTCCAGAATCGGGTCGCTCACGCCGACCACGGCGACATCGGCGACGTCGGGATGCGTGTTCAGCGCGTTCTCGACCTCCAGGCAGTAGACGTTCTCCCCGCCACGGATGATCATGTCCTTGAGCCGGTCGAGCACACGCACGAAGCCCTCGCCGTCCACGCTGCCGACGTCTCCCGTGTGCAGCCACCCGTCCACGAAGGCCGCCGCGGTGGCGTCCGGGTTGTTCCAGTACCCTGCCGTCACCGCGGGGCCGCGCATGCACAACTCGCCGACCGTGTCCCGCAGATCCTCCGGCCGGCCACCGCCGACCGAGACGGCGACCTCGAGACCCGCCACGGGGCGGCCCACCGTTCCGGCATGCCCGGCGTACTCCTCGCCCTCGGTGTAGGTGGTGATCGAGGTGCCCTCGGTCAGCCCCCACACGTTGGCGAGGGTGAGACCGGGCAGGCGCCTGGCGACCTCGCCCGGGAAGTCTTCGGGGACCGGTGAGCCACCCATGACGAAGAGCCGCAGGCTCGACAGATCGGGGGCGGTGTGTTCGGCTTCGAGGAGGATCAGGCGGAGCATCGCGGCGACGCCGGCGAAGAACGTGATCCGCTCCCGGGCCATCAGCTCCACCACGGTCTTCGCCTTGAACTCCGGCGTGAAGATGCAGCAGCCGCCGGCCGTGATGAATCCGACGAACTGGGACACCACGCCGACCGCGTGGAACATCGGAGCGGCGATGAGCGTCCGTTCGCCGGGCCTGGCACCGAGGCGCTCGCGCACGGTGCCCGCGTTGAAGAGCAGGTTCGCGTGCGTGTGCATCGCACCCTTCGGCCTGCCCGTGGTGCCCGAGGTGTACAGCAGGTGAGCCACGTCGGAGGCGTCCCGCTCGCAACCGGGCAGCGTACTCGGGTCGACGTCCGCGGTTCCCGGCTCCGGAGCGGCCACCACCGCCTCCACCGGGACGATGCGCTCGGCGAACTCTCCCGGGACGCGGGAGCCCAGCCTCCCTTCCGTGGCGTCCGTGACGATCACCCCGGCAGCGCTGTCGCTGAAGACATGGGTGAGCTCGGGACCGGCGAGCCGGGTGTTCACCAGGACGGCGATGGCCCCGGCCAGCTGAACCCCGATGTAAGTGACGGCGTACTCCCAGCAGTTCGGGAGGAGGATCGCCACCCGGTCGCCCGGCCCGACTCCCAGGTGCCTCAACCGGACCGCGACGGCGGTGGCTCGTCGCAGCACCTCGTCGTGCCGCAGACGGACGGGCCCGTCCACCACTGCCTCACGCCCACCGTGCTCGGTACCGATCTCGATGAATCCGCGAGCAAGAGTCTTCGCGCGCATCACAGCTCCCTGGCGTGTGTCGGAAGGAGGAAGGAGAGGGGCTGTTGCCGGATCAGGACACCATCGGCCTCGTACATCCCGGGAAACGGCCCCTACGTGTTCGCACACACTCGGCGCAACAACCGGAAGCGGCACACGTATCTCCGTGATCGTACAACGACCCGTCAGCCATGCGGTCGCGCGGCGGTGATCGCTGCGGGGGCGAACACCACGGACTCCGGTCGATGGCGGAGGGCGGCGCGAACAAGTTGCTTGACCAGGCAATTGATGCGTTAGGCTGGCGCCCGAAGCGGACGTGGCGCGGACCCCGGACCGTCTGCTCTCCGGCGGGCGCGATGTCGGGCGGGTCATGGTGCTTGCGTGCGACTCGGGGCCGCAATGGCAGTGGCCCGGGCCCGTCGACCGGTTCGGGAATCGCGTGACGGAATGAGGGCAAGGCGCTCGCGTGCTTTGCGAACCCCTTTCTGTGTATCGGGTGGCAGCGGATTCCAGAAGTTCGGTTTGGGCTGCAATGAATCTGCCGCTCGGTGGTCCCGGCTTATGCGGACTTTCGCCTTCGGTGAATCGAGGGTGCCCGGGTTGCTGTACGCGAAGCAGCGGAATGCGCGTGATCATGGGGAATCTTGTGTGCGACCTGCCGGTCCGGCTTTACGGCCGGTCCGTCACTCCGAGTGCTTTTCTCGCGTCGCGTCGAATCGGTCTGCCGCCACAGGCGGCACCGTCTGTGACGGCGGGCTGTGCGACCGCGGCGCGGTGACGCGGGCGGCGCCCGGGACCAGCTTTTGGTGGTCCCGGGCGCCTGGCGTGGGCGGGTTCCGTCCCCACGAACTCCCGCCCAGTCCCCTGATGCCATGACTTCATCAGGGGAGTCTCTGTGGTTGTGCCGCCTTGGGGCGCCGGCGATGCGGAGCCGAGTGGCGCGGTCGGCGCGAGGAAAGCAGGCGTCCCCTGTTCCGTCTCTCCGCGTGACCATGCGCGGAACGGGCGTGAAGTCCGTTCTCGGGCTTTCGGCGTCGCCGCGTTGGGTGGGGCGGCGACCCGAAGCCGGCCTCGCGGTGGGAGGCCTGTGTGAGTCGTGGATTCGGCAGCTCTTTGAAGCGGTCGACGGCGCGAACTCGTCAGGCGTCGACTGTTCGGCCGACACCTGAATAAGTGCACTGTAACAGGATCCCGTGGGGCTGGATATTGTCGGCCGTTATCGGTGATCGCACCGACTGGAGTGCCGATGGTTCACGGTCGGCGCAATGTGTGACCGGTATCACCAGGCCGCGAGCGGAGGTGTCGGTCGAAATACCGGAGGTGAGCAGCGTCATATCGACGGTATCCGCTTTTTGTTTTCAGGGGTTCGCGCCGACAGTAGGGTGACTTGTGGATGACGCTGCGCTGGTCGTCCGGTTTCGATCCGAAGCCACGCGGGACCGTGCATGAGCGGCGCCGGCGAGGCGCATCCTTGCGGGCAACTCGGGAGCTGAGGTGGCGGTGTCATGAGTCGGACCTCCACGACGGCTCCCCGGAAACGGGATCTTCCCCTGGGTTCCCGGGCTCCCCGCGTGGTGAGACGTACTCCCCTCCTTCACCTGCTGTGGAAGGCCGGCGTCTTCGTCGTCGGTGCGGTGGTCGTCGCGACCGGCATCGTCCTGTTGCCGTTGCCCGGGCCGGGATGGCTCGTGATCTTCGGTGGTATGGCTGTCTGGGCGACCGAGTTCGTGTGGGCACAGCGCGTGCTGCGCTGGACCCGGCGGAAGGTCACCGAGGTGACCCGCCGTGCACTCGACCCAAGGGTGCGGCGGCGAAACTCGGTCATCGTGGTGATCGGGCTCGTGCTTGCGGCCGGTGGGGTGGGCGCATATGTCTGGAGGTTCGGTGTCTTCACGCTCTGAACGGCACGGATACCGGCGTAGCCTCGCCCGGGCCCGCGCGGTTGACGGGCCGACGGGCGAGGTCCGTCCGGCCTGCGGCCCGTCGGCTCACGGCTCGGGCACAGGAGGTGTCCGCTTACGGCTCGTGGGGTCCCTCGCGGCTTGTCGGGTTGCTGATCGAGGCCGGTCACTCGAATATGGTGCCTGTCTGTCGCAGCTGTCCTGCAAGTGCCGGGAAGGTGGGTACACGAGGTGCTCGATCCCTGGCTGGTGCGCGACGTGGGCCGGGCTGCCGCCGGAGCCGACGGCTTGTGCCGGCGGTCACCCTTGAAGGTGACGCGTGGGCGGATAGGCGCCCGAGGCTGAACTCCGGCCCCGCCGGCACGGGGAGCCCGTATGCCTGCGGGTCGATCGCGAAGCGGCCCCCAGCCCCGCGCGGAGGCCCTTCCGATTCTCCGCAGGTGCTCTTCCATGCGTGCGGCGCTCCGCTTCGCGCTCACAAGAACAGAACGACGGTCCTCCTCGACGCGCACGCGGTTCCCGACCGCCGTGGTGGCCGGGAGCACCAGGAGGCGGTGGACGCCGGATGCCGTGTGCGGCTCCGGTGCCGCGGTCCTCATTTGAGAAGTGACCTCTGACGCGCCGGCGCGGGGGCGAAGGAGGAACCATTGCTAAGCGCGTTCGCTCGGGTGTTCAAGAGCCCTGATCTGAGAAAGAAGCTGCTGTTCACGCTCGGTCTGATCATCATCTACCGACTGGGATCGCACGTTCCGATCCCCGGCGTGAGCTACCAGAACGTCCAGACCTGCGTTGATTCCGCCTCGGACAGTGGAGGCCTGCTGGGTCTGGTCAACCTGTTCAGCGGCGGCGCTCTCCTCCAGATCACCGTATTCGCGCTCGGCATCCTGCCCTACATCACGGCGAGCATCATCCTTCAGCTGCTGACGGTGGTCATCCCGAGGCTCGACGCGCTCAAGAAGGAGGGTGCGTCGGGGCAGGCGAAGATCACTCAGTACACGCGGTACCTCACCGTGGCGCTGGCCGTACTGCAGGGCACGGGCCTGGTCGCGACGGCGCGCAGCGGCTCCCTCTTCCCGAACTGCTCGGTCGCCTCCGAGATCGTCCCCAACGACTCGATCCTGACCACCGCGGTGATGGTCCTGACGGTCACCGCGGGGACGGCGTGCGTGATGTGGATGGGTGAGTTGATCACCGACCGGGGAATCGGCAACGGCATGTCGATGCTCATCTTCATCTCCATCGCGTCCACGCTGCCGGGCGCCCTCTGGGCGGTGAAGCAGGAGGGCAAGATCGCCGACGGATGGCTCGCCTTCTTCAGCGTCATCCTCATCGGGTTCGTGATGGTCGCGCTGGTCGTCTTCGTCGAGCAGGCGCAGCGCCGTGTCCCGGTCCAGTACGCGAAGCGGGTGATCGGGCGTAAGTCGTACGGCGGTACGGCGACCTACATTCCGCTCAAGATCAACCAGGCGGGTGTGGTGCCGGTCATCTTCGCCTCGTCCATCCTCTACGTACCGGCGCTGATCGCCCAGTTCGCGGACCCGACGGCCCCGTGGGCGGTGTGGATCACACAGAACCTGGTCAAGGGCGACCATCCTTACTACGTCGCCGCGTACTTCCTGCTGACGGTGTTCTTCGCGTTCTTCTACGTGGCGATCACCTTCAACCCGGACGAGGTCGCGGACAACATCAAGCAGGCCGGCGGCTTCATCCCCGGCATCCGCGCGGGCAGGCCGACCGCCGACTACCTGCGGTACGTGCTCAACCGGCTGACGTGGCCCGGGTCGCTGTACCTGGGCCTGATCGCACTCGTGCCGACCGTGGCGTTCGCGAGCTACGGCAGTTCCAACCAGCTCACGGGCACGAGCATCCTGATCATCGTGAGCGTCGGCCTGGAGACGGTGAAGCAGATCAACAGCCAGATCGAACAGCAGAGCTACGAGGGTTTCCTCCGCTGACGGCTCCGTACCCCTGAACGGGGACGTGCCCGATGGCCGGCCGGGCTTCCGGCCGGCCATCGGGCGCTGTGAGTCCCTTGCGGGAGAGCCGTGAAGGGGACGGCCAGGCGGTCGCATCCGGCTCGGGAGACACGAGGGGAACGCGCGGCCCCGCCCACGGTCACCCCGTGTCCGTATCCGCCAGGCGTTTGAGCCACTCGGTCAGCAGGATCCGTTCACCGTCGCTGAGCGCGGACGCACCGGAGCCCTGCAGGGCCTCCCGCAGGGCGGTCGCGCGGTGGCCGACGCCGCCGGCGGGTCGCTCCGCCTGGCGAACGCCGCCCGTGACAGCGGCGAGCACGTTGTCCCGCGCCGTCGCGGAGAGGCCGGGGTCCCGCTCCTGCGGTGGCATCCCGAGCAGCATGAAGACGACGCCCGTGCCGTTGGCGTGCATCAGTGCGGTGGCGCGTTCCACGCTCATCCGGAGGAGGCCGGCGTCGGCCGCGCGCCGCATGATCTGCTGAAGCCCCGCAACGGCCTCGCGCCCGGCGGCGGTCACGTGCCCTGGCCGCGACTGACCGAATGCGAGGGTGTAGAAGACCGGCTGGCAGAGGCCGAACCGGACATGCAGATCCCATGCCCTGGCGAGGTCGGCGAGCGGATCATCCGTGGCCTCGAGCAGTTCCTTGGCCGGGAGGTACTTGCTCAGGCCGAAGGCCGCCACCGCTTCCATCAGGCCGTCCTTGTCGCCGAACAAGCGGAAGATCGTCGGCGGTTGGATGCCGGCGGCGGCGGCTACGGCCCGGGTGGAGACGGCGTCCGGACCCTCTCGCGAGAGAAGGGCGGCGGCCGCCCGGACGACCCGGTCCCGTGCCCCCTCGCGTGACTGTTGTCCTGCGCCTGTCACCATGCACCGATGATATCAGCAGTGAGTGAACGAGCGTTCACTCACTGCCGTTCCCGTGGTCCGGGGGGAGCGCCGACCCGGCCGATGCCGGGGCCCCTCATGGCCGGGGCCGCGGCCGGCGTTCCGCGAGCGTCCGTGAGGTCCCGCCCGACGATCATCACGCCTCCGATGACCTGGCAAGATGATCCGGTGCCGTCCACGGAAGCGATGAGAGGAAGGGCCGCGATGACCTCGGAAAGCCACCCCACCGAGCGTGTGCTCCTCGGGACTTGGCCCACCCCCTTGGAGCCCATGCCGCGACTGGGCCGGGCCCTCGGGCTGGGGGCCGACGACCTCTGGATCAAGCGGGACGACCTCGCGGGCCTCGGTGGCGGCGGGAACAAGGTCCGGAAACTCGAGTGGACCTGCGGCGCCGCACGCGCCGAAGGGGCAACGGTCCTCGTCACCACCGGTGCGCCGCAGAGCAACCACGCGCGACTGACCGCCGCCGCCGGAGCGCGGCTGGGGCTGGACGTGGTGCTCGTGCTCGCCGGAACACCCGGGTCCTCGTCGTCCGGGAACCTGGCGCTCGACGGTCTTTTCGGTGCCACCGTCGTCTGGGCCGGGGACGTGGGCGACCGTGAACTGTCCGCCGCCGCACAGGACGTGGTCGGGCGGCTCCGCCTGGAGGGGGCCGTGCCCGCACTGATTCCGTTCGGCGGCTCCAACGTGTCCGGCGCGCGTGGGTACGAGGAGTGCGGACGTGAACTCCTCGTGCAGGCCCCCGACCTGTCGGCCGTCGTCGTGGCCGTGGGGTCCGGCGGTACGATGGCCGGCCTCGTCGCCTCCCTCGGCGAGACACGTGTGATCGGAGTCCACTGCGGCGCCGTCACGGACCCCGGCGGAACCGTCGCCAAGCTGGCCACCGGCCTCCTGGGCAGGGACTGCCCGGCCGATTCCTTGCGCATTCGCCTCGATCAGGTGGGCGAGGGGTACGGGTCACTGACTCGCGCCGCCCTTGCCGCACTCACCATGACGGCCCGCACCGAAGGCATCGTGCTGGATCCGGTCTACACCGGACGGGCGATGGCCGGCCTCGTCGCGGCCGTCGAGGAGGGCGTCATCGTGCCGGGACGCCGCACGGTCTTCCTGCACTCGGGCGGGATGGCCGGTCTCTTCGGCCACCAGGCCACGATCGCCTCGCTGGAAGCGGCGTTGACACCCTCGGCGTAGAACGCCGCTGTCCGAGGGCCTCGGCGGGCCGGGGCGAGCGGGCGGCCCGCGGCCGCGTACGGCGCGTGCCCGGGCGAGCGTGACTCCCGGGCGCGTCCGTGCGGCCCGGAGTCACGCATCCTCCGCCGCCTCGGCAACAGGGTGGTGCTCAGGAGGGCGGAGGCGCCGTCCATCGTCCGGGGCGTCACGCTGCCCGCCCCGGACGGACATCGGTCAGCGCAGGGACCTGAAGGCCTGGCGGATCTCCTGTGACAGCAGCTGCGGCTGCTCCCAGGCTGCGAAGTGGCCGCCCTTGTCGACCTCGTTCCAGTGGACGAGGTTGCCGAACGCGCGCTCGCCCCAGCTCCGTGGTGCGCGGTAGATCTCGCCCGGGAACACGGTGACCGCCACGGGGAGGGAGGGGATGTCGAAGGCGTCGAACGGGCCGCCGCCGGCCTGGGCGCCTTCCCAGTACAGCCGGGATGAGGAGGTCCCGGTCCGGGTGAACCAGTAGAGGGAGATGGCGTCGAGCATCTCGTCGTAGGTGAGCACCTTCTCCGGCGTGCCGTCGGAATCGGTCCACTCGGCGAACTTGTCGTAGTAGTAGGCGGCCATCGCCACCGGCGAGTCGGCCAGTGCGTAACCGATGGTCTGCGGGCTCTGGTTCATCATCGCCGCGTAGCCGAAGCCGTCCCGGTAGAAGTGCAGCAGCCGGTCGTACGCCGCCTTCTCGCGGGCGGACAGGCTCGCGGGTGCGGGGTCGGAATTGCGCAGGTGGCGCAAGACGTCCGGCGGCACGGTGCCGGGCATGTTGATGTGGATGCCGAGGAGTCCGTCCGGGCGCTGGGTCGCCAGGAGTTCCGAGATGATGGCACCCCAGTCACCGCCCTGGGAGACGTATTGCCGGTAACCCAGGCGATGCATGAGCTCGTGGAAGGCCTTGGCGACCCTGGCGGGGTTCCACCCCGCCGCGGTCGGCTTGTCCGAGAAGCCGTATCCGGGCAGCGTCGGGAGCACGAGGTGGAAGGCGTCCTCGGCGCGGCCGCCGTGGGCGGTCGGGTTGGTGAGAGGCCCGATGACCTTCAGCAGCTCGATGATCGATCCCGGCCAGCCATGGGTCATCAGCAGCGGCATCGCGTTCGGGTGCGGCGAGCGGATATGCGCGAACTGGATGTCCAGGCCGTCGAGTTCGGTGATGAACTGCGGCAGTGAGTTGAGCTTCTCCTCGACCTTGCGCCAGTTGTAGCCGCTGCCCCAGTACTCGACGAGCGGCCGGAGCTTCGCCAGTTGCGCGCCCTGCGACCGGTCGCCCACCGTTTCCCGGTCGGGCCAGCGGGTCGCCCGCACGCGGCGGCGGAGCTCGTTGATGTCGCGCTGCGGGATCTTGATGCGGAACGGCCGGACCCCGGGGACCGGCTTCGCGGGGTCGAACGTCGTCGTGCCGGGCTGCGCCACGACGGCCTCTGCCGCCTGCGCCTGGCCGGGCAGGCCGATCCGGGTAGCGGCGACGGCGCCTGCGGCGAGGCCCAGGAACCGGCGGCGGCCGGTGCCGTGCGGCTGACCCGCGTCTTCGGTGGTGGTCATCGTGAACTCCGTTTCTCGACCGCGAGCGTGGCTCGCGTCAGGGTGGGGGTGATGCGGGGGGGCATGAGGGTGCGGGCCGGGCGTCGCCCCGGTGCGTCCGGCGGTGGAGTCTGCGAGTTGACTCCTGGGCCCGGGCCTGCGGATCGCAGAACGTGACCCGAGGCTTCCCGGCGCACCTGTCGGTCCGCTGCCTCGTGCCCCTCGGGCAAGGCCGACTTCGGGGGATCGCGCGCCTTTTGTGCGTCTCGTCATTGCTGCGGGCTTCCCTCCTCCCTCGGCATCTCGGCTTCCGCGAAGGGCATCGTCCTGAACGCCGCGAAGACGTCACCGGTCTGTACAGTGACGATCATGGCGACAAATACGTCACCGGTCAAGTGGGTGACTGTGCTGGTGTTTGCAGGTGGACCGACGCGCTCGCGAGGGAACCCGTGGGTGCGCCAATCCGCCTGACGGGAAGTCAATCAGATGCATGCTTGACGAAGCAAGTATATCTCCCGTGTGGTGTTCCGCGTCATCCGGTGTTCAGTAGCGTCGCGCGCTGTGAAGCGGGTCGGGGCGCGCGTGGAGGCGTGTGAGGATCCGTCCGTGGAGTGCGATGTGAGTGGACGTGCGATGTGGCGATGGCCGACACTGCCGACAGCCTGGGAAGAGGAGGTCTGGTCCTGTTCCTGGTGCTACGCCTCCACCCATGTGGGTGGCGAGTACTTCGAGGTCGTGCGGCCGCCGTACTCGCCCGTGGACATGCGTTGGGAGCGGGCCGTCGCGGACGGCCTCACCGCCACCGTCTCCCATGCTTTCGGCATCTTCGACAGGACGCTGTGCGGAATCCAGGTGGCCGGCATGTCACCGTCGGATTACTGGTGGCTGCCAGAGCGGGAGAACGCCTGCAACCCCTGCCGGTACATGGCGGGTGTCATCGATGGTCGCTGGCCGCAGGCGTTGAGGGGCGAGGACGTGCGGGTCAGCGTGGCTCGGCGGCTATGAGTCCTTCCGACCCTCGTGTGAGCCTGCGGCTCATCAGGTCGATCACCGCTCCGAAGCCATGAGCAAGGTCGCTATGGTCGACCTCACGCGCCGACGGCTCACCCATGAGTCCACCCCCGAACCGGCGCGACTCCTGATCAAGTCAGGAGTCGTAACCTCGAACAGGGCAATGCCGGTCGGCCGAGTCGACGAAGTTCCCATCCATGTCGCTGAGGTGGAAGCAGTCGCCGTTGACCCACACCGTGACCGATTCGGGCCGATGGCCGACCTGGAACGGTTCGTCCCCGCGCAGAGTCCCGGACCATGATCCATCTGCTTCAGGCGAGTGGGTGACAACCGCCCACGTTTGCTTCGGCGGAATCTTTTGCGTTTCCGCCCAGGGCTCCACGGTCAGCTCGAGCGCGGCCTCACCATCGTTACTGAGCAGGAGCCGCGCTATCCCCCTGGCGACCATGCTCCGCGCCCTACCTTGCCTCCACGGACAATCCCGCCTTCAACCGCAGTCCCTACGGGCCCGCGAACACCAGGCCAAGGCTACTTCGTCGCCCTAGGTCATCAAACAGACTCGCCCGGATAAGACGCCCTCAGAAGCCGAGGTCGCTCAGACCCGGGTGATCGTCGGGCCGGCGCCCGAGCGGCCAGCGGAACGCGCGTTCCGACTCCTCGATCGGGACGTCGTTGATGCACGCATGCCGCACGGTCATCAGGCCTGCCTCGTCGAACTCCCAGTTCTCGTTGCCGAAGGAGCGCCACCACTTCCCCTCGGGGTCGTGGGATTCGTACGCGAACCGCACCGCGATCCTGCTGCCGTCGAAGGCCCAGAGTTCCTTGATCAAACGGTAGTCCAGTTCTCTGGACCACTTGCGGGTCAGGAAGCCGACGATCTCCGTCCGGCCGGTGACCCACTCGCTGCGGTTCCGCCAGCGCGAGTCCTCCGCGTACACCAGCGACACCTTGTGGGGATCCCTGCTGTTCCAGCCGTCCTCGGCCAGGCGGACCTTCGCCGTCGCGGACTCCCGGGTGAAGGGAGGGACGGGAGGGGGAACTGCCACTGCTGCTCCTCGGGGTTCGGACGATCTCGCTGCGGAGCCGGACGCTCCGGCCGGACTGACGGGCCTCGTCGCCCCCCGAACGGTATAGCGGAGCCAGGGGGCTTGCCAGACGCCGCCCGGTTCCGGCCGGGGTGATGTCCGGTTGAAGCGCCGTGCCAGTGCGGCGCTCGGGTGACGTCGAGGGGGACGGGAGCGATCCGCTCGCCGTGTTCCGCGACGAGGTCGTCCAGCACTTCGGGTCTGCGCGCGCCCGCCACGACCTGGTGGCCCGCTGGCGCCCCCGCGGACGATCTCACGCCCCAAGCCCCGGGACGGCCCACTGACGAGGAAGACGGACGACATGGAGACCCCTGTTCATCGTCCGGCCGCGGCGACTCTCGCGTGCGAGGCACACCCGGGCCCGCGATGTTGTCGTGCTCCGGTCGGCGCGGCCGGGAGTGCCGGGCCGCCGGCCTGCGAGAGGCGCGAAGCCATCGGGCAGGCGCGGCCTTCGGCCACGGCAACCGGCCATCAGGCCCCCGGCGCGCCCGGCGGCAGGTCCGCCGCGCGGGGGAGGCCCGCCGCGTCCTTGGCCGACGTCATACCGCGATCCGCGTACGTATGTCGGTCAACGACCGGCGCTGACGGCCGTCGTCATCGAAGTTGGCGGGATCGAGCCAGGCGTCGAACGCCCGACGGAGCGCGGGCCACTCACCGCCGATGATCGAGAACCACGCCGTGTCACGACTGCGTCCCTTGTACACGACCGCCTGGCGGAAGGTGCCCTCGTAGTCGAATCCGAGGCGCTCCGCGGCTCTGCGCGAGGGGGCGTTGCGGCTGTCGCACTTCCACTCGTAGCGCCGGTAGCCGAGGTCGTCGAAGGCGTGGGCCATGAGGAGGAACTGGGCCTCCGTAGCGACGGTGGTGCGCTTCAGCAGAGGGGAGAACATCACGTTGCCGACCTCGATGACCCCGTTCGCGGGGTTCTGCCGCATCAGCGAGAGGGTGCCGACGGCGTTCCCGGACCGCTGGTCGACCACGGCGTAGTGCCGAGGGTCCGTGCTCGACGCGGCTTCGCGGGTCCAGGCGCCGAATTCCACCTCGGAGGCGAAGGGGCCGACGGACATGTACGTCCAGTCGCGGTCGTCCCGGGCCGAGCCGAGCGCGGCGAACAGCTCGTGGGTGTGCCGGGCGGGATCCAGGGCCTCCAGCCGGCAGTAGCGGCCGGAAAGCGTGGCGCCGGAAGGCAGCGGACGGGGGCCCCAGCCGGGCACCGGCTCACCGATGGGCTGACCGAATTCGTTGGTGTACTCAGGCATGGCTCTCTCCGTACGTGACGTCGCCCGGCAACGGTACGTCGGCACGGATCCCCGGGAACGGTCACCCCGCCCCTTCCCGTCCCCGGCCGCTGCCGTCCGGCTGCTCCCGGCGACAGCGGAAGGCCCCGTCCCGGTGGGGGCGGGGCCTTCACGCGGGGCTCAGCCCTGGCGTGCCTTGGAACGGGGCGTCTTCTTGTTGAGTACGAAGGTCACGCCACGGCGGCGCACCACCTGCGCTCCGGGCTGTGACTTCAGCGAGCGCAGAGATCCACGCACCTTCATCGTTGTCTCCTTCCCGGACCGGCACCATGGGTGAGAGGTCCATGACAATGTCGACGGGTTCAACCCGCTGACCGGCCGGAACATTCCCGGGATGCGGCGGGCCGGCAGGTGGCGGGTGCATGCGTGCGGGGATCGTGCGGGTGGCGTGCGCACGGGCTCACGGCCGCAGGGGCGGCGCCCGCCGTTCACAGGTGCCACCCCTCCGGGCGCTTTCGCGGGCCTCACCGGCCCCCGGCCGAACGCGTCAGGCGTGCTGCCTGGCCTGCGCCATCTCGTGCACCCGTCCCCGGACCAGGAACCACCCGCCGACGAGCGCCGCCGCGATCAGAGGCAGGAACATCACCGTCGTCCGGCCCACGCCGCCGCCCCACCACATCAGGAAGGCCACACCCGCGAGGAAGAGGAGTGTGACGATCTGCGTGTACGGCGCCCAGGGCAGACGGTAGGCGGGCCTCGTGACCCGGCCGTCCTGCGAGCGGTGCCAGAACACCAGGGAGCAGAGCATGATCATGCCCCAGGTCCCGAGGATCCCGATCGATGCCAGGTTCAGCACGATCTCGAATGCCTGACCCGGCACCACGTAGTTCAGCCCGACGCCCAGGACGCCGAAGCCCGCCGTCAGCAGGATGCCGCCGTAGGGCACCTGCCCCTTGTTCATCAGGCCCGTGAACCGGGGTGCCGATCCCGACAGGGCCATGGACCGCAGGATGCGGCCGGTCGAGTAGAGGCCGGAGTTCAGGCTGGACAGCGCAGCGGTCAGGACGACGAGATTCATCACGCCGGCGGCACCGGGCACGCCCAGCTTGTCCATGACCGTGACGAAGGGGCTCTGATCCCCGGAGTAGGCCGTGTACGGCAGCAGCAGGGCGAGGAGCACCACCGAGCCGACGTAGAACAGTCCGACCCGCCACATGATGGAGTTGATCGCACGCGGCATGATCTTCTCGGGGTTCTCGGTCTCACCGGCGGCGACCCCGCACAGTTCCACGGACGCGTAGGCGAAGACGACGCCCTGGATCACGAGCAGCATGGGAAGTGTGCCGACGGGGAAGACGCCGCTGTCCGACACGGTCGACAGACCGGGTGTGTGGCCGTCCACCGGGTGCTGGGTGAGTACGAGGAAGATGCCGATCAGCATGAAGGCGACCAGCGCCGCGACCTTGATGATCGCGAACCAGAACTCCATCTCGCCGAAGTACCTCACCGAGATGAGGTTGGCCGTGAGGACCACGGCGAGGGCGATCAACGCGAGGATCCACTGCGGGATGTCGCTGAAGACGCCCCAGAAGTGCGCATACGTCGCGGCCGCCGTGATGTCCGCGATCGCGGTGGTCGACCAGTTGAGGAAGTACAGCCAGCCTGCCGCGAACGCGCCCTTCTCGCCCATGAACTCACGGGCGTAGGAGACGAAGGCACCGGAGGAGGGCCGGTAGAGGATCAGCTCGCCCAGGGCTCGTACGACGAAGAACGCGAAGACGCCGCAGACCGCGTAGGCGATGGCGAGCGAAGGCCCCGCGTCGGCCAGGCGTCCGCCGGCGCCGAGGAAGAGGCCGGTGCCGATCGCGCCACCGATGGCGATCATGTTGATGTGGCGGGACTTGAGGTCCTTGCTGTATCCGGCGTCGCCGGCGTCCACGTGGGGGGAGTTCGCCGCCGGTGCGTCGGCGGCGCGCCTACCGGCTGCCGAGATGCTGCCGTCACTCATGGAGGGGGGTCGCCTTTGTGAGGGGAAGGTGGGTCGTTCCCGGCCGGGCCCCGTGGGGGAGGCGTCCGGCGATGGCTCGAAGGCTCATGATCAGGAACCCTGTGATTCTGGCAGTGTGCCCAGCCCGACGAAAACAAATCTGAGGTGTTTCAGAGCTTCCGGCGCAGGAAGGAAAGTGACCGAGGAGCAGGGCCGCCCTCTCCCTGGATTTCAGCGGTCGCTTCGCGTGAGCCCCGGGGGCCAGTGCGCGGCATGCCCGCAGGCGAGGGCTCATCGTGTGTCGGCGGAATTCAATCGTGTTGCCCTCGGGACTGGACGGACTGCATCCTGTCCGTCGGCACCGCCCGGAGAGTCGTCCGTCCCCCCGTCCCGCATGCTCATGGGCCCCGGGCACGGGCCCTCCCCGGGCGCCGAGCGGGACGGCCGCACGGGCTCCGCGCCCGTGACCGAGCGAAGAGGTGGACGGCGTGAACGACATGTGGACCGGCGAGCGGATTCGGCTGAGGGGTGTGGAACCCGACGACTGGCGAGGCTTCCGGGACCTGTCCCAGAACGCCGTCGACGTACGGAACGCCGACATGATCGAACCCCCGCGCTCCGAGGAGAGCTTCCGTTCCTGGACCGCCGAACGCGCGGGACGGTCGCCGCAGGCCGGATCGTACTGTCTGGTGATCGAGACCCTCGGGGAGCGGGCCTTCGCGGGCGCCGTGACGGTCGGGGAGACCGACAGCCGTGCGGGGCGGTTCAGGACGGGCACAGAGATCTCCCGCGACCACCGCAGGAAGGGGTACGCGAGGGAGGCCACCGAGCTGGTCCTCACCTACATGTTCGCGGAGCAGCGCCACAACAAGTGCGAGGTGGAGGTGTACGCCTTCAACGAGGCGTCTCTCGGTCTCTACCGCGGGCTGGGCTTCGTCGAGGAAGGGCGGCTCCGGCAGCACGAGTACTTCGGCGGTGAGTACCACGACGTGGTGCTGCTCGGCGCGACCGCGGCCGAGCACTGGACCCGGCACCGGCGCCCTTCGGTGCGCTGAGCGCCCCGTATGCGGACCGCCCGCGCGTCAAGCGGACTCGGCGGCCCCCTCGGTCGCGGGAACACCCAGCCGGTCGGCCACGGCGAGCAGCGCCGGTCCCAGCGAGAGGGCGACACGGGTGCGGGCGTGCCGGTCGCCCCGGGTCGGGTCGCGGTTGATGATGAGCACCGGCTTTCCGCCCTCGGCCGCCTGCCGGACGAAGCGGAGCCCGGACATCACCGTGAGCGAGGACCCCAGGACCAGCAGCGAGGAGGCCGCGCGGACCAGCTCGCGGCAGTGCTCGACCCGCTGCGGGGGCACCGCCTCGCCGAAGAACACCACGTCCGGTTTGAGGATCCCGCCGCAGACCATGCAGGGCACCACGCGGAAGTCCCCGACCTGCTCGTCGGTCAGGTCGGCGTCGCCGTCCGGGTTGATCGCGGCGGCCACCGGCGCGAAGCCCGCGTTGGCCTCCTCCAGCCGCCGCGCGAGTTCACGGCGCGGGCTGAGATCGCCGCACGACAGGCACACGACGCGATCCAGGCTCCCGTGGAGTTCCACGACCGTCTCGGCGCCGGCGGCCTGGTGCAGTCCGTCGACGTTCTGGGTGATCACACCGGAGAGCAGACCGTGCTGCTCGAAGGCGGCCACGGCACGGTGGCCGTCGTTGGGGCGGGCGTGGCGGAACGTGCGCCAGCCGAGATGGCTCCGCGCCCAGTAACGGCGCCGGGCCTGGGCCTCGGCGGTGAAGTCCTGGTACGTCATCGGGGTGTGCCGGCTCAGGCTCCCGCCCTCGCCCCGGTAGTCGGGAATGCCCGACTCGGTCGAGATGCCGGCTCCGCTGAGGACCAGCACACCGCCGGTGCTCAGCGCCTCCTCCACCGGCCGCAGGTCGGTGGTGCCCGGCGACAGGCTCTCGGTGGGGGTCCAGCTCAGTGTGGGGCGCATCCGCATCCTCCCAGGGTACGGAACAGGCTCACCTCCGGCGCCGCCGCACCGTCGGGACCGCTCGGCGGACGGGACAGCTTCAGCCGGTGCCCTCGGTGCCCTCGGTGCCCTCTGCCTCGTCCGCGCCCTGTGCGTCGTCCGCGGTGAGCGGCAGCAGTACCTGGAAGCGGGTGTCCCCCGGTTCGGACCGCACCTGGAGTGTGCCGTGGTGCTTGTCCACCACGATCCGCCAGGAGATGTCGAGGCCGAGACCCGTACCTTCGCCCACCGGCTTGGTGGTGAAGAACGGGTCGAAGACCCGTCCCCGGATCTCCTCGGGGATGCCGGTCCCGGTGTCGCGGAACTCCACCAGCAGCCGGTCGTGCTGGAGCGCGGTCCGGACGGTCAGCGTCGCCGGCCCGTCCGCGTCGCGCATGGCGGCGACCGCGTTGTCGATCAGGTTGGTCCACACCTGGTTGAGCTCCGCCGGGTACGCCGGGATGCCGGGCGCCGTGCGGTCGTAGTCCTTGACGACCGAGACATGTGATCCGATCTTGGCCGAGAGCATCACCAGCGTGCTGTCGAGGAGTTCGTGGACGTCGACGGTGCGATAGGGCGCCCTGTCCAGCTGGGCGTACTGCTTGGCGGCGTCGACGAGGTGGGAGACCCGGGCCGTGGAGTCCGCGATCTCGTTCATCAGCAGCTCTGTCTCGACGGTGTAGTTCAGCCACCCCACAGCCCCCGGGAGGATCTCCTCGTCCACGGTGAGCGCGATCTGATCCAGCCATTCGGTGTCCAGCCCCGCCTGCACGAAGGTGGGTGCGATCTGCCAGCTCTGGTCGATGCCGTGATCGTCGAGCCAGTCCGCCAGGGCGTCCTCGCGGTCGGACGCCTCCATCGCGCTGAGCGAGGGGGCTTTGGCGATCCGCTCGGCCGTGCGTTCCTGGATGTCGATCAGGCCGGCGAGGGTGTCGCGGGAGAACGACCCCTCCGCTATGACTCCTAGCTTGCGGCGCATTTTCGCCACCCGCTCCCGCAACGCGGAGGTCGCGCGGACGGCCGCGGCGGCCGGGTTGTTGAGCTCGTGGGTGAGTCCTGCGGACAGCGAGCCGAGTGCCAGCAGCCGTTCCCGCTGTCCGACGGCCCGTTGGGTGGTCTTGGAACCGAAGAAGAGCCCCTCCAGCAAATGCACGGCCATCGGGAACCACTCGCGCATGACGTTCGCGAAGGTCTCCGCGGGCAGGACGAAGAAGCGCGACGGCTCGGTGACGCGCATGGAGTTGTTGTAGACCTGCGGAACACGGTCGCCGACGTACGCCTGCATGGCTCCGGCGTACACACCCGGCTGGGAGGTGCGGGTGACCTCGACGTCGTCCCCGCCGACCCGGCGGGAGAGCACGACCGTGCCGTCGAGCATGACGTAGAAGCAGGTCGCCGGCTCTCCCTCGGCATAGACGGGGCCCGGCTGGAACAGTTCCACCCCGCCCTCGGAGCACAGTCGGCCGACCTGGTCGGGGCGGAGTTTCTCGAAGAGGAACAGTTTCGCTATCTCGTCGGCGTTGCATGTCAGTGGCGTGCCACTCATGTCTGCTCCAGGTAGCGGTGGACGAGCATCACGGCCATGGCTCCCTCTCCGACGGCGGACGCGACCCGCTTCGCGGACTCGGCGCGTGCGTCGCCCGCCACGAACACCCCGGGAACACTGGTCTCCAGGTGGTAGGGCGGCCGTTCCAGCTCCCAGTCCGCCGGCGGCCGCCCGTCGGGCGTCATGTCGGGACCGGCCAGGATGAACCCCCGCCTGTCGCGGAGCACCGTGCCGTCCAGCCAGTCGGTCAGCGGGGCGGCACCGATGAAGACGAACAGCCATTGTGCGTCCACGAGTTCGTTCGCCCCGCTCTGTACCTCACGCAAGGTCAGGTGTTCCAGGTGGCCGTCGCCGTGCGCGGTGTCGACGACGGTGCCGCACCGCACCCTGATGTTCGGCGTCTCCTCGATCTGCTGGATCAGGTAGTACGACATCGACGCGGCGATCGACTCACCGCGCACCAGCAGCGTCACCGACTCGGCCGTCCGCGAGAGGTACATCGCCGCCTGCCCGGCAGAGTTGGCGCCGCCGACGACGTACACGTCGTGGCCCTGGCAGGAAGCCGCCTCCGTCAGCGCCGAGCCGTAGAACACACCACGGCCCGTCAGCTCGTCCGCGCCGCCGGAGGGGAGCTGGCGGTACGACACGCCGGTGGCCAGGATGACACTGTGCGCGGCGATCTCCGAGCCGTCCGAGAACCGCACGATCCGCGCCGACCCGTGGGCCTCCAGGCCGGTCACCTCGCGTGTGGTGAGGACCTCGGCGCCGAACCGTCCCGCCTGCCGCATAGCCCGCTCCGTGAGCTGCCCGCCCGAGACGCCGTCCGGGAAGCCGAGGTAGTTCTCGATCCGGGAGCTCTGTCCCGCCTGTCCGCCCGTCGCGGACCGCTCCACCAGCACCGTCCGCAGCCCCTCCGACGCGCCGTACACGGCGGCGCCCAGCCCGGCCGGACCGCCGCCGACCACCACCAGGTCGTAGAAGTCCGCCGTCGGCGTGGTCGCGAGCCCCACGTGGACGGCGAGTTCGCCGGCCTCCGGCTCGACCAGCGGCGTTCCGTCCGGGGTGATCACCACGGGCAGCCGCAACCCGTCCTGCCCGGCTGCGGAGAGCAGCCGCTGCCCTTCCGGCTCGTCCGACGAGTACCAGCGGTACGGGACCTGATTGCGTGCCAGGAACTCCCGGGTCTCCGAGGAGCGTGCCGACCAGCGGTGCCCGACCACCTTGGTGCTCGGGTGGGCCCGGTGATGACCGGCCCGCCACGCCTGGAGCAGGTCGTCCAGGACCGGGTAGAGCTTCTCCTCCGGAGGGTCCCACGGCTTCAGCAGGTAGTGGTCGAGGTCCACGACGTTGATCGCGTCGATCGCCGCCCCGGTGTCCGCGTACGCGGTCAGCAGGACCCGACGGGCCTCGGGGTAGACGTCCAGGGCCTGTTCGAGGAACTCGATGCCGTTCATCTGCGGCATCCGGTAGTCGGCGAGGATCACCGCGACCAGATCGCCGCGCAGTTTCAGTTCCCGCAGTGCCTGGAGTGCCGAGTCACCGGACTCCGCGCGGATCACGCGACAGGTGGCGCCGTAGCGTCGCCTGAGGTCGCGGGCGACGGCGCGGGACACCCCCGGGTCGTCATCCACGGTCATGATGACGGTCCGCTTCCGGTCTGCGGCCTCTGCCATACGTCCCCTACGGTCCGGAGGCCGGAACCACGGCAGGGCGGGCCCCGCTACCGCTACGGCCTCTGCCCATCGTAGGAGCCATCGTGCCGAGGCGCTCAGTCGGCGGACGGCCCCCCGCGTCGTCCGCATCGCCTCGGCGCGAGTGCGACCGCACGCGGGCCGCTTCTCGTGCGTCCCGGCATCTTGACGGGCACTGGTTCAGACCTTTAGGTTCACCGACCAAAGCCCCCTCATGCATGCAACCCGTATTCATCAGTGTGAACACGGATGTGTGTGGGCCGACGTACGGCGCACCCCCACCCCGACCCGCCGAGTACGAAAGGCCGTGACACCTATGGCCGCAATCCCCCACCTCGATCGCATCCGGCGGTCCCGACTGCTGCGCACCGCCCTCACGGTCGGCGTACTCACCACCGCCGCGGGAGCGCTCGCGGTGACCCCCGCGTCCGCGGCCTCCGGGCAGATCACCGGCCTGGGCGGAAAGTGCATGGACGTCGCCGGCGCGAGCAGCGCCAACGGAGCGGCCGTCCAGCTCTACGACTGCAACGCCACCGGTGCCCAGCAATGGACGGTCGGCTCCGACGGCAGCGTCGGCGCGCTGGGAAAGTGTCTGGACATCGTCGACAGGTCCACCACGAACGGCGCCACCCTCCAGCTGTGGGACTGCACGGGCGGGGCGAACCAGAAGTGGACGGTCACCGCCGCGGGGGCCATCGTCAACCCGCAGTCGAACAAGTGCGTGGACGTCACCGGCAGTTCGTCGGCGAACGCCACCCGGCTCCAGATCTGGAGCTGTACCGGCGCGGCCAACCAGACGTGGAACACATCGGGCGGCGGCGAAGTCCCCGGCGGTGACGCGCCGATGGCCGTCGCGCCCTACCTGTACAACGGGTGGGGGAATCCGCCGAGCCCGACCACCGTCACCAACGCGACGGGCGTCAAGTGGTACACACTCGCCTTCGTCCTCAGCAACGGCTACTGCAACCCCCAGTGGGACGGTAGCCGCCCCCTGACCGGGGGCGTCGACCAGCAGACGGTGAACACCGTGCGGGCCAACGGAGGCGACGTCATCCCGTCCTTCGGGGGCTGGAGCGGCAACAAGCTGGAGAGCTCCTGCTCCAGCGCCGGTGAACTGGCGGCGGCGTACCAGAAGGTCATCAACGCCTACGGGCTCAAGGCCATCGACATCGACATCGAGGCAGCGGCCTACGACAGCCCCACGGTCCAGCAGCGCACGGTGGACGCGCTGAAGACGGTGAAGGCCAACAACCCCGGCATCAAGACCTACGTCACCTTCGGCACGGGACAGAACGGGCCGGACACCAGCCTGATCAACCGCGCGGCTTCGGCGGGCCTGACCGTGGACAGCTGGACCATCATGCCGTTCAACTTCGGCGGCAACGGCCAGAACATGGGAACCCTCACCACGCGCGCTGCCGAGGGCCTGAAGACCGCGGTGAAGAACGCGTACGGATACAGCGACGACCAGGCCTACCGGCACACGGGAATCTCGTCGATGAACGGGGTCACCGACGTGGGCGAGACCATCACCGTCGCCGACTTCCGCACCATCCTCGCCTACGCGCAGCAGCGCCACATCGCCCGGCTGACCTTCTGGTCCGTCAACCGCGACCGGCCCTGCACCGGGGGAGGAGCGGACACCTGCTCCGAGGTGAGCCAGCAGCCCTGGGACTTCACCCGGGTCCTGGCGCAGTACCGCGGCTGATCGCGTGTCGCGACCCCCGATCGCTCCCGAACCCGGACGTGCAGGAGACCTCGTGCCCACGACACCCGTACACCGCCCACCGCACCGCTTACTGCGGTCGCTGCTGACAGCCCTGACCCTGCTGGCCGCACTGCTCTCCCTGACGGCCACCCCTTCCACCGCCGGAACAGCCGGACGGCAGGCCGCCGCTGCGCCGTTCAAGGTGCTGGGGCTCTACAGCGGGACCTTCGACCAGGCCCACATCAGCTTCGCCCGTGAGGCCAACACCTGGTTCCCGCAGGCCGGCGCGTCCAACGGCTTCACCTACACCGCGAGCACCGACTGGAACCTGCTCGCCAACGGAGGTGTGGACGCCTACGACGTGGTCCTTTTCCTCGACGACGGTCCGCAGAGTGCCGCGCAGCGTTCGGGCTTCGAGCGGTACATGCGGGCGGGCGGCGGCTGGCTGGGCTTCCACGTGTCGGCCTTCACGACCGAGGCCCAGAACTGGCCCTGGTACTACAACCAGTTCCTCGGCAGCGGCAACTTCAAGTCCAACACCTGGGGGCCGACCACCGCCGTACTGCGGGTCGAGGACCGGGCCCACCCGTCGACGGCAGCCCTGCCGCAGACCTTCACCTCATCGGTCAGCGAGTGGTACAGCTGGTCCAACGACCTCCGCAACAACCCCGACATCGACATCCTCGCCTCGGTCGACCCCAGCAGCTTCCCCCTCGGGACGAACGCCGGTGAGATCTGGTACAGCGGCTACTACCCCATCCTCTGGACCAACCGCCAGTACAAGATGCTCTACGCCAACTTCGGCCACAACGCCATGAACTACGACACGAACACCCCGACGTCGTCCACGTTCGCCAGCGCCACCCAGAACCGGTTCCTCCTGGACGGACTCAAGTGGCTCGCGGGAGCCGGTTCCACCGAGCCGCCCGTCGAGGGCATCCCGGAGACGACGTGGTACGCGATGGTGTCCGGCGCCAACGGGAAGTGCGCTGACGCCAGGGCGGCGAGCACGGCCAACGGGACGGCCGTCCAGCAGTACACGTGCAACAACACCGTCGCCCAGCAGTTCCAGTTCAGGCCCACCGACGGCGGGTACGTACGCATCGCGGCCCGCGGCAACCCGCAGCAGACCGTGGACGTCACCGACCGGTCCACCGCACAGGGCGCGCCCCTGCAGTTGTGGTCCTACTCCGGCGGCCTCAACCAGCAGTGGCAGCCGGTTCGGGAATCCTCCGGCCGCTACCACTTCTCGGCCAGGCACAGCGGCCAGTGCCTCACGTCCTCCACGGCGGCGACCGACTCCGTGCAGCTGACCCAGCGTCCCTGCGACGGCTCCGCGGCACAGAGCTTCGCCCTCACCGCCCAGCCGTGAGCCGATCCCGTCACTGAAACCGGCCGTGCGGCCGGGTACGCACCGGACACCACCGGCGCGTACCCGGCCGTCGGCACGAAGGGCCGCGGCCGCCGAGGCGATAGGAACCCGTCACAGCGCGCCGGAGGCCGGCACGCCGCAGAATGGTCTGAGGACAGCGGGCTCCCGTGCGGGGGTCCCACGGCCGGGCGACAGCCGCCTCCTCTTCCGTCTGGAGCAGGAATGAACGACCAGCAGCCAGAACTCGACGGCCGGCTCGCCGTCGTCACAGGGGCCAGCAAAGGCATCGGCCTCGCGGTCACGACGGCCCTGGCCGAGGCCGGAGCGCATGTCCTGGCCGTGGCCCGGACCTCCACCCCCGAGCTGCGGGCGCTGGTCGAGCGTGGAGCCGTCACCTGGGTGCAGGCGGATCTGACCTCGCCCGACGGAGCGCAGCAGGTGGTCGCCGCGGCCGACGGCCGGCCGGTGGGCGTACTGGTCAACAACGTCGGATCCGCCCCGGCGCGCCCCGGCGGATTCCTCGGCGTCACCGATGCCCAGTGGCGGCAGACCATCGAGCTGAACCTGATGACGGCCGTGTCCGTCACCCGTGCCGTACTTCCCGGAATGATCGAGGCGGGGGACGGCTCGGTCATCAACATCGCCTCGGTCAACGCACGCCTGCCCGAGTCCGTGGTCGTCGACTACAGCGCGTCCAAGGCCGCCGTGGCCAGTCTGTCCAAGGCACTGTCGAAGGAGTTCGGCGGCCAGGGGATCCGGGTGAACAGTGTCAGTCCCGGTCCGGTCGAGACCGAGCTCTGGACGGGTGAGGGCGGTGTGGCCGCCACGGTGTCCCAGGCTGCCGGAGTGCCGGCGGACGACGTGAAGGCGCAGGCGGCCTCATCCACCGCGTCGGGGCGTTTCTCCCGGCCGTCGGAGATCGCCGACCTGGTCGTCTACCTCGCCGGGGACCGGGCCCGCAACATCATGGGCAGCGACTTCATCATCGACGGCGGGTACGTGCCGACGCTGTGAGCCCCACTCCTGTCCGCCCGTGGGACCGGCCGTCCGTCACACACCCCCCATGAAGGGCACGGCATGCGAGCCATCACCGTACGTGACCGCGAAGCCGGGACCGCCGGGCTGTCGCTCACGGAGATCCCCTATCCGCATGCCGCGGAGAACGACGTGATCGTGCAGGTGCACGCCGCCGGTTTCACACCGGGAGAGCTCGCCTGGCCGGCCACCTGGGCGGACCGGTCGGGCCGTGACCGCACACCCAGCGTGCCCGGGCACGAACTGTCGGGCGTCGTCGTGGAACTGGGCTACGGGACCACCGGCCTGAGTGTCGGTCAGCGCGTGTTCGGTATGGCGGACTGGGCGCGCGACGGATCCCTCGCGGAGTACACCGCCGTGGAGGCCCGCAACCTCGCTCCTCTGCCGGCCGGCATCGACCACACCACCGCCGCGGCCGTCCCCATCTCCGGACTGACGGCGTGGCAAGGCCTGTTCGACCACGGCCGCCTTGCCACGGGTGAGACGGTGCTGATCCACGGCTCGGCCGGTGGGGTCGGGTCGCTCGCCGTGCAGCTCGCCCGCGAAGTCGGAGCGCGGGTCATCGGAACAGGCCGCTCCGCGGACCGCGAGCGTGCTGCCGGCATCGGAGTCGACACCTTCGTGGACCTGGAGACCGAGGTGCTGGAGGACGTCGGCGAAGTCGACGTCGTCCTCGACGTGATCGGAGGCGAGATCCTCGACCGCTCGGCCGCCCTCGTACGGGACGGTGGCACGCTGGTCACCATCGCCCACCCCGTGAACGCCAGGCCGCGGAACGGGCGCGCGGTGTTCTTCGTCGTCGAACCCGACCGCGCCACGCTCGCCCGCCTCGCCGCACGGCTGAGGGACGGGCGGCTCGCACCGGTGGTGGGCTCGGTCCGCTCCCTGGACGAGGCGCCGGAGGCGTTCGCCCCGGGAGCGCGGCGTGTCCACGGGAAGACGGTCATCCGTGTCGACCACGGCGTGAGCCGGCCGTAGGCGCGGCCCCGCGCATCCGGCGACCACCGGCGGGCCGGGGCGGGCGGACTCCCGCCCCGGCAGGGTTCAGTTCCCGCGCCGTGCGGCCCAGACACTGCGCTCCGTACGGACCGAGAGGTCGCCGCGCCGCAGGATGCACTGAGGGCCGTCCACCTCCAGCAGCCGGTCGAGCGCGGCGAGGTCACCGGACGAGAGCGAGTCCACGGCACTGTGGCGCAGGCGCTGGAGGCTGCCGAGCGCGTAGCGGCCGATGGCCGGGTCCTGGGAACCCTCGATGTTCACCGTGATGGTGCGTTCGCCCTCGATCGCGAAACCGGCGGCGGTCAGCATGGGCCCCCAGTCGGCTCCGCGGTGCGACACGTGTGCGGCGTGGTGGCGCTCGCTCGCGGCGTGGCATCGGTCCTCCAGGCCGGGCTGCTCCTCCGGGGCGTTCTCCGGGAGGAAGCGGGGGAAGCCGGCCAGTTCGACGACGGCGAACAGGCCACCGGGTGCGAGGAGGCCGTGGACCGAGCGCAGTGTGCGTCCGGGCTCGTGCATGTGGTGCATCGACGCCGAGGCCCATACGAGGTCCGGAGTGCCCAGGTCGGGCCAGTCTGCGGCGTCGAGGTCGGCCTGGACCGTGTGCACACGGTCCCGTACGCCCGCGTCGCACGCCTTGTCCCGCAGACGCCGAAGGTGCTCGGCCGACATGTCGACGGCGGTGACGTGGGCTTCGGGGAAGCGCTCGAGAAGGGCGAAGGTGCCGGTCCCCGTACCGCAGCCCAGATCCACGATCTCGCGGGGCGCCCTCGCGACGGGGAGCCAGGCGGTGATCGCGGCGATGTGCTCGGCCAGCACTTCGGCGTCGAGGTCGAGAATCTCCGCCTGGCCGTCCGGGTCGGTGTCGTGCCGGGAGCTGTGTGGGGAAGCGTGCGGGTGTGCGTGAGTCATGTCGCCACGCTAACGGGGCCTTGCGCCTGAAGCGGATCCGCTTCCCGACCGCGCAAGAAGACGGCCCGCAACCATGCCGAGCGCGCAACGCCCCTCCCGTCGTCCCGGGCGAGGGCCCCGTGTCGTACCCCGCGTCACGGGGCCAGGCGGGGCAGCCCCTTCATACCTGGTCCGAACCGTCGCGGCGGCCGTCCGGCCGGTGGCCGCGACGGGCGTCGCGGTCGAAGATCCCCAGGATCTCGCAGGGGCCGCCGTCCGCGCCGATGGCATGGGGGAGCATGGTGGGGAACTCCGCGGCCTGGTTCGTCTCCACGCGCACACGGCGATGGCCGAGCATGAGCACCGCGGTGCCTGAGAGCACCACGAGCCACTCGTGGCCCGGGTGTGCGCGCATGCGGGAGGGGTTGTCGGGCGGTGGCTCGGTCAGGCGCTGACGCACGACGCTCAGGCCCGGCTCCGCCCGCACCGGCCAGCGCATCTGCCCACGGGTCCCGTCGATCACCGGATTGATCACGACGTCGTCCGCGGCCGTCTCGACGAGCTGGTCCAGCGACGTGTCCAGGGCCCTGGCGAGGGTGACCAGCTGATCGAGGGCGAGGCGACGCTGCCCGTTCTCGATGCGGGAGAGCGTGGACTGGCTGACGTGGGCCCGCCCCGCCAGCTCTTCCAGAGACAGGCCCTGTGCCAGCCGCAGCGCCCTGATGCGTGCCCGTACGAGGCTGTCCAGTTCGCCGTCCTCATGCGTCATGAGCAACAGTATATGCCTTCAGCGCAACACCGTAGGGAGGGACGGTGAGAGGCTCCCGAGCTGCCTCCGCGGGACGCACGCCGGTGAACCCACCCCAGGGGCATCCGTCACAGCCGCTGCGTGCCACTGGCGCGGAGGTCTCAAGTCGCTGCGTTCTCGGTGGACTTGTGGGTACCCGGGGGATGAGCCGATCCGTCTGGGCGGCTCCGGGAGATCGCCCGAAGGAGTGGCAGATGACGACTCAGTACGGCAACCAACCGACCGGGCAGCAGCCTCACGGCGCACCGCAGGGTGCGACGGCCGGCAACGTGCTCAGCATCATCGCGATGGTGCTGGGCGTGATCTCGCTCATCTTCCTGCCGATCGTGTTCGGTGTGATCGGTCTGGTGCTGGCCGTCATCGCGAAGACGGTCAGACACGAGCGGCTCGCGGTTCCCGCCATCGTGGTCAGCGCCGTCGGCCTGATCGGCGGGATGGTGCTCGGGGTCTTGCTGGCCGGCTGACCGGCCGAGCCGGAGGGACAACACCTCGGCCGGCTGCCGCGCCCCACGCCTGGACGGGGGTGCGGCAGCCGGCCGAGGTGCCCCGCGCGACGGGCTGCGCCGGGGTCAGGAGACCGTCGAGGGCGGAGGGCTCCACCTGCTGTTCCTGGGCAGCGCGTCCGACACGTCGTAGTCCTTGCGGAGCTGCTCAGGAATGGCGTAGTGCATGACCCGGCCGCGCGTCAGCGAGGACAGCTCCAGATGGGTGGTCAGATGGCCGAGGCGGTCCAGCGCCCAGGCGCCGAGCGGTGAGCTGTCCTCGATGGACTCCAGGACGCCGAGGACGTGGGGCATGGCCTTGACGACCGAATCCCACGAAGTCCTGGGCACCTCCAGCCAGTCGGCGCAGGTGTCGCCGACGAGGTAGCGGATGAGCGAGGACACGACCGGGTCGAACAAGGTGCCCGGCACGACCTCCTCGTAGAGGTCGATGAGCTGGCGCGTGAGGTGGGCGCCCTCCGCGGACGGTCCCATGTGCCGCACCATGTAGAGGTCGAGGAATCGGCGGGCCTCCAGCGTGTTCGCGGGTACGGCGTCCTGGTCGATGCCGAGCATCGCGCCGACCACGCGCCAGGCGTAGTAGTACGACTCGGCGCCCTCGGCGGACATGTGGACGCCCAGGCGGTGCAGGCTGTCCAGGACCAGCAGACTGAAGAACATCTGCCCGCCGATCATGTCCTCCTGGCAGATCGGAGTTCCGAGCGCACCGGTGTCCCACCGGCCTTCACGCGCCAGATGGTGCCGGATGGACGCGTGCAGGAGCCGGACCTTCTGCGCCGCCGGGATGAAGCGGCTGCCGGCCTCGAAGGCACCCGGCTGCATCAGGTAGACGGTGAACTGACCCGTCTCCGCCATCCGCTTGGAGGGGTACTTGAGGCCGTGGGTGGCCGACAGCAGTCGGGCGACGTGCGGGACCACGTAGCAGGCGGGCATGGAGGCGAAGGACAGGGCGGTCGAGATGTGCACGTTGTTGTCCATGAAGAACAGGCGCGCCTTCTCCATCTCCTCCCAGTCCACCCAGTCCGGCGGCGCGCTCGTGGCCGCGAGGTACTCCCGGGCGACGTCGGGCAGCCCGTCCGGCAGTGGGGCGCCGGTGGTGGAGACGTAACGCATGAGCGTGTTGAACTTCCCGACCTCCCCCCGTTCGAACAGCGTGGCGACGGTGGCGTCGGCGAGTTCGTCCCCCGCCAGGCGCAGCGAGTCCAGGGATTCTTCGGTACAGGTCATGGCCGAGCTCCTTGCGCGAGGGGTGCGCCCGCGACGGGCGAAGGTCCGGTGCCGGGCCGCAGGACTCCGGGGCGGCGCCGGTCCGTGGAGGTCAGGACAGGCGGGTCGTCACCGAGTGGGCCAGTGCGGTGAGGGCCGTGGCGGCGGGGCGTGGCACGTCGAGTTCGTGCAGGGCGGCGAGGGCTTGGCCGATCCGTACCCCGATCATCTCCTCGACGCGTTCGGGCGCGTCGAGGCGACGCATCAGGGCGCGTACCGTGTGCACCCCCTCCTCGTCGAGATCCCGCCGTCCCAGGAGTGAGCGGAGCTGCCGGCGCTCGTCCTCGCCGGCGGCCTTCCAGGTCTCCGCCAGCAGGGCCGTCGGCCGGTGACCGCGCAGGTCGTCGGCGCAGGCCTTGCCGGTGTGCGCGGGACTGCCGAACACACCGAGCAGGTCGTCCCGCAGCTGGAAGGCCTCGCCCAGGGGGAGCCCGTACGCCGAGTAGCCCTCGCGCAGTCGCTCGCCCGCTCCGGCCAGCACGCCGCCGATCAACAGGGGTTGTTCGACGGTGTACTTGGCGGTCTTGTACCGGATCACCTTGAGCGAGTCCCGGGTGTCCGGGTCCGAACCGGTGCGCAGGATCTCCAGGCACTCACCCGCGATCAGTTCCCGGGCCAGCGCCGACCACAGCGGACGGGCACGGCCGAGGTAGGCGGCGGGCAGGCCGCTGGTGGTGAACAACTGCCCGGCGAGCTCCATCAGCAGGTCTCCCACCAGCATCGCGAGCGACCTGGCTGCTGCGGCGGTACGCCGGCGGCCGCGTACGGCCCCGCGCAGGGCGATGTGCGCGGTCGGCCGGCCGTGGCGCAACGGGCTCTCGTCGATGAGGTCGTCGTGGACGACCGCCGCGGCGTGCACCAGCTCCATCGAAGCCGCCGCCCGCACCAGCGCGTCGTCGTCGGGCTGCCCCACCGCCCGCCAGCCCCAGTAGCAGAACGCCGCCCGCAGCCGCTTTCCCTGCGCCACGGTCGCCTCCAGCTGTTCGGCCACCGGGTGCAGGGCCGGATCGATCGAGGCGAACCTGTCCGCCTCGCCCGCGACGAACCGGTGCAGTACGTCGTCCACACGGACTTTGAACGCCGCCGGATCCCACAGGTCACCTGCCATCGGCGGCCTGCCGCGCCAGGGCTGCCCGGGCCAGGACCTCCAGGTGTGCCGGCGGTACGGCGGTGTGCCGCTCCAGCAGCAGCCGGCCCCGGGCCAGCAGTTCGTGCTCGGCCTCCCTGGCGAGTTCCGGGGCGTCCGAGCGGCGGAGCAGCCCTCTCACCGAGCCCAGGGCAGACCCCAGCGTGGTCACCGCCAGATCCGCCAGCCCCGCCACCAGAAGTACCGCCTGCCTGTCGGGTCCCAGGTGTCTTCTCGCGTCCTGTGTCATCGCCGTCTCCCCACGACCTGGCCGATGCGGTGCGGCGCCGGTCGTGCGCCGCCCTCACAGGGTCACGCCGGACGGGACGCCCGCGCGGGCGAACTCACCATCGAGTGAGCACCTCGCCCGGTCGTGCGGATCGGGGCCGTGGCCCTCCGCCGCTGGTCAAACGTCGCGCCGACGGATTCCGGGTTCGTTCCCACGGCGCGTGGAAGGGAGACGGATCCGCTCCGGCCGCCGGTACGAACGCGTTCGTTACGATCGCGGAGTGACTGTGAGAAGAGAGCCGATGAGCCGCCGGGAGCGCCCTGCCAAGCCCGCCCTGTCCCGCCCCGGCATCGTGGACACCGCCGTACGGATCATGCGTGCCGAGGGGCTGGACAAGGTCACCATGCGCCGGCTCGCGCAGGAGCTGGACACGGGCCCGGCATCGCTCTACGTCTACGTGTCCAACACCGCCGAACTCCACGCGGCCGTGCTCGACGCGTTGCTGGGCGAGGTCGACCTGGCCGCCGAGGGGGGCGAGGAGAACTGGCGCGAGCAGCTGATGGCCGTGCTGACCTCCTACACCATGGTGCTGTTCCAGCACCCGCAGCTCGCCCGCTCCGCGCTCGTGGCCCGGCCCAGCGGCGAGAACTACCTCCGGCTGCTGAACCGCATCCTGGACCTGCTCTCCCGCAGCGGGGCCGCCGTGGAACAGGTCGCGTGGGGGGTCGACAAGCTGCTCCAGACGGCCACCGCAACCGCCGCCGAGCACTCGGCCAGGAAGGGGGATCCCGCCGCCCAGGAGGACTGGGACGCGCTCACGGGCGTCCTGCACAGCGTGGACGAAAACACCCACCCGGCTGTGCGGGCCCACATGCCCGCTCTCATCGGCGGAGCCGGTGAGCGGTTGAGGTGGGGTTTCGAGGTCCTGATCAACGGCATCACCAGCACTCCCGTGCCCCGCGGCGACTCCTGACCGCGCCCCCGCGGAGCCCGCCCTGGACGGCTCCGCGGGGGCCCACCTCGGTCACCTCGGCCACCGTGGCTCCACCGACCCGGACCGTGTTCCGGAGGCGGGCGGGCCCGGCCGGACATGCGGCGAACTTGTTCGTGACGAACATGTTCGTTACGGTGGAGCGGTCCGACCCGGCGCGGGGGAGCGGCGGTGCCGTCCGCGGGGGAAGGGCGAGCGACCCCGCCGCCCGCCCGGTGGCATCGGCGCGCGGACACCGACAACAGGAGGTCCTGATGAACACCCACGTTCCCCTTGCGATCATCGGTGCGGGCCTGGGCGGGCTGACCGCCGCCCGGGTCCTGCACGCCAACGGCATCGAGGCGGCCGTCTTCGACCTGGAGGCGTCGGCCGATGCGCGCACCCAGGGCGGCATGCTCGACATCCACGAGGAGAACGGTCAGAAGGCACTGCGGGCCGCCGGACTCATCGAGGGCTTCCGCGAGATCATCCACGAGGGCGGCGAGGCGATGCGCGTCCTCGGCCCGGACGGCACCGTCCACATCGACGAGGGCGGTGAGGAGAGCCGCGGACGGCCCGAGGTGGACCGGGGGGATCTGCGTGAACTGCTGCTGAACTCCCTCCCGGACGGCATGATCCGCTGGGGCCGGAAGGTGACCGGAACCCGTGCCCTGGGCGGCGCCCGGCACGAGGTGACCTTCGCCGACGGCTCGTCCGTCACCACCGGCCTCCTCATCGGCGCCGACGGCGCCTGGTCGAAGGTCCGGCCGCTCCTCTCCGACGCCGAGCCCGCCTACGCCGGCATCTCCTTCGTGGAGACCGACCTCCTGGACGCGGATGCGCGCCACGCGCGCAGCGCCGAGGTCGTCGGCGCCGGATCCTTCTTCTGCCTCGGCGACAGGCGCGCCCTCCTCGCGCACCGGGAGACCGACGGCAGCCTGCACGTATACACCGCGCTGCGCGTCGCCGAGGACTGGCTGGACACCGTCGACTTCGGCGACACCGCCGCCGCCAAGGCATCGGTGCTCGCCCGGTTCGAGGGCTGGGACGACGGCCTGCGCGCTCTGGTCGCGGACGCCGACGGTGCGCTGACACCGCGGCGCATCCACGCCCTGCCGGTCGGACACCGCTGGGAGCGCGTCCCCGGGGTGACCCTGCTCGGTGACGCCGCTCACCTCATGTCCCCGTTCGCGGGGGAGGGCGCCAACCTGGCCATGTACGACGGAGCCGAACTCGGCCTGGCGATCGCCGCACACCCCGGCGACGTCGAAGCGGCGCTTGCGTCCTACGAGGAGGCGCTCTTCCCGCGCAGTGAGACATCGGCCACGGAATCCGCCACCAGCCTGGAGACCATGTTCGGCGACGACGGCCTGGAGCGCATGATCGCGTTCTTCACCGCCGGACCCGGCGGCGAGTAGGACCGCCCGCCAGGTCCGCGCAGCTCGTCACGTCTGCGACGCCGGGTGGAACGCCCCGGCGCCGGTCAGCAGGTGGGGACGCCCGGCAGCCATGCCTCGGCCACGTCGATGAATATGTTGGAGACGTATCCGCCGTAGTCCGGGAGGTAGGACCAGGCGTCGTTGCTGTGGCCGTCGGCCTGGACGAGCTGGCCGTGCACCTGGCACTGGACACGCACCGTCGTGGGGCCGGGGAGCTGTGCGACCCGGGTCGACGCGCTGGTCGGCTGCTGACGGATGTTCACGTCGGTGCCCCAGGTCGGGAAGGACTTGGTCGGCGCGCCGCCGCCGGTCCACAGATAGGTGACGGTGACCCAGCCGTTGTTGTTCAGGCCGACGTTGTAGAACGTGCCGTCCGCGAGGTCGATGCCCGCCGGATTGAGCACCCGGCGCCCGGACCCGTCCAGCCCGCCGTTGTACCCGCTCTGGTAGGCGGCCTGCGCCTCGGGCCTCCCCTGCGGCAGGTCCTTGAACGTCTCGCGGACCGAGGACGGGTTCCAGTAGTCGTCGCGGGTGTTCCACGGCCCGACGTCCCACACCGGAGCGGTTTCGCAGCGGACGGGTCCGCACACGCGGACCGAGTACTGGCCGCTGCCCTTCGGGGAGAGGCCCCGCCGGGAGGGAAGCGCCACGAAGTGGTCGTTGGCGACGATCACGTGCCCGTTGGCCGTGGTGCCGCCGACCAGCCCTTCCCGTGTCGCGTAGACGCTGGTCGTGAAGGCCTCGGCCGCCGCGGCTTCCTGGGGCGCGTCACCGAGTGCGGCGGTCAGGTCCAGGGCCCGGACGGCCGGCGCGGTGCCGTCCGGCGCGGAGACCAGGGTGATCCGCGCCTGTACACGGGTGACCGCCCGCGGCAGCCGGGCCGGGGTGCCGTCGCCTGCCTCGCGCCACTCGGTCCACCTGCCCAGCCCGTCCCGCCCCCGCACGTCGACGGCGACCTGGGCTCCGTGGGGGACGCCGGCGTCGAGGTCGGCGGTGATCAGGTTCACCGCGCGTCCCAGATCCCGCACGGGGGACAGGACCGTGCCCTGCCCGCGGGCGGAGCGGGAGGATGCCGGTCGCAGGCCGGCGTCCCGAAGGTGCAGCGCACCGCCGGTGCGGCTGATGTTGCTCTCGCCCCCGGTGGGTGCGGACAGGTCGGCCCGCCAGCGGACGGCCCCGAGCGGAGCGTCGGCCGCGGCCGCGTCACGGGCGGCGGCGGGGTCGGCGGTGAGGGTGAGCGCGACGACGGCCAGCACGGAGACCGCGATGGCCGGCCCGCGGCGGGCGGTTTGGGCGGGGGAGTTCGATCTCTGGGTGCGTCGCACGGAAGGTCTCCTGGTCGGTGGGGGGAGGGGGGAACTACGGGCAACTACGGGCAACGGGCCACGTTCGGGAGCGTGTTGCCGGGGGATTCGACGTAGATGTTCGTGATCCAGCCGCCGTACTGCGGCAGAAAGGCCCACCAGTCGTTGGTGTACGGCGGGACGGACACGAGGCCGCCCTGCTGCTGGCACCGCACGAGGACGTCCACTCCGGCGGGCAGGGTCGTGAGGGCGGCGGACGCGGTGGTGGGAGCGGAACGCACACGGACACCGCTTCCCCAGGTGGTGAACCGGGTGCCGGCGGGGCGTACGGCTCCGGGGACGTTCAGGGAGCCGGCGAGCGCAGTGACCTTGCTGTACGCGCTCCCGTACGGCGTGCCGTCGGGATGGAGGGTGAGGACGGCGACGATCGTCCGGTCGTCGGGTCCCACGGTCCCTGTCGTGTGCAGCGCCTCGGACGTCAGGTCGAGCGAGGGCGCGGCGGCAGGGGCAGGGGCAGGCGCGGAGGGTCCGACGGCTCCGGTGGGAGCCTCCGGTCCGCCCGAGCCTGAGCCCGAGCCGGAAGCCGTGCCCTTGTCCGCCGACGCGTGCGCGTCGACGGCCGCACCGGACGCAGGACCGTACCCTACGGCCGGGGCCGGCGCCGGGGTGCAACCGCCCGAAGTGAAGCCCGACCAGCCCTGCTTGACCGCGCCCGGCGCCTCGAAGGCGGAAGGCAGACCGAAGCCCTGGTCGAAGCCGTCCGTCGCGCAGCGGGTGGACCGGTGCAGTGCCCCGAGGACGAGTTCCCGTACGGGCGCCGGGGCGGTGTCGAGGAGGTAGCGGTACACGCGGACCGTGTCCGCGGCGGTCGTCGCCGTGTAGCCCCAGTAGCCGGGGTAGGCCGCCGGCGGCGGGACGGTGCCGGTGAGTGCCAGCCGGGGCACCATGCGGGCGATCACCGCGCTGCCGCCGCCGGTGGACCAGTAGTGGCTCGCGGCGGCGTCGTCACTGCTGCTCAGCATCACGGCGAGACGGTCCCGGTCCGCCTGGGGAGGGTCGTAGGCAGGGCCCCGGTTCCACAGGTAGTCCAGCGCCAGCAGCAGCTTGACCACCGACGCGGAGCGGAAGGCCCGGTCCGGATTGTGCGACTCGGTGAACCGTCCGGTGAGCCGGTCGAACACGGCCACACCCGCGACGACGTCCGCCGGAATGGTCACGCCCGTCCCGGCGCCGGGGCGGAGCGCGTGCCGCCCTGAACTGCCGGGATCCGTCACCTCCGACAGGCGTGACGCGAGGTGGGTGTCGCCGGCGGCGGACGACGGCGGTCCAGAGGGCGCGGCCGTCGCGTGCCCGGTGCACGCGACGATCAGCAGGCCGAGGGTCGTGAGAGCGGCAGCGAGAAGCGAGAGGCGGCGAGTCGGCTGTGGGGGCGGCATGGGAGTGGGGGCTCCTTGAGGCACGGGCGCACCGGGGCGGCGGCCCGGCGGCGCTGTGGCAGGTGGCCGCCACGGTGGTGCGACCCGCCCGGTGGCGCAAGCAATTCGTTCCTGGTCGAAGAAGACCGTCCCGTGCTTGTCAGCGAAGCGGGCCGCCGTTACGTTCCCGACGTCTCACCGCGCCTTCACCCGGATCCGGTCCGGGCCCTTCCCCCCTAGGAGCATTCGTGAGGTTCATCAGACGTCTTCCGGCTCTGCTCGCCGCGGCCGTCCTGGCGATGGCCGGGATGTCGGCCGTTCCGGCCCAGGCCGCCGGGTCGGGCGTGACGGCCGCGCCCGTCTTCAAGGCGCCCTTCCCGTGCGGCCAGCGCTGGACGTACAGCCACCACTCGGCCGAGGTGCGCCGGGCGCTGGACTTCGTGCGCTCCGACGGCGGCGCCACCGCCGGCACACCGGTGCTGGCCTCGGCCGCCGGGACCGCCACTCGGTACTCACAGCCGAGTGGAGCCGGGAACTACATAGCCATCAACCACGGCGGCGGCTGGACGACCTACTACTTCCACCTCTCCGCGTACTCCGTACCGAGCGGCGCGTCCGTCGCCCAGGGGCAGCAGATCGGCGTCACGGGCAGCACGGGCAACTCCTCGGGGGCGCACATCCACTACGAGCAGCTGCTGAACGGCGTGGGCCAGAACATCGTCATCAACGGTGCGGGCCTGTCCTACCCCGGCAGTTACAACCAGGCGTACCTGACCAGCGACAACGGCTGCGGTGGCAGCGGCTATCCGTTCAACACCTGGGGCAGCGGGGTCAACGTCCGGGCCGACGCCCGTGTGAGTGCTCCGGTCGTCACCACCCTCGCCGGACCCACCGCCGTGCGGGTCCTGTGCCAGAAGCAGGGTGACACCGTCAACGCCGAGGGGTACAGCAACAACTGGTGGAGCAAACTGCGTGACCAGAACGGTTTCATCAGCAACATCTACATCGACCACCCGGCCGCGCAACTGCCCGGCGTGCCGCTCTGCTGACTCCGCACGATGAACGGACGCGGCCCGGCCGGGGGTTTCCGGCCGGGCCGCCCTCGCATTCCGGCCGAACCCGTGGGGCGCCGACCCAGAATCCTGACATGCATGCGTCATGTCGGTGATGCGCGTAGAGTGCCGGATGGGCAGGCGCCGGTGAGCGTCTGTGACCACCGGGGGTGCGCAGTGCTGCGGGTGGAGTTCACGAGCCGGGAACTGACCGGCCTGCGCGTCGCGTCCCGCGTGGACCCCTTGTGGGAGACCGCGTTGAGCCTCCACCTCCTCCAGGACCGGCAGGCGCCCCTCACGTTCGGAGCCTGGCGCCGCGAGGTGGGGGCGGCCCTGCGGATGGCCGGTCTCGTGTCCGTGACCCGCGCGCTGACACGGCTGTGCCCGGACGGCTCCTACTTCCCCGACTTCCTGACACCCGGCCGCGGGGACACCGATCTCGACACCGGCCTCGACCGGCTGCTGTCCACGCCCCGGCGCAGGCTGCGCGCCGAACTCACCCGGCTGCACGCCCATTCCGGCCGCCCGGTCCCCGCCGACGTACGACCGCTCGCCGACGGGTGCCCGGAGGCGCTGCGGCGCCTCGGGTCGGCCCTGCGCGCCTATCACCGGGTCGCCGTCGAGCCCTATCTGCCCGCCATCGGCGCGCAGGCCGCGGCGGACCGGACCGTACGCGCCCAGGCCGTCCTCGCCCACGGGGCCGAAGGACTCCTCACCGGATACGACCAACTGCCCGGATGGCACTACCGCGACCGGCTGCTGCGCGCCCCTTACCCGGTGAACCGCGAACTCTCGCTGCACGGAAGGTCGTTGACGCTCGTCCCGGCCTTCTTCTGCGTACGCGCCCCGCTCGCACTCGTCGACGAGGAGCTGCCCCCGGTCCTCGTCCACCCGCTCTCGCCCGCACCCGGCTGGTTCGAACGCCGACGGGACGGCTCGGACGCCCCGGTGGCGCAGCTGATCGGTGCCTCGCGGGCCGAGCTCCTGCGCATGCTGGACCGTCCGATGACGACGATGGACATCGCCGCGGCCCTGCGGCTCGCACCGTCCACGGCCAGCCGGCACGCCACCGTGCTCCGCGAGGCGGGGCTCCTGCTCTCGCAACGCCAGGGCGTGCGCGTGCTGCACCACAGGACCCGGCTCGGGCGAGCCGTCCTGGACGGATCCCTGCGGTGAGCGCCCGGCACCGGGGGCCCGTCCGGTGCCGGGCGGTCGCCCCCGGTGGGGATGCGCTCAGCCGCGTCGCCTGCTCAGAAACCGGTGAGCGTGATCTTGCCGATCGCCTTTCCGGATTCGAGGACACCGTGGGCCTCCCGCAGGTGAGCGGCGTTGATGGTCCCCAGATCGGTCGTGGCCGTGGTGGTGAGGATGCCCGCGTCCACGAGCCGGGCGACCTGCGTGAGGATGTGGTGCTGTGTGACCTGGTCCCCGGTCCGGTACAGCGAGCGGGTGAACATCAGCTCCCAGTGGAAGGAGATGCTCTTCGACTTCAGCGCACCGATCTCCACGGCGCCGAAGTCGTCGATCGCGACGATCCGGCCGTGCGGGTTCAGCATCTCGGCGTAGGCGGCGAGGTTGCGGTCGGTGCCGGCCGTGCTGAAGACGTAGTCGACCCCCCCCGGGACCACCTCCGCCACCTGGCCGGGCAGCGGCCGGTGGTGGTCGACCACGTGGTCGACGCCCATCCGGCGGGCGAACTCGGCGCTCTCGGGACGCGAGGCGGTGCCGACGACCGTCAGGCTGGTGAGGGCCCGCGCCAGCTGCGCGACCATGGCGCCGACTCCGCCCGCCGCCGCGGTCACCAGGAGCGCGCCGTGCTGCTCCATGGCCCCCACGCGCAGGCCCAAGCGCTCGAACAGACCCTCCCAGGCGGTGAGCGAGGTCAGCGGCAGTGCCGCCGCCTCCGCGAAGGACAGGGTGGCGGGCTTGCGGCCCACGATCCGCTCGTCGACCGCCTGGTACTGGGCGTTCGAGCCGGGACGGTCGACCGCGCCCGCGTAGAACACGTCGTCGCCGACCCGGAAGCGCTCCACCGCCTCGCCCACCGCCACCACGGTGCCCGCCGCGTCCCAGCCCAGGATCTTTGCTTCCCCTCCGGGATCGTTGTTCTGCCGCACCTTGTAGTCCACCGGGTTGACCGCGACCGCCTCGACCTCGACCAGGAGGTCGTGCGGGCCGGGGCGCGGTACCGGCAGCTCGGCGTCCAGGAGGCTCTCGTGGTCCTGGACGGGCAGGCTCTTGCGGTACACGACCGCGCGCATCGTCGTGCCTTCTGCTGCGCTCATGGTTCTTCTGCTCCTTGTGGGGGCCGGAACGTGCGGTGGGCGGCTGCCCCGGGGTGACCCGGGACGGTCCGTGGTGCCGTGCGGTCACGGGAAGCGCCGGCCTGGTGGTGATCGACGGATTAACGCTATCGCCGAGGTGGCAGTAACCTGCAAGGGCACGTACTTCCCGATGGGTAGTACGGAGGGATCCGTACCGAGGACGAGGACCGCCCGATGTCCATGACCTGCAGCAACGACGCGCACGAGCATCATGATGTCTACGCGGCGCAATGCCCGTGCCGTGAGGTGCTCGACCTGCTGGCCAACAAGTGGTCCGCCCTGGCCATCGGGGCGATGGAGGGCGGCCCTCAACGGTTCGGCGCACTCCAGCGGCGTCTGCAGGGCGTCAGCCCCAAGGTGCTGACCAGCACGCTTCGACGCCTGGAGGAGAAGGGGCTCGTCACCCGGACCATCTATCCGGCGGTTCCCCTTCACGTCGAGTACAACCTGACCGCGCTCGGCGAGAGCGTGGCCGAACCCCTCGGGCAACTGCGGTCGTGGGTCGAGAACCACCTCGACGACATCCAGGCAGCGACCTCGTGACCGCCGTGGTCGCCGTCGGCAGCCCTCGGTGTCACTCCGCTCGGTCCTCGTCCGGGGACGGCTGAGGGAAGGCGCGGGGCCCGGAGGTGACGTGGTCGCTCTTCCGTCCCCAGGCGGTGAGCATGCCGGCCGACACCGCGGCGCACTCGTCGCTCCCCAGATAACGGACCGCCTCGTCGACCGCCTGGTCGTCGACGAGACCCGTGGCGGTCATCGCCGCTCTGCTGCGCTCCCACGTGTCCGCCCAGAAGCGGCTGATGGCGCTGCCCGGCAGCAGCGGCGGGACGTGGATCTCGGCGGCCACGGATCCGAGTCCCGCATCGCGCAGAAGCCGTGGGTACGACGGCCCCGAGGTGACGTCGGTGCCGATGGTGGCCCGCAGTCCCCGCCACATGGCCCGCATCGCCGTCGTGTACGGCGTGTGCGGCGCCCGGTCGCCCGTGAGGTCGACGGCATCGCTGAGGACCAGGACACCGCCGGGCGCGACGAGTTCGGCGAGCGCCGGAACCAAGCGGTCGCGTTGCGGCAGGTGCATAAGGACGAAGCGCGCGTGGACGAGCTGGAACCGCCCCCTGACGAAGCCCGGCGAGGTGACGTCGGCCTCCAGAACCTCGAGTCCCGGCACCGGCCGCGCACCGACGAACCGCACGTCGCGGTCCACCGCGAGCACACTCGCCACCCCCGCATCCCGCAGCAGCCGTCGGGAGACCGTTCCGGTCCCTGCGCCCACGTCGAGGCAGCGCCACCCGGGGCCCGCCCCGAGGGCGCGCAGCCGGGCCATGGTGACGTCGTCGTAGGCGAGGGCCCCGAAGTCGATGCGCTCTCCCTCTCCGGCCTGCTCCGGGCGGAAGACGGACTCGCCGTAGCGGCCGCCGTCCGCGCCACCGGTGCCCGTACCGGCGCTCATGGCGCGCCCGGCGCGTAGCGAGGGCCGCCGTCACCGGCGAGGCTTCGTGCCCGGTCGGCGGCGGACCGGAACAACAGGTCGTCTGTCAGTCGCATGTCAGAACCTTCCACCTCGTGGTGCGGTGCCGGGTGACACGCCTCTCGGGCGCTGCTCACCGATCCTCCACCGGTGCCCTGCCAGGCGGCAGAGGCGCGCCGTGCCCGCGCCCGGTCGGCAGCAGGTGCGCGCCACGCAGGCCCCGTCGGCAGACCGCGAGACCCGGGCCGCACGTGGTCCGTGATCCACCGAAACGGTAGAAACCGGACAGTCTGTGGCACGCTGGAGTGGGCGTCGGGCCCGCCGCGGACGAAGTGGACGGGCGCGACACCGGCACACACGCACACGTAGCACCGGGAGAGATCGATGAGCAGGACGGCGGCCATCGTCGCGCACAGGATCCGACAGCTGGTCGGGATGAAGAAGAGGGCCGACGGGATCGCTCTGGGCGACGACCGGCTGAGGAGCGAAGGAGACCGGACGCTCGCGCACGAGCGGGCGTGGGAGTCGCCCGCTCGGCCGGAGGGGCGATCGCGCTCGTGACCTGATCGTTTTCCCCTCGCGCGAAGGGATCGTCCACGGCAGTCCGGCCGCGCGCCACGCCGGGTACGGGGTGCCTGCGGCGAAGGGGGCCGGACCACGCCGGGTGCGGCGCCCCCGCGGCGACGCGGGTTCAGGGTCTGACGAAGCGGCGCGGGTCAGGCCACGCGTCTGACGAAGTGTCCGTCCCGTTCCGGCAGGGAGGCCGCCGGTCCGGCGGCCCTGAGGACCACGTCCAGTGCGCGGTCCGGATCGGCCGCGTAAAACCCGCTGGCCCAGGCAGCGTTGGCTTCGATGACCGCCCACCGGCCCGGGTCCACGACCCCGACGTCCACGACGATCGCGGACGGCAGGGTGTCCCCGACCGCGCCGAGCACCTCCGATGCGAAAGTACGCGCCGAGGCGGAGAGCGGGCCGAGGTCCAGACGTCCGGCCGTGGCATACCGGCTGCCCGTGTGAACCCGCCCGTCGAGCAGGTGGAGCCGGTACTCCGCCTCGAAGGCGACGATGTCGCTCACCAGCACCGTCGTCTCCGGATCGACGGCGTCGGGCCCCGGCAACCGGGACCCGTCCGTGTAGACCAGCGCCGGAATGCTCTTGTCGTTGGGCGACTTCACGAATGCCGGGCGCCGCAGGCCGTACGCCTCGCGGATGGGCATCGCCCGGATCTCACGCTGGACGAACGCCGCCGGCAACCGCGCCAGCCAGTCGGCCGGAGCTTCGAGCGGGGCTACCCCCAGAGCGGACGCAACGGCGTCGGCGAAGGCGGGGCCGGCGTGCAGGTGGGCCTCCGGGGCGCGCAGTCCCTCCGGTACCCCATGGTCCGGCAACTGCACGGTCGGCAGACCCCGCCGCCGGGCGGTGTCACGGAGCACACGGGCGGAGGCGGTGAGGCGGGGCGGGAGTATCAGGGGCACGGGCACCGATCCTTCCGCAGCGGCGACCGGCTTCCCACGGGTTTTCCCCGCGTGTGGTCCCGGCTCAGTGAGGGGTGTTCGACGACGAGTTGTCGTAGGTGCCGCTGTCGTGGCCGTCGTGACCGTGTGGTCGGCGCCGCCGGGCTTCTTGTACGAGCGGCGCCCAGGGGCACCTGCGCGCGACCGTGAAGGCGTCGACGACCGGGAGCCGGCGGTGGGCGTACCTCGGCTCGGCGACGACGAGAAAGTGGTCTCCACCGGTGACGCGGTGACGGTCGAACAGTCACTCCGCTGCCGGGCGGTGGGTCCGCCGGCAAGAGCCACCCGGTGCGACCGCCGCCCGATCCGTGGAACGCTCTGCCCGTGGCGAATCTGCCGCAGGCAGAGACCGGTGACTCCACGGGCCCGGACGGACAAGTGTGGAGGGACCGCGGCCGAGACGGCCGCCCACCACGAGGAGGCCCGCATGCCGTCCCATCCCGCCCACCGCCCACGCGCCGCCGACGAGGACACGCCCGCGACACGTTACGACGACCACCTCGCGGCACAGCTCCTCGCCCAGCGGATCGTCTTCCTCGGGACCCAGGTGGACGAGGTCTCCGCCAACAGGGTCTGCGCACAGCTGCTGCTCCTCTCGGCCGAGGACCCCCGCACCGACATCAGCCTCTACATCAACAGCCCCGGCGGGTCCGTGACGGCCGGGCTGGCCATCTACGACACGATGCAGCTCGTCCCGAACGACGTCTCCACCCTCGCCATGGGGTTCGCCGCGTCCATGGGCCAGTTCCTGCTCACCGTCGGTACGAAAGGCAAGCGCTTCGTCCTGCCGAACGCGAGGATCATGATGCACCAGCCGTCGGCCGGGATCGGCGGAACCGCCTCCGACATCGCGATCCAGGCGGAGAACCTGGAGTTCACGAAGCGGGCGGTCGAGCGCATCACCGCGGCGCACACGGGACAGTCCGCGGACACGATCTCCCGGGACGGCGACCGGGACCGGTGGTTCACGGCGGAGGAGGCCAAGGCCTACGGCATGGTCGACCACGTCGTCGTATCGCTCGACACCGTACGGCCGGCCGCCTCACGACGACGGATGGGACTCTGACATGGGCCAGTACACGATTCCGAGCGTCGTCGAGCGCACCCCCCAGGGGGAACGGTCCTACGACGTGTTCAGCCGCCTCCTGTCCGAGCGGATCATCTTCATCGGCACGGAGATCGACGACGGGGTCGCCAACGTCGTCATCGCCCAACTGCTCCACCTGGAGTCGGCGAACCCCGGCGCCGAGATCGCGATCTACCTCAACTCACCTGGCGGATCCTCTACTTCGCTGATGGCGATCTACGACACGATGTGCTTCGTGTCGGCCCCCATCGCGACGTTCTGCGTCGGTCAGGCCGCTTCGACCGCGGCGGTCCTGCTGGCAGGCGGGGACCCGGGCCGGCGGTTCGTCCTGGAGCACTCCCGTGTGCTGCTGGGCCAGCCGGCGAGCGGCGGTCAGCAGGGCACCGTCTCCGATCTGCGGCTCCACGCCGCGGAGATGCAGAGGGTCCGCTCGCAGGTCGAAGAGGTCCTGGCCCGGCACACGCCGCACGACGTCGCGACGCTCCGCGCGGACACGGACCGGGACAGGGTCCTCACCGCGCAGGAGGCGGTGGCCTACGGCCTGGCCGACGAGGTCCTCAGCCGCCGCCTGGTGACCGCGGCCTGAGGCGCGGCCCCTCGTGCGCCCGGACACAGGACGGGCGTGGCCCGGCGGGCGCTGTCCGCCGGGCCGGGTGCCGGCTCGGGTCCGGGGGCTGGACCACAGCCCCGAGCCCGAGCCCGAGCACCGGAACCCGAGGCCCGCAATCCGGCCTCCCTCGGAACCCGACCTCCCCGGAATTCGCCCCCCGCAACCCGGCCCCCCGGAACCCGGGCCCCGGAATCCGAGAGCGCCGCCGGGTCATCTCCGCCGCCGCACCACGTCGGACACGCGGGGAAGTTCCTCATGAAGGAGGCGGCCGACCAGTGCTCCTCCGAACACGACGACGCCGACCCCGACCAGCCAGGACTGGAGGATCAGGACTGTTCCCACCGGGCCGTAGCTGGCGGTACTGGAAGCGATCAGCGGAGTGAAGACGATCCTGGAGAAGACACGGAGACCGAGCAGCCCGACCACCGTGAGCACCGCTCCTGGCAGAAGCGCACTCCAGCGGACCCTGCCGCCCAGCAGCAGGCGCTGGGACCACCAGAAGAAGAGGACGGCGCTCGCCGACGCGAGCACCCCGCCCAGGGGCGGCTTGTGGAGCAGCCTGGTCGTGGCGGACACGAAGACGTATCCGGCGAACACACAGAGCCACGCCAGATGGCGCCATGTCGTCCACCACCTGGCCGGTACCAGGTCCCAGACCTTCTCGTAGCCGGTCTGTACCGCCGACCCGAAGCTCAGCCCGAACGCCGCGAGTGCGGCGAGGCCGAAGGCGGTCGTGGTCTGAAGCGCCTGACCGGGCAGTGCGAACAACTTCTCGACATACTTCCTGGAGGCCGCGGACACACCGAGTGCCTGGCCCAGCCACTGGGCGAACCCCTGCCCGTGCCGGTCCGCCGCGGAGACGATGATCAGGAGGGGAACGAGCGTCAGGAATCCGAGCGCGGCGAAGCCCAGGGCCCGCTGGCCCAGTTCGAGCTCACGCCCCCTCCGCCATCCGCGCCCCGCTGCGGAGTGGCCGATCATGCGGTGGAGCCGGCTGAAGCGCGACGGCCGGTTCGCGGCACTTGAGGGATTGATAGGCATCTCTGTCGATTACCACGGTCCGCGCTCCTGCCGTGTGAGGGCGCGGCGTGGACGCTCGTGGAGACGCATGCCGCCCGCCCGCTCGGTCCCGGTCCGCCACAGGGCCGGCCTCGCCGTCAGGACCGGAGCTTCGTCGGGCGGGCGACGTCGCAACACCGCGGAAGTATGTGATACAGAACGCGATGAAGGGGGCAAATGTGTGCATAGGATGCTGCGCATGGCTACGTCTTCCACGTTCAGGGTGGTGCAGCGGTCGGCGTCGTACTGGCGCGTGACCTTCGACAGTCCACCGATCAACCTGGTGACCTTCGACGCGTTCGCGGCGCTCGCCGATCTGGTCGACCGGATGGAAGCGGATGACGACCTGAAGGTCGTGGTCTTCGACAGCGCGAATCCCGATTTCTTCCTCGCGCACTTCGACCTCGTGCCCCCCAAGGAGCCTTACGCGGGACCGCCTTGGCTTGAAACCGCGGCGCGCATGGCTCGTTCCCGCGTCATCACCATCGCCTCGATCCGCGGCCGAGCACGCGGGGTCGGCAACGAGTTCACCCTGGCCTGCGACATGCGTTTCGCCAGCAGGGAGAAGGCCGTTCTGGGGCAGCCGGAGGTGGGAGCCGGGATCACTCCGGGCGGCGGATCCACGGAGCGGCTTCCCCTGCTGGTGGGCCGCGGGCGTGCGCTGGAGATCATCGCGGCGGCCGACGATTTCGACGCGGAGACGGCAGAGCGCTACGGCTGGATCAACCGTGCGCTGCCCGACGCCGAACTGGACGCCTACGTGGACCGGGTCGCCACGCGCATCGCGTCCTTCGACCGGAAGCCGCTGGCCGAGGTGAAGGGCCTCATCGACCGGACGACCCTGCCGGCCGATGCGGATCTGGTGGCGGGTCAGAACACGTTCCGCGCGTCGCTCACCTGGCCGGAAGCGGCCGAACGCATCCGTCGGCTGCTCGAGCGGGGTATGCAGCAGCCAGGCGAACTCGAACTGCGCCTGGGGGAACTCATCGCCGAACGCTGAGCCGGGCGCCGCCCGCGGAACTCCGGGCAGCCGGCCTCGCGCGCCGGATCCCGCCTGACGTCCGCAGGACCGTACCGGTCACATCCGGCGCACCCCCGCCCCACCGAACACACCGAGATCACCCGCACCGCGATCCCGCCGTCGTATCCGCACCGTGTGGCGGAAGTACGGCGAAGGCATGAAGGGTGCCTGACGGGTAACCAGCCCCCCTTGACAGGGCTGATGCGCCGACGGGTGATGTGCGGGAGCGGGCAGTGGTGCGCAGATGGGTGAGTGCCGTCCGGCGGCAGGCGGGATACGAGGCCGCAGCCGTGCGGCGGAGCACGAGCCGAGCCGTGCATCACTCCGGACCCGAACGAGCGACCGCCGTCCAGGCGCTCAAGGCGGCCGGAGCGGCCATGGCGGCCTGGGCACTGGCCGCTTTCTGGATCGAGAGCCCCATGGCCCTCATGGCCCCCTGGACGGCGCTGGTTCTCGTCGACACGACCGTCTACAGATCGCTGCGCGCCGGCGCACAGCAACTGGCGATCATCTCCGCAGGCGCGGTCTGGGCCTCCGCGGCGATGTATCTCAGCGGCGGGAGCACCCTGCCGGCGATGGCCGTCTCGCTGCCTCCGCTCATGCTCATCGCGGGCTACAGCAGGCTCGGCGCCCAGGGCGTCTACGGCGCCACCACAGCCCTCCTCGTGATCGCCTACGGATCCTACGAACCAGGACAGATAGGCCACCGTCTTCTGGAGACGCTGATCGGAGCGATCATCGGCCTCTCGGTCAACGCCTTCGTCCTGCCGCCCCTGCGACTCGACGATGTCCGCGCCAACCTGCACTCCCTGGCCCTGGAATGCGCGGATCTCCTGCACGCCGTCGCCGCCGGTCTGCGGGGGCCGTGGGACGCTGCCGACACGGACGCGTGGGAGGACAGGGCGGGCAGATTGCACAGCGGCGTCCGGGCCGTCGCCCGGGCGCGGTGGCGCTCCGCCGAGAGCACGCGCCTGAACCCCGGCCGCCGCCTGCGCAGGGGACACCGGACGTGCTGTCCCTCGCCGGACCTCGACCGTCGCTGGCAGGACACGGTCCACCACCTCGCCGCTCTCACCCGCACGCTGTCCGGTATCGCTGCCCGCTCCCAGCCCCTGTCCGCGCCTCCCGGGAGATTCGCGAGCGACTACGCCGACCTGGCCGACTCGTTGTCGCACCTGTGCGCGGAACAGGCCGAGCGGCTGGCCCGGAGCGAGGGCCACCACCCCGAGGCTCCCCGGCGGCACGCTGCCGAGGCGTCGGCGCTCTACCGGAAAATGCTCGGGGGACTGCGAGGCCAGGCGGACACCGCGACCATCGCGGTCAGTGGCGGACTGCTCGTCGAGATCCGGCAACTGCTGCTGGTGCTCGCGCCGGAAGAGGCGGAGGACGTCTGACGAGAGCCCTCGCTGCACCGGCGAAAAGTCGCGCGTTGAACTTTCGGCGTTCGCGGCTCGTGGTCTGTGTGGACCGATTCGTGGAGTAAGCGGTGGTACGAGCAAGCCGCCCGGCAGGCACGACCCGGGGGCCGCACGGCGCCGGTCGACCACCGCCACGCGTCCGCGCGGCTCCGGCCGCACCTAGCCGTTGTCGACCGCTGCTGAAGGATGACCCACTGTGAGCAGTCCTCGCATTCTGATCGCCGGAGCCGGAATCTCCGGCATGGCTCTGGCCAAGGCGCTCCTCGACCGGGGGTTCTCCGCCGACGTCGTCGAGCGGCGGGCGGAATCCGCCCAGACCCTCGGTGCGGGGATCTACCTCCCGGCGAACGCCGTCCGGGCGCTCCGGACCATCGGCGTGGGGGACGAGGTAGCGGCTCTGGCATCTCCTGTGGCCCGACAGAGCCTTCTCGATCACCGAGGCCGTCCGCTCGCCGCGTTCGACGTCGGGCGGATCTGGGGCGAGGTCGGTCCCTGTCTGGCCATCACCCGGGCCGAACTGCACCAGGTGCTGCGCAGAGCCGTCGACGGCGCGATCGTGCGTCACGACACGGCGGTGACGGAGGTGGACCGCGACGGGACCGTCACGTTCGCCGACGGAGCCACCCGCGCCTACGACCTGGTGGTCGGGGCGGACGGCATCAACTCCGCCGTACGCCGCTCCCGCTTCGGCGGCCCCGAGCCCCGGTTCCTCGGGCAGGTGTGCTGGCGGTTCATCGCCGACGACACCACGATCCCCGGCATCACGGACTGGACCGCGCGCCTGGGCGACCGGGGCAGGACGTTCCTCACGGTGCAGCTGGGGGCCGGCCGGGTCTACTGCTACGCCGACATCAACAGTGCGGCAGCGACCGCTCCGGCAGGTGACTGGCGCACGCTCTTCGCCGACTTCGGCGGCCCGGTCCCGCGCCTGCTGGAGCAGGGGGCGGACGCCCACTTCGCCGCGTTGCGCGAGAGCGACAACACGGTATGGACGCACCCGGGCGTCGCCCTGATCGGTGACGCGGCCCACACCTTCTCCCCGAGCATGGCCCAGGGCGGCGCCATGGCGATCGAGGACGCCGTGGTCCTCGCCGACTCGCTCGGGACGACGCAGGACGTCTCGGCGGCACTCGCGGCGTTCCAGGCCCGCAGGGGTGAGCGAGTCGCCTGGGTGGTCTCCCAGAACCACCGCCGCGACAAGGCCCGCAACCTTCCCACCTTCCTGCGGGACTTCACTCTCCGTCGTGCGGGGGAACGCATGTTCAAGGCCAATCACGCCCCGCTGCACGCGCTTCCGTAACCGGAGCGGAGCGGCTCCCGCCGGGCGGTCAGGCCACCCAGGTGCTGGTCATGCCGAGGACGCGGGAGCCGTCGGGGTCCGCCAGCTTCGGGGCGATGAACGTGCGCGCGGCGTCCGAGGTCTGGACCCGAACCGGCGGCTCCTGCGCGTCGAGCGCCTCGACGACCGCCGCCGCGGCGTCACCCGCCGACTGGGCGTGCGCGAACGCTCCGGCGGTACGGACCAGATAGGCGTCCAGGGCCGGGGTGTACGGCCCCATGCGCTCCAGCAGCTCGTTCCGGTCGTCGGGGATGCCCACGTTGGCGACGAACTCGCTGGCGACAGCGGCCGGCTCGACCAGCGTCACCCGCACGCCCACGGTGGCCGCGACGGGCGCCAGGGACTCCATGTACCCCTCGACCGCGAACTTGGCCGCGCAGTACGCCTCGTTGAAAGGCTGCCCCACGACTCCGCCGACACTCGTGACGGTGAGCACCCGGCCGCCGGAAGCACGAAGATGAGGCAGGGCGGCGGCGGTCGCGTTCAGCACGCCGAAGAAGTTCACCTCCATGACCCGCCTGGCCGCGTCGACCCCGTCGATCTCCAGCGTGCCCACGTGTCCGGAGCCCGCGTTGTTGACCAGCGCGTGCAGGGCTCCGTGAGCGGCGGCGACCGCCGCCAGGCACTCCGCCACCGAGCCGGGGTCGGTCACGTCCAGGCGCCGGACCTCGACCCGCTCGGTCACGCCCGCGGCGGCCGCCGCCTCCCGCAGCGCGTCCGCCTTGCCCAGATCGCGCATCGTGGCGACGACACGCCATCCGGAGCGAGCGGCGCGGACGGCGGTCTCCAGACCGATGCCGCTGGAGGTCCCGGTGATCACCACGGTCTTGTCTGTCATGAGGGCACTCGCAATCGTCAGCGCGGCCTGGGCCGCTCGGGAGGACCGCACCTCCGGCACGATGTCGGAGCAGCGATGTCCGATGGTGTCCCTTGGAGTGCACTCCAGCGCAAATCGGCGCGCCCGGCCGCCGCACCCGGCGGTGGACACAGCGCCGGGGGAGTACTCGTGCGTCCCGGGGCGGCGACCGGTTCGCCGAGGCTGTCACCCGGGCCGGAGCGGGTAGGGGTAGTTGCATGAGGCTCATGGGAGAAGGCGAGCGGCGGCCGTCGTCGGGCCGCTGGAAGGTCTATGTGCGCTCCGCGGCGGCGGTGACGGTGGCCGCTGCTGGCGGGAGCTGGGCGGTCGCCCCGGACACCCGTTGGTACCGGTCGTTGTCCAAGCCCTCGTGGCAGCCGCCCGCCTGGGCCTTCGGAGCGGTCTGGACCCCGCTCTACGCGAGTATCGCCTGGGCCGGTGGCCGAGCCCTTCTCGCGGCCCGGGCCGAGGACCGCAGGGCCCTGGCCGTCAGTCTCGGTGTCAACCTCACGCTCAACACGACGTGGGCCGTGCTGTTCTTCCGTCTGCGGAGCACGAAGGCGGGCCTGGTGGGGACCGCACTGCTCGACGTGAGCAACGCCGAGCTGATCGCCCGTACGGCACGCGCCGACCGTGCCGCCGGTCTGGCGCTGATCCCCTACGCCGCCTGGTGCGGCTTCGCCACGTGCCTCAACGCGTCCCTCACGCGGAGGAACGGGCGTTGACCGGGTCCCGGTCCAACCGCACGGCCGAGAAACTCCCACGGCACCGAGGAGGGGCCTGGGCCGGGGAGACCGCGCATCGGCCGTCGGCGAGTGGCAGGAGAGTGTCTCTTCGACCGGCTGATCAGCCGGTCGGGTGTGTCCGTCCGGTCACTGCTCACTGGAGGTCTCCGGGGCCGTGCGGGCGCTGATGCCCTCCGGTCCGCGTCGCGGGGCGCGGACCGGACCGCCCGCCCCTGTGAGAGGGGCGGACGGCCGGGTGTGCGGTACCTCGGCGCCGCGGTGTTCCCGGTCAGTCGCGGGTGAGGTGGACGGCGACGGTCTCGGTGGCGGAGACGGACTGGTCGTAGTCCGGGTCGACAGCCGTCGCGCGGGCTTCGACTTCGACATCACCACGCTGGAACGGGACGTCGCCCGTCGGCACCGCCTTGGCCGACCACGCGACCGGCGCGCCGGGTACGCAGTTCACGACGGTGGCGTACGAGCCCCGGATGAGCTTGCGCTTCTTCACCTGGGTGACATCTCCCGAGATGTCGGCCCGCACGGGCTTGTTGCAGCTGACCGAGCCGTGCAGCGTCGCCTTGCCGTTCAGAGTGCTCGCCGTGCCGTCCAGCGCCACGGCGAGGCCGAGGTCGAGGACGGCGGGAGGGGCCGGGTTGTCGATGTGCACCTCACCGCGGGCGGCGGCGGCATCTCCCTCGCAGTGCTGCTCGAAGGTCGCGTCGAGCGTCTTGACGTATCCCAGAGGACCGAACTCGACCTCTTCGATGGTGAAAGTGCCGGTGAGCGTGTTGCAGCCACGGCCGTTTCCGTCCAGCGACAGCCCCGGTCCGGACGGCTCGTTGAACGGGTGGCGGGTCGCGCCGGTGTAGGTCCCCGGAGCCAGAGCACGGCCGGCGGGCGCGGCGAGACTCAGGGACCACCAGTCGCCGCCGGCGCCGTCGACGGACAACGACACCACGCTGTTGTCGGCGTTCGCGTAGACATCGAGGTGGTCCAGCGAGGCCGTGTCGTAGGCGTAGGACTCTCCCTGGCTTATGTAGTCGCCCTCGTCCCCGCTGAAGCCGAAGGTTCCCTCGGCCACCGGAGCGGCGTGAGCCTCCCCGACCGGCAGCAGGCCGGTCGAGCCGGTGGCCAGGGCGGCGGCGAGCGCGACGACGGCGGCGACACGCGACAGACTGCCTCTGAGCACGCTGGATTCCATGTGGTCCCCCCTGGATGTCTGCAGACCCACCGGGTGATCGCCCCGATGGCGGGGTGAGTCTCGCAAAGTCCACCAATGTCCACAACTGTGTTTCTGTATACGGCAGTTGTCCGGAGGGATCAGGCCATGTGGTGTCGTAGGGCTGCCCTGGGGCGGGTTGTCGGCAGGAGGGGCAGGCTCCGGTCCACATGCCGGGCAGGTGTGGGAGCGGGGCCAGGGATGGTGGAGGTCCAGGACCCCGGCAGGAGCTTCTGGGAAGCCCTTTGCCCGGTCAGGGGACCTGGGGGGGGCGGTCACGAGGTGACATGGCCGTATCTACGCATCAGCCCAGGATGACCGTGACCCGTCAGAGGGGGATCGAGGGCTGATCACACGGTGGCGACAGGTCCTAGAGCCAGCCGCGACGTGCGGCCTGCCAGGCGAGCTGCATCCGGGTGGTGGCGCCCGCGACGGTCATGAGGTGCTGGATGTGGCGCTGGACCGTGCGGCGGCTCAGTCCCATCTGGCTCGCGATGGCCTTGTCCGTGATGCCCGCTATCAGCAGTGACAGCAGCCGCCGGTCGGTCTCACGCAGAGGTGCCGCTCCGGGGGAGTCGTCGGTGCCGCTGACCGTGCCCGAGTCGCTGACGTGCAGGGGTACGGCGTCCTCCCAGTAGCGCTCGAACAGGGCGGTGAGGGCTTCCAGGAGGCTGCTGTCGCGGAGCAACGCCGCCGTGGGTTCGACAGGGCTCCCCGCCGGTCCGCCCGGCACCAGCGGGCAGATGGCGATGGTCCGGTCGGCTACGGCGAGCCGCAGGGGAAGGTGTGGTACCGACCGGGCGACCTCGCCGGCGCCGACGGAGCTAACAACGTTGTCAACGGCGCCGTCGTCGTCGAAGAACGCACGTTCGTACAGGACGCGGTAGCGGACTCCGCGCGCCAGGGCCTCGTATTCGGCCGTGTTACTGCCCGACGGCATGGCGACGTACTGGGCCTTGCAGAACCAGAGCATCTCGTGGCGGGCGTTGTCCTGGAGCTGGCGCAGGTGCTGGCGCAGGGCCTCGGCGCCGGTGATGACCTCGATGAGCTGGCCGGCGTCCTGGCGCCGCCGGGTGCCGCGGTAACTCTCCAGCAGGTCCGTGACCGCGGCCCGCGCCTGGTCCAGGGCGTCCGCGTTGCGCTGCAGACGCGGCAGTAGTGCGACATCGGGCGGCGATGCGGTGAAATGGAGCGGCTGCCGGTCGGTGGTACTGGCGAGGCCCATGGTCGCGAGAGCGGCGAGGACGCCCTCGGCCTGCTCGTACGTGAGGCCGGTCTGCGCAGCGATCTCGTCGGCCGATGCCGTCGGAGTCGCTATCAGAAGCCGGTAGACGGTCTCCTCGACCGCGGTGAGACCAGCTGCCTCCAGCACGCAGCCTCCCTTTGGGATCCGGCCGACACGCTCGCGTCGCGCCGGCCACACATATCATTGAATATCGGACTGTACATGACCGATGCCCACACCTGCGGGGGCACGGGCACTCAGGGGCGCCCCTGGTGTGTGCCGGAGTTTGTGACGCGGCTTGCCTTCTGCCGGCCGGTCGAGTGGCGAAACGCGTCGTACGCAGGATCCGTCGGCGCCGTACGCCGTGTCACCGGTCCACAGGTGTCGCAGATGTGACATGTCGCAGATGTGACATGTCACGACTGTGCCAAGGGTGCTGCCGGGGAGCTCGCCGGCCCGTGCGCACTGGCTCCGGTGGATCACTGAGGGGGCGCCGGGTGTTCTTCGAGCCGTGAGGTCGAGCAAGAACCCTGTTCTCGGCGGTGCGTCACAGGGCCTTTATTGCACCGGTAACCGTTTGGCGGTTGCCGAAGAATCAGACGGTCCCGGTCGAACCGATTCGGGGAATCGACGAGGTGGTCGAATTCCGCCCCACCGCGCTCGCAGAAGTCTTTCCGTCTCTCTTTCGAAGAAGACCGCTGAATGCGGACTGCCGGTACGGGGCGGTCGGCGGATTCCGCCGGCCGCACCCAGCCCTTCCGGGTGGAATCGTCACCCCGCCCCCCACGGAGGGGTGACGCCCACACCACCCGGAGCCATCGGCTGTCCGGGCCGGAGGCCCGTGCCGACCGCACTTCAGAGTGCGGTACCGGTGGTGATCAGTCACCGGTCCGGCCTGTCCAGAGTGCGTCACGTCGCTGTTGCGCCACGCCGCGAGCGAACGAGGAGAGCGCGCGTACCGGTCGGTGCTCGCCCCGTCACGCAGGTGCCGGACGGGTGAACGCGCCGCGGCCCGGGACCCTTCGAGGTGATGTGCGGAGGTTTACGCCCGCATTTCCCGGGCTGCGGTGCGGCGACGCCGTTTCGCCCGATTGTGCAGGGTGGTCCGGTGTGCGGGCGAGGATGAGATTTCCTGTGCGTGTACACCCGTCCCGCTCTCGCAGGAAAAACCCGACCCCGTACTCGCTGGCGGGACGTGACGGCGTTTCGCGAAGTTCGTCGACAACGCATCACGGAGAGGTACAGCAGCCCGCTGCTGTGGATTGCGTGTCATCGCGTCGGAAGTCGTTGTCACGTCACTGAGTGGTGTGCTCCCGTTCGTGACCCGTACGCCGAACACGAGACACACGGCATCGGGTTTCAGCGCAATCTGGCGGATGTGCCCGCGCTCGCCCCCGCCGCCGGCGACAAGGCGACCTCGCATCGGCCGGCGGGCACCCTGCCCGTCCCGCATCGGCGTCGTTCGTACCACTGAGGCCGTGGCCCGGACGACAGTTGAGGGATGATCTCCCAGCTCCTCATCCGGGCCGGCGGCAGATGCGGGACGGGGCCGGGTGCCGCAGTCCGAGTGCGGCACCCGGCCCCGGGGTGCGGGCTTCCGGCGCGCAGGCCGGACGGTGACGGGGATCCCCTCGTCACCGATGTTCACGCTGCGGCGCTGTAGGCCGTGTCGATGGCGACGTCGACCCGCGGGTGCACGACGAGTGCCGCCCCCCGGGAGCCGGCGTTGTCCTCCAGCAGCCGTCGGACGGACGCGTTGTGCGTGGCGGCCGAGAAGAGCACGTCCAGGTCGGCGCAGAGCCGGTGGGCCCGAAGGACGGCGCTGGCCGTCGCGGGAGTGGCAGCGGCGTCGTCGATGACGAGGAGCACCGGCGCCGGCTGGAAGGCCCGCACGAAGTCCATGATGGTGTCGGCCAGTTCCGCCCGGCCACTGATCCCCGGGTCCTCGTGCACGGTGAGGACGAGCACATCGTGTTCACGTCTGTGGGACAGCATCCGCGACCTCCGCTTTCAGGCCCGCCGCCGGGCTCGTGTGCCCTGCGTCTGCCCCTCCCGGACCCTGTCATGCCGTGCGTTTCCTCATGCGGCCGCTTCCCCGTCCGGAGCCCTCCCCGGGCGGGGAAGGGGCGGGACCGCCGGCCGCGGTCCCGCCCCTGGCCGGATCAGCGGATGGCTGATCCGTGCGTGTCTACTTCAGGCCGAAGGCCCGGCTGATCTTCTGCGTGACGGTGTTGTCCTGGCTGTCGGCGGCGGTTGTGCGCAGGGTCACGAACTGCGCCTTGGCGGGGGCGTTGAGGTGGGTGCTCCAGCCCGCCGCGGTGCGGGTCAGCGCGGCGTGCTGCCAGGTGGTGCCGTCGTCGTAGGAGATGTCGAGGCCCACCTTGCCGATGGTGTCGGAGCGGGGAGCGCCGTCCAGGTGCGAGGGGGTGACGGTGATGGCGGCGCGGCGTGCCGTCCTGCCCGAGTCATCCATGCCCTCGACCGCGTAGTCGAGCTGGATCAGCGGCAGTACGGAGTAGGTGCCGGCAGCGGGCTGTGCCGAGGTGAATCCCCACTCGGTCCTCGTCGTGACCGAGTAGTCGTTCTCCCAGAAGGCCCGGGCATTGGCGGAGACCAGCCGGTAGGGCTGCTTCTCGGCGCTGTCCAGCGTGAGCGGGTACCGGATGCTGCCGATGGTGTCCGTGACGGAGTCCCTCAGCAGGAGCGAGTTGCCGTCGGGGAGTGTCTGGTACATCTGCACACTGTTCCGGACGTTCTGGTTGTTCAGGGTCCTGCCCACATGCCCGGGGCCGGAGTCCCCCCATCCCGGAATCACTGCCAGCACCTGATCGCCGACCCGCACCGGCACGTAGTCGTTGCTCAGCCTGGGGCGCTGGATCGGGCCGAAGTACTCCAGGTGCGAGGTCTTGCCGCTCGGATAGCGCTTCACGGAGTCGCTGCTGATCTGCAACTGCTGGTTGATGTCGGCCATCTCCACCCAGTCCGTGTCGCGCGACACCCAGTCGGTGCGCTCGGTCCGGGCCGGCGTGGGCATCACGTTGAGCGAGTAGTAGCCCTGCCACACGGCGGAACGGGACTCCATCGCCCTCGCGGGCCGGTTGCTGCGGAAGGAGACGTCCACCCGGTTGAGGTCCTTGCTCACCGGCCGGTAGGTCGGGTCCGCCGGCACCGCCGCCCAGTGCCGGCTGATGTCGTAGACGTAGTCCGTGGTGACATCCGTGGTCACCCGGAGCTGCGCACTCCGGCCGGGCTTGATCCCGGCGATCAGTTCGTTGCCCTCGTCCCTGGTCAGCGAGGCCACCGTCAGCGGAGGGGGGTTCCCCTCCTCGGTGTAGGGGCTGTCCAGGTCGGAGTCCCACGGGTTCAGGCGGCCCTCACCGTCGTTGACGACCAGGAGCAGCCGTGCGCCCGCCTTGGCGGCGTTCGCCGCCTGCTCGGCCGGGCCCACCGCATCGCTGCGCCGGACCACGGCGGCCTTGCCCAGGGCGCCCAGCTTGGAGTAGGCCTTCGCGCCGCCCTCACCGGCGTAGACCACTCTGGTCGGCCACGTCCCGGCCTTGAGCTGGGTCCGCCCGCGGGCGACGATCATGTCGTCGAAGTCGCGCGTGCCGTACGACACCGCCAGAGACGGCTCGACCAGGCGCCAGTTGCCACCGAACCCGAAGGTGCCCGTGGTCACCTGCTTGTTGGGCAGGGCCCAGACGCTGTCGAAGCCCTCGGGCTGCCACCGCTGCATGAACAGCGAGGTGCCGTTGTCGAAGGCGCGGCTCACGTCGAGCCGGATGTCTGCCGGAGTGCTCGCCTGCGGGGTCCGCACCGAGACCGGCTTCGCCTTGGAAGCGTCCAGCAGTACCGAGGTGGCCTTGGTGACCTCGACCTCGGGAACGGTCAGGAGCGCCTTGCCCTTCGAGTGCGCCCCGTGGGTGCCCTGGACATCGGCCTCCAGGCTCACGAAGTACTTGCCGGCGGGCACCTCGACCTTGCCGGTGCCCGACTCGTCCAGCAGGAGGGGGCCCATGAAGGCCTTCTCACCGATCAGGTACACCTCACCGCCCAACGGGTGCCCGCTGCGGTCCTTGCCGCCGATCGTGAGGGTGAAGCGCGGAGCCCGCACGTAGGCGCCGATCACCGTGTGGGCCAGCAGAGCGCCCGAGGGGCCGGTGGCGAGGATCTGACCCGAGGTCATGGTGTCCCGCTTCACCAGGTCGAAGGCGGTGGTGAGGGTGACCTCGGCGCTGCCGTGGGCAGGCACGGTCACCTGGCGGGCGGACAGCGTGAACGCTCCCTCGCGCGCGCCGGGCACCTCGGTCGCCAGGTCCAGGGTGACCGGAGCGTCCGCGGTGTTCGTGTAGGTCACCTTCTTCTCGGACCTGTCGCCGGCCGGCGCCGACGGGTCCCTGTAGCCGCCGTACACGGTGCCGGTGGCGAACACCGTGTTCTTCACCGCGGCGGCGACGTCGAGTCGACCGCTGCCGCCCTCGTAAGGGGTGTACCGGGGCGTCCTCTTCGTGCTGCTGACAAGAGCGTGCTTGAGCTGCTGCCCGGTCCAGTCGGGGTGCGCGTGGGCGAGCAGCGCCGCGGCTCCGGCCACGTGCGGTGTGGCCATGGAGGTCCCGCTCAGGGTCTGGTAATAGCCCGAGCCGTCCTCGGCGTACTGCGAGCGGGCCGCCAGCACATCGACGCCGGGAGCCGTGAGTTCGGGCTTCAGACCGGCGTCACCCTGGCGGGGGCCCGTGCTGGAGAAGTCGGCGAGGGTGTCGGAGGTGTCCACGGCACCGACGGTCAGGGCGGCGTCGGCGACGCCGGGTGTCAGGACGGAGTGCGGGCCCGCGTTGCCCGCCGCGATGGTGAAGAGCGCACCCGTCTCGGCACTGAGCGCTTCCACGGCTTCGCTCAGCGGGTCGCCGCCGGCGCCGGGTTCGGCGCCGAGGCTCATGCTGATGACCTTGGCGTGCTGCTCGCGGGCGGCCCACTCCATACCGGCCAGGACCCAGGAGTCCTGACCGCTGCCGTCGTCGTCCAGCACCTTGCCGACGTGCAGGCGGGCACCGGGCGCGACGCCCTTCTCCTTGCCGTCGGAGGCGGCCCCGCTGCCCGCGATGGTCGAGGCGACGTGGGTGCCGTGGCCGTTGTGGTCCTCCACGCTCCGGCCCGGCACGAAGCTCGTGCTCGCGGCCAGCTGCCCCGCGAGGTCGGGGTGCTGCGTGTCCACACCGGTGTCCAGTACGGCGACGTCGACACCCTGGCCGGTGTCACCGCCCGACCACACCTGAGGTGCGCCGATCTGCGCCGTGGTGTCGGCCAGAGCGGCCTTGACCTTCCCGTCGAGCCACACCTTGGCGATGCCGGCGCGCAGTTCGGGCTCGGAGCCCTTGCGGCGGCCGTTCGCCGCTCCCGTCCCGCCGGTGAGGGACTTCCAGAAGGTGGCGGCCTTCGACCGCGACGCCGAGAGCGCCGCGCCCTGGATGCTGCTCAGGGAGAGCGTCCTGCTGGCGCCGGCGGGCACGGCTTGGGTGCGCGCGCGGGCGGCGGCGTCGGTGTAGGTGACGATCAGCGGAAGGCTGTCACGCCGGTCGTCCCCGTAGCCGTCCGCCAGCAGGCGGGTGATGTTGAAGAGCTCGCGGTCGAGCTTTCCGGCCGCGACGTACCGGAGGGCGTCCGCCGGGTACATGTAGGTGTTTCCGGCGGTCGTGTAGGCCGTCACGCCCGTCGGCCGGCCGTCCGGGCCCTGCACGGAGCGGGTGACCTTGCCGTCGGCGCCGGTGCTGACCGTCACCTTGTCACCCGTGACCAGGGTGACGGTGTGTGAGGACGGCTGGTGGACGGTGCGGGCGGGCAGCCGCGGAGCGGCCTGGCCGGCGGGCGTCACGGCGCCGGCCGGTACGACACCCATCGTCAGGGCGGCGATCGCGGCGAGCGCGACCGGACCTGGTCTGGATATGGGAACGCTGGGCACATCTCCTCCTGAGAAAGACCGTGGAACGCTCCTGATGATCGGACAGAGAAGGTGTGAGATGGCTGTCCACGCATGTCGCCTTGCGGCCATGACCCATCTGCGTCATCGCCGGCAGTTCACGTAAGGGACATCTCAGGTGTGTGCGGGGTACCCCGGATGCGGCGATCAGGGTCCGGGGCGGTCCTCAGGACTCCGGCACCACACGTGTGCCGACCGCTCCCGAGAGGGTCGGAGAGGGTTCTCCGGACATGTGGCCGGACGCAAGCACGCGGAGGGGCGGGCCCGCCGCGGCGGCGCGGAGTCCCGAGACACGGCGTCCGCCGCCGGGGCGGAAGGGTGGGGCCCGGCCGATGACGCGGCCGGGCCCCGGAGTTGCTATCGGAGTGTACGGTCAGCCAGACGCTCGCTCGCGGGCGTCACGGCACCCTCCATGGACCTCAGTGGTGCTAGAAGTGGCGGGCGAGCCCGCGCTGGACCGCACCCGCCATCGCGCTCTCGCCGGCGGCGTTGGGGTGCACGGGCGCGGCCGGGGTCTCCGGCGCGAACGTCTCGATCCACCGGTTGGCGACCGGCTGGCAGAGGTCGTGGCCGATGGTGGGCTTGTAGGTGTCCACGTACTGCGCCCCGTTCCGGTGCGCCTGACGGGCGAGCATCTTGTTGAGCTCCTTCTCCTTGTCCCGAAGGTAGGAGAAGTCGCCGGCCGCCAGGGGCACCTTGGCGCTCGTGCAGCCGACGCCGTCCTCGGGGAAGAGGTCGGGGTAGCCGACGACCACGACGCGGGCGTGCGGAGCGCGGCGGTGGATTCCGCGGAGCACCTTGGCGACCTTCGGGGCCGCCTGCTCGATCGAGCCGGTGACCGCGTCGGTGCCGCTCGCCGTGAAGTACGCCCGGCAGGGGGCACCGGCCGGGTCGGCGGCGGTGACGTGCGCGCAGGTACCGAGGATGGTCGAGAAGCCGATGTCGTTGCCGCCGACGGTGACGGTCACGAGGTCGGTGCCCCGGTTCAGCGCCTCGAACTGAGCGGGCACCGCACCCTGTACGGATGCCATGTTCGCGGTGGTCGCTCCCGAGCAGGTGACGTCGGTCAGCCGCGCGGACTTCGACCGGGCCACCAGCGACGGGTAGTTGTTGTCGGACCGGAGACAGGTCGGGTCGACCTGGCCGGGGACCATCGGGGCGGAGGCGTACGAGTCGCCGAGGGCGACGTAGTCCACGTGGTGCCGGCTGTCCGTAGCGGCGCCGGCCGAGGTCGCCCCGGCCGTGACCAGTGCCGCCCCGGCGGAGAGCAGCGCGGCGCCCACGGTCACGGCACGCGCGGTGCGGGAGGCGGTAGACAGTCTCTGCAAAGCTTGTCCTCTCATGGTCGGGCCGCCTGGGCGGCCCTGGAATGCCGGCCACGGGCCGGTCCGCCGCATGGACGGTCCGGTGAAATGGCCCGGGCTGTGTCCGCCTCGACGGGCACGCGACCGCTGACGCATGTGTGCAGGGGCCACGCGCAGGAGGCGTTCACCCTTCACACGTATGGACTCATGAGTAGGTGTCAGGTCTTTTTTATAACGACTTGGTGCCTGTCGGCCGCCCTGCCCGATCCGCCCTCCGGCCGACAACCGGTGAGCCCGGGCCGGTCAGACGCCCGCGAGTACACGGCTGCCCGAACACGCACGTTCGGCCCGGGCACGCGTCGGGGCCTGCCCCTGATCTCCCGGAATCCCCACCGCCATATGGGGCGGAGAAGAGGGCTGCTGCCGCCGGATGAGGGGACCGTTCAGCTCGCGGCGGGGAGAGCGGTGACGGTGTTGCGCGGTTCCCGCCCGTCGGCGAGACGGTGCAACTGGTCGCTGAGCAGCCGCTTGACCTGGGGCACGAACGCGGTCGTGAACGCGCCCGCGTGCGGGCTGATGAGGACGCCCGGCGCGGTCCACAACGGATGCCCCGCGGGCAGCGGTTCGGGATCGGTCACGTCGAGGGCGGCCCGCAGCCTCCCCGTCCGGACTTCGGTGAGCAGGGCTTCGGTGTCCACCACCGCACCACGTGCCATGTTGACGAGGAGGGCGTCGTCCTTCATCACGGCCAGGAATCCGGCGTCGACCAGGTGGTGCGTTCCCGCGGTCAGCGGCACCGAGAGGATCACCACGTCCGCCTTCGGCAGCAGGTCACCCAGGGCGGAGGGCGAGTGGACCGGACCGCGCTCGGACCAGCGCGCCCGGCCGGCCACGCGTTCCACCGCGCATCCGAAGGGGAGCAGCCGTTCCTCGATCGCCGTACCGATCGATCCGTACCCCACGATGAGGACCGTGGCGCCGAAGAGGGAGGGGCGGACGCCTTCCTGCCAGCGGCCCTCGGCCTGGTTGCGGACGAAGTCCGGCACCCCGCGCAGCGCTGCCAGCGTCAACGTCAGCGCCATCTCGGCCGTGCTGCCGTCGTGCACACCGCGGGCGTTGCACAGCACGACGTCCGGCCCGAGGTGGGGGAGCAGGTAGTCGACGCCCGCGCTGAGCGCCTGCAGGACGCGCAGTCGGGGCATGTGCGGCAGCGGCGCCAGGATCACGGCGCTGTCCTTGGTGATCGGGGGTGCGTAGAAGGAGACCAGGGCCGGATCGGTGGGGTACTCGCCGCGGCCGTCCCAGTGCGCGTAGTCCAGGCTGTCCGGGAGATCCTCGAACTCCGCCTCGGGTACGGGAAGCCAGGCGAGCGCCCGTTCGCCGCCGTGGCGGCCGGTGGAGGCGCTGTTCAAGGGCGTGACTGGGCTCACAGTTCTTCCATTCCTCGGATGCTTGGCGCGGCCGGACTCCGGCGGACGGCATCGGCCGGCGGGAGTCGCGGCTCCCGGCGCGGGCCGTCGCGGCTGCGACGCGTGAGGCGTACGCAGGATCCTGCGGATGTCCAATATAATATGGTTGGTCGTCTTGGATGGGAGCGGTCCGGCATGTGGTCGCTCACACGTGTCCGTCTCTCGTGGAACACGCATCTGCCGGTAGGCCGGGCTGCACGACAGTGCGGCGCGCGGCCACGCGGGGCCCTGTGGCGGGACTCACGTGAACGCTTGTCCACTTCGACCCCGTGAACGGTGTGGGTGATCGGATACCGGTGGCGGCGAGCCGGACGACACCCCGTGAAGGGCGACAGGTGGTGAAGCGGTGAGCGAGCGGACTCGGGATGCGACGGCTGGTGTGCCGGGCGACTGTCTCCCCGGCCTGGCGGGCCCGGACGCGGGACTGCCGCGCGTGCTCGCATGCTTCGAGCACGCGGGCCACCAGGACCCGACCGCGGCCTGGGACGCCTTCACCCGGACCTGGAACTGGGCGGCGCCGCTCGCGGCCGCCTTCCCCGTCACCGTCGACGGAGCGGGCCCGGTCGCCCGCGCCGTGCCCGGCGGGTTCGCCCTCTCGGGCCGATGGCGTCCGCCCACGGGCGACCGGACCGACTGGGTCGCCGTGCCAGTCCCCACGGTGCGCCGGCAGCGGCGTACGGGCGTGGGGGAGGACGGCCGGGATCTCTTCGTCCTTCCGGAGAGGACGCTGCCGCGCGCCCTGCCCGGCGGAAGCGGTGAGCCGGAACACGCGGCCACGTTCGAACTGACCGACGCCTTCGTGCCCGCAGGCCTCGCCACGCGTGCCGCGGGTACCGCCCTGCGGGTCGAGGACACGCTCTTCCTCCGTACCGCGGTCACGGCGATGGCCCTCGGCGCGGCCCGCCGGGTGACCGACGCCCTGGCAGGCCTCGCGCCGGACGTCCCGGCCGATGCGGGCCCGGCGGCCTTGTCACCGCCCGCCTCGGCGGCCGAACTGGCCGCCGTGCTGCACGACGAGCGAACGGCTCTGGCGGCGGCGCTGCGAGGCCTGCCGGACAGCGGGGAGGTGGACTCCTCGGCCGCCGAGGAGTCCGCGGTGACTCATCTGACTCGGGTCGGCCCCATGGTCCGCCACGTCGTCGTGGCCGCGTACGAAAGGGCACTCCCGTCGGCCGGGCACCACGAGGGACAGTCACTGGTGCACATGGTCGAGGGCACCTCACCGATACTTCAGTGCATGCGGTTCGCAGTGGAGACACTGCCGCCGCTCGGCAAGACCACCACGCGGAAGGCGCAACACGGTGACGAACGTCGCATATCAGGGTGAACCAGGATCGAATTCCTCGACCGTCGCCAGAACGCTGTACCCGACGGGCAGCGAACTCCCCTTCACGGCGTTCGACCAGGCCCTCGACGCCGTCACGCTGGGTGCTGCCGACGTCGCGGTGATCCCGGTGGACAACTCCGCCGCGGGACGCGTCGCCGACGTGCACCACCTCCTGCCGGAGTCCGGGCTCTTCATCGTCGCCGAGCACTTCCTGCCCATCCGCTTCGACCTCATGGCCGTGCCGGGCACATCGCTCGACCAGGTGGAGGTCGTACGCAGCCATGTGCACGCGCTGGGCCAGTGCCGCAAGGTGCTGCGCGAGGGCGGTTGGCGCACGCTCGTCTGCGACGACACGGCCGGGGCGGCGCGCGAGGTGGCGGAGCTCGGCGATCCGCGGCACGCGGCCCTCGCCCCGCCCGCGGCGGCAGCGCTGTTCGACCTGGTGACGCTCCGCGCCGGGGTCGAGGACGACCCCGACAACACCACGCGTTTCGTCGTGCTCTCCCGGGAATCCGCCACGCCCCCGTTCACGGGCGAGCCGACGATGACGAGCCTGTTCTTCTGCGTGCGGAACATCCCGAGCGCCCTCTACAAGGCGCTCGGTGGATTCGCCAGCAGCGCCGTCAACCTCACCAAGATCGAGAGCTACCAGATGGGCGCCGGCCTCAACGCCAGCCGGTTCTACGCGGAGATCGAGGGCCACCCCGACGAGCCGAGGGTCGAACTCGCCCTCCAGGAGCTGGGCTTCTTCTCGACCGAGGTACGCGTCCTCGGCGTGTACCCCGCGCACCCGCACCGTTTGAACGGACGTGCCGGCTGAGCGGCGCGGGGGGCGACGTGCGGCGTGCGGCCGGCCGGGTACGGAGCCGGTCCGCCGCTCAGCGGCGCGAACCGGCCTGCCCGGCCGCACCACCCTTCATTCGCCGAGGAGCATCTCGCTGAACGGCGTCGGGTCGGCGTACGGATCCACGATGACCGGCGCTTCCCTGCGGTGCACCTCACGCGCGAGTTCGCGGCCCGCTCGCGCGACCCGGTCCGTCAGCGACGCCTGCGAGTCGTCCCCGCTGCCCCAGTCCTCGGGCGCGGCGAACACACCGGTGGGCATCACGACCGCGTGCAGGTACGTGAACATGGGGCGCAGCGCGTGGTCGAGGACCAGGGAGTGCCTGCCGGTCCCCCCGGTGGCCGCGATCAGGACGGGCTTGTCCACGAGCACCTGGTCGTCGATGCTGTCGAAGAACATCTTGAACAGGCCGTTGTACGAAGCGGTGAACGTCGGTGTCACCGTGATCAGGCCGTCCGCGCGCGCGATGGTGTCGAAGACCGACGCCAGCTCGGTCGACGGCTGACCGGTCAGGAGGTGGTTCACCAGGTCGTGGGCGTGGGAGCGCACCTCGACGAATTCGAGCTCGACCTGGTCGCCGAGGAGTCCGAGCTCGGTGCGGGCCGCGTCGGCGATCCTGTCGGCCAGCATCCGGGTCGACGACGGCAGCCGCAGTCCGGCGGAGACGATGACGAGCGTGCGCTTCATCGGGCGGTCTCCTCGGTGCGCGTGTCCTGTGCCGCCGCCTTCAGGGAGGCGTGGGTCGGGGCGTCCGGGACGTGGGCCGGGCGGTCTGCGGCGAACTCCTTCCGGAGCACCGGCAGGACCTCTCCCAGCAGCTCGATCTGCCGGAGCACGGTCGCGCGGGGCACCCCGATGCCGTCGACGTTGAAGAGCTGCCGCTGGTAGGCACCGCCCGCGAGCTCCTTGTACGCGAGTACGCGCTCGATGACCTCCTGCGGGCTTCCGACCACGACGGCGGTCCGCTCCTTCGTCTCCTCCAGCGAGGGTCCGCCGCCGTACGCCTGGGAGTTGTCGAAGAAGGGACGGAACTCGTTCATCGCGTCCTGCGACGTCTTCCCGATGTAGAGCTGGGCCGCCAGGCCGACGGTCGCCTGATCGGCGGGGCCGTGGCCGTAGTGCTCGAAGCGTCGGCGGTAGAGGCCGACCAGCTGCTGGACGTGCTCCTTGGGCCAGAAGATGTTGTTGTGGAAGAAGCCGTCGCCGTAGTAGGCGGCCTGTTCGGCGATCTCGGGGGAGCGGATGGACGCGTGCCAGACGAACGGCGGGATGCCGTCCAGGGGGCGCGGGGTCGAGGTGAAGGACTGCAGGGGGGTGCGGAACTTGCCTTCCCAGTCGACGACGTCCTCGCGCCACAGCTTGTGCAGGAGGGCGTAGTTCTCGACCGCGAGCGGGATGCCGTCGCGGATGTCCTTGCCGAACCAGGGGTAGACCGGTCCGGTGTTGCCGCGGCCCATCATCAGGTCGACGCGGCCGTCCGCCAGGTGCTGGAGCATGGCGTAGTCCTCCGCGATCTTCACCGGGTCGTTGGTGGTGATCAGCGTGGTGGACGTCGACAGCAGGATGCGGCTCGTCCGCGCGGCGATGTACCCGAGGAGCGTCGTGGGGGACGAGGGGACGAACGGCCGGTTGTGGTGCTCACCGATCGCGAAGACGTCCAGGCCCACCTCCTCGGCGAGCTGTGCGTACTCCGTCAGCGCCTTGATCCGCTCGTGCTCCGAGGGGGTGTGCCCGGACAGCGGGTCACGGGCGATGTCCCCGACGCCGAAGATTCCGAAGTGCATGGTGATCAACCTGCCTAATCAATCCGATGGTGGGTCTTGCTGTCGAAGGACGGCGTTGTGCTGCCGGCCCAGGCCGTGCCAGGTGGGGCGGGATCCTGAAGCGGCGTGTTCCGCGCCGCACAGGATCGCGATACCGCGCGGGTGGAGGGCCGACCGCTCGTGGCCTCCCGGGGGTCCACGCGGCTGGGAGGCCTGACATGTCGGTCGTCGCTGCTCATCCGCCCGTGAGCAACTTCGGGTGTGCCTCGCTCTTCCGTCCGGCGGATCAAGCTCGACAGAGGACCAAACTCATTGCCGTGCAAAGCAATGGTATCCAACAATGCTTTACCGTGCAAGTAAATGGGGCGCGAGGCCGGTACCTCGTCCGCGCACCGGGCCGGCAGCCCCCGTGGCCGGCCCGGTACGGGCTGCCGCCGTGCACTTCCGGCGGCCGGAGGTCCTATGCCTCGCCGTCCAGCCGTGACAAGATCGGCTCGGGCGCGCGGTCCAGGGTGATGCCGAAGTGGTCGCGATACGCCGCGACGACGGAGTCCTCCGGCAGGTCCACCTGCTTGTGGCCCTCCGCGTCCGTGACCAGCAGCTTCCGCCCGCTCAGGGTAACGCGGCCGGACTCGGTCGGAAGTGAGCAGACCAGCGACCGGGTGAAGTGCGCCTCGGGTGAGGTCGTGTGCCACCAGCACGCGGACGTGAAGTCCGAGAGCGTGCGAGGGCGGGATTCGACGCGGTACTGCAGGGCGCCGTCCCGGTACACGTCCAGGTCGCCGTCGGGTGCGTCCTCGATGCGGAAGATGCCGCCGGGCCCTCGCTGCTCACCCCGGTCGTCCAGGCGCAGCGGGAACTCGATCTGGCGTCCGAAGCCCACGTCCACGAGCCAGGGCTCCGGGGTGTCCACGCGCAGAGCGAGGTGATCGAAGGGCGGACCGAAGGCCTCGCCCATGAAGACGCGCGCGGAGAGCAGGCTGACGCGGTATCCCAGGCTGGACAGCAGAGCCGCGAAGGCGCCGTTCGACTCGTAGCAGATTCCGCCACGTCGCCCGGCCGAGATCTTGTCCACCAGGGACTGCGGGTCGAGGGTGATCTGCTCGCCGAGGTGGATGCCCAGGTTCTCGAACGGCACCGTGCGCACATGACGGAACTGCAGTTCGCGCAGGTGTCCGGCGTCCGGCTGCGCGGGGCGCGCGGCGCCGATGCGCTCGAGGTAGGCGGCGACGCGGTGCTGGTCGATGTGCAGTTCGGCCGGGGAGCCGGCACCGGCCGTCTCCGGCGCAGGCCGGTCGTCGACCTGTGGATCGCTCACGCTTCGTTCTCCTTCAGAGGTGCGGTGTGTGACAACGGGGCGGGGTGGCCGTGCGGGTGAGCCGGGCGGGCCGCCGGCGCCCGCGAGGAGCCGGAGCTGCCGCCGTGACCTGCCGAAAGCGGTACCCGGCGCCCAGGGTGCGGTGAAGCGGTCCATGTCCCTTTCGGGGGTGCGGCCTTGGTGGAGCTGCGTCCGGCCCTCCAGAAATGATTGACTAAACAAGCATCCTACTATAATTTGCTGGCTGAGTCCGCTGCTCGTGGCGAGCGGAACTGCCCCTGTCGGCCAGACCTGACGGGCGCGGCGCCGGGCCGTCGAGATTCAGGCGCGATCGGCCGAGTGGCTTTCCACGTTGCCGCAGCTGTCCCATGCCGAAGGGTCGGCGCAGCGAAGCGGGTGCCACCGCGCCGACCGTGGTGCTCCGGGGGCCTCTCGCGACTCCGCGTCGTGCTCACGCGCGGCGGCCCGTGCTGCCAGCTGCCGAAGGGCGACCAACAGGTGTGGAACGCGCCTGTCGTCCGTCGGCCCCATTCGCTCAGATCCGGAGATTGACCCATGGCCCTGCACCGCCTCACCGACATCACCCTCGGGGTGCCGAACATCGAGGAAACCGTCGAGTACTACACGGCGTTCGGACTCATCCCCGAGCAGTCGGACAACGAGTCGGAACACTGGTTCGGCACGGTCGACGGTGGCCCGCGTCAGCTGCGTATCGTCCATGCGCCGATCCGGCGGCTGCTGTCCCTCGGCGTCGGCGCAGACGACCGCGACGACCTCGGCCGTATCGAGAGCTCGCTCCGGCGCAGCGACACCGCCGTCACCGTCGAGGGCGATCGGCTGCGGACCACGGAGCCGGTCACGGGCCTCTCCGTCGTCGTGACCGTCGCACCGCACATCGAGCAGCAGCCCACGCCTGCGGGACCGTTCAACACGCCGGGCACCATCGGGCGTCCCAACGCCCGCGCGGCCTCCCTCCTGAGGTCGGGCCCGGTGCGTCCGCGCAAGCTCGGGCACATCTCTCTCGGGTCGACGGACGTCGCCACCACGCAGCGGTTCTTCACGGAGGACATCGGCTTCAAGGTGAGCGACGAGGTCAAGGACTTCGGGGCGTTCATGCGTTGCTCCACCGACCACCACAACCTCGCCGTCCAGGCGGCTCCGGTGCCCTTCATGCACCACAGTTCGTGGGAGGTCGACGACGTCGACGAGATCGGCCGCGGCGCCGAGTCCCTGCTCGCGGACCACCCGGAGCGTCACACCTGGGGCCTCGGACGGCACTGGGTGGGGGCCAACTACTTCTACTACTTCCGTGACCCGGCCGGAAACCTCAGCGAGTACTACTCCGACATGGACCAGATCACCGAGGACGAACTCTGGAACCCCGGTGTCTTCGACCTCCAGGCCGGCAACTTCTGGGGCCCGCCGCTCCCGCCGTCGATGATCGAGCCGGAGGACCTGGCCGAGCTGATGGCCGGACTCCACTGACCGCGGGCTGCCCCGGAGGCGGTCGGTTCGTCCAGCTGGCGCGAGCCGGCTGCCCGAGGCCCTGCGGGTGCCGGCCGGGCCGACCGCCCGCAGGAGTCCTGTGGCCCGGGCGGGGGACCTGGCCGTCAGCGGGGACGGCGTCCGGTCAGGCCCTGCCAGGTGTCCTTCGCGTCTTCGAGTGCCGCTCTGGCCTTCGGCAGTTCAGGGCGGTTCTCGTGGCGCACCCTGGTCTCCTCGCGTGCCGCCCGTGCCGCCTCCACGGGCCCGGTGGCGGTCCTGGCCCGCAGCAGCTCGGCTTCGAGCCTGCGGATGGCGCCGCCGCGCCTGTCGAGGCGCCGGCCGGCCTTCACGGAAGCGTTCTGCAACCGGGTTCCGAAGCTGCGGACCGTGTCCTCGGGGTACTCCTTGGCGCCGAAGCGCTCCATGAGTTCGTGCCCGTCCGGCTCGGCCAGGTACACGTACCACGTCTTGCCCGACCGGGCGGGTTCGAGGCGGACCTTCAGTCCGGCCAGGGGCAATTCGGCGGGGCCGACGAGCACCGCGTGTTCATGCAGGACGATCCGGCCCAACTGCTCCACGCGGCGCCCGCGCTTCGGTGTGCGCAGCTGTCGCAGCTCGGCCTCGACCCGGACTATGCGTCGTCGGTAGGCCCGCTCGGCCCGCTCCGCCGTGAGCCAGGCCCGTCCCCTCTCGCGCAGGGCCGCACTTCTCAGGCCCCGTACGTGCCCGCGTGCTCCGGCCAGATCCCTGCGCTCGCTCCGGTACTTCCGCTGAAAGGCGTACGCGGGAGCGCCCGGGTACCGGAGAGCGCGCCAGGCCGCCCACCCCGCGCCCACGGCCAGAACCGCGACGGCCCACCAGATCCCCGCCATCCGTACCCCGCCCTTCGTCCAGCAGGTGCATGCCCCGATGTCGCCAAGATCAGCCCTGCGGCGAAGCCGCGGTGGCCGGACCGGCGGTCCCGGGGCGTGGCGGCCCGGGGGCGGCACCTCCCTCGGTCACGGCGGCCCGGTGCGCGTGCAGCGCCCGCTCCGGGTGGTCGACGCGACATATGACGAGCGGGGGAGACACGTGTTCACCGCGCCCTGGCCGCGCATCCGCGGGGCCGGCGGAGAAGCGCGAGACCGGCCCGCACGGCAGCGCGTCGCCGTCAGGTGTCTCGGGCATGCGGATCCGGCTCCGTACGTGTGGCCCGCGCCTGGTACCGTGCCGAACGCCGACGCGGAACGCGCGTCATGCGCGCGGGCATGCAATAGCCGCCGCGTGCTGATCGACACATGCTCCCGACCGATGTCTCCTCCATGGAACCCGGTCGGCGAGGGTGGCGATCTCCAGGACATTGCTTGATTGGCATAATTTCTTCGGTAGGGGAAGCCTGCAGGCGCGCTTCCCCGTCCGTCCATGGTTTACGAACTCACGGGAGTCGAAGTGCCGCCCCAACCAAAGCCGCAGGACCCGGCGCTGCTTGACGGAGCATCGTCACGGTTTGCGGACGCCTTCACCCGGCGCACCACGCAGTTGCGTGGAGGTGGTAACCCCGGTCCGAAACCGTGGACGTGGGCTGCCGGTGCGGCCGCGCTGACGGTCTGCGTGATCCTGATCGTGTTCGCGGTGGCGAAGATCCCCTCCGGCGACAGCAAGAAGGACGAGGCCGCCGCGGCCGCGTCCGCCTCGCCGGCCGCCGCCGGTTCCTCCCCCTCTGTCGCCCCGCACGGCTCCACGCCCGCCGCGGGCGGGTTCGGTGGTGTCCAGGCCGCCGGGCCCGGCCCCGTGCCGCCGGGAAGCCCGAAGCTGGTCGCCGGGACGGCAGGTGGCGCGGGTGCATCGGGCAAGCCCGGTGCGTCGCCCGAGTCCAAGGCCCCCGGCACATCGGGTGGCTCCGGCACGTCGGGCGGCTCGGGAAGCCACGCTCCGGCCGCTCCCGCAGCCGGTGCGGGGACCAGCTCCCAGTCCGGCAGTGCGTCCGGCGGATCCGGCGGCAGCGGGCAGTCGTCAGGCTCCTCCCAGTCGAAGGCCGTCACCTACTCCGGCGTTCCCGTCTTCAGTCACGACAGCGGTCGCTGCATCGCTGCCACGGGAGCCAGCAACGGCACGGCCCGCGACGGCACCCGGCTGGAGATCTGGGACTGCGGCGGTGGATCCTGGCAGAAGATCGACTTCCGCTCGGACGGCACCGCAAGGATGTTCGGTCTCTGCATGGACCTCGCAGGTGCGAACCAGGGCAACGGCACTCCCATCCAGCTTGCCACGTGCAACGGCGGCTGGGCCCAGAAGTTCAAGCTCAACAGTGCGCACGACCTGGTGAACACGGCGGTCGGCAAGTGTGTCGACGTCACCGACGAGAACACCTCCAACGGAACGAAGCTCCAGCTGTGGGACTGCTTCGGCACCGACAACCAGAAGTGGAGCAAGCGCTGAGCGAGGCCGGGTGAGGGGGCGCCGGCGACGCCGGCGCCCCCGTCCCGACTTCCCGGTGAATCCGCCCGGCCGCCCGAGCGGCCGCGACGGCTCCACGAACGACGGTCTCCCGTACCGCGTAGCCCCCACGGATCGGAACACGTACATGGATCTCGACGACGACGGCTTCAGCCTCGGCAAACTGCTCGACAGCACCCGGAAACTGCAGGAGGACCTGGCGCGCGCTCAGGAAGAGCTGCGCCTGCTCAGGGTGGACGGGACCGCCGGCGGCGGCGCGGTGAGGGCGACGCTCGACGGCAAGGGCGTGCTGGCGAACCTGGTGATCTCACCGGCGGTGGCCGACCCGGGCAATGCCCGGGGACTTGCCGACCTCGTCGTCTCCGCCGTCCGGGACGCCCAGCAGACGCTGGCCGACCGTCACGAGGCGCGGCTCGTTCCCGCTCTCGACTCCCTCCGCACGGGACTGCGGGACATCTCCGGCTGACGGGCTTCCGGCAGCAAGGGGCCCGGTGGAACGGTCGCCCGACCGTCCCACCGGGCCCCTCACGTCTTCCCGCGGCGCCGTCACATGACGTGCGTGAGGTCGCTGCCGAGTGTGAGCCCGCAGAACTGGGCCCCTGTGCCGGCTTCCGACGCAGAACCGATCAAGCGGGACCGGGGGTCCAGGTCGATCGACTCCACCCGGCCCACCGCGGACTGCGGAGTCCGGGTCAGCCGGCCGGTGCTGTGCTCCATCCAGCGGACCGTTCGAGCGGTGTTGACGGCCCACAGCGGTTCGTCCGGCAGCACGCCCAGTACGAGCGACCTGGCACCCGGACCGGCGTCCAGCAGCCGCTGCTCCAGCTGTTGTGCCTGCTCCGCCACCGGCCCCTGCCAGACGCGCTTGGCCCGCGCGATGCGATCCCGCTCACTCTCCGTCCCGACGAGAGGACCGACGGACGCACCGTCGGCCACCCCGGCGGCCTCCTCGGTCGCGACGGCCGCACCCGGCGCCGAGACCCGGGCCCGTAGTTCCGCGGCCATGGCTCCGGCCTGCTCCGCCAACTGCACGACGACTTCGCGACGTTGCTCGTTCTTCGTCGTGGCCGCGTAGATCCGGGCACGGTCGGCCAGGGTGTCCAGCAGCTCGACGCGCCGCTCCCCTTCGTGATCGCCCGTACCCCGGTACTCGTTCAACAGCCTGTCCAGGCCGGCCACTCGGGAGAGGGACCGCAGCTCCGGCCCCGCGCTGCCGGAGCGTTCCAGGAAGACGGCCGGGTCCAGGAGGTCGACCTGCGCGGGCACGACGGGTCCGGTCTCCTCCGCGAGCACCGGGGCGGGAGGAACGGTGGCCGGCGCCCCCGACGCGTTCTTGAACAGGACCGGCGTGACGGGCACGCCGACCTGCTCGGCGATGCGCCGCGCGGTGTTGGCCAGCCACCGCAGCCCGTCCTCGGGGGACAGGCTCGGCCGGATCTTGTTGCTCATGTAGCGGCCGGACTTGTCGGTGAGCTGCCAGCTCCGCGCCACGGGGTCGTACGAGAGCTCGCCGCTGATGCGTGCGGGGCGGACGACGGTGCTCCCGTCGGTACGGAATCCGGCGGCGACGGTGGGATGGCCCTGGTTGTCGATCGCGGCCCGCAACTGTTCCCGAGTCAGGTCCGGGTCGGCCCGCCGCATCGCGGACCAGAGCTCGTCGAGCTCGTCCTCCGCCATGATGCTCAGCACCTGGTCACTGCCGATGCTGATCTCACCCTCCTCGTCGACGGCGTAGTGCCACACACCATCGGTCCGGTCCAACAGGGCGGGCTTGAACTCCTCCAGGCGGTACCAGAGGGGGTTGAGGCGCACCTGGGCGGAGTCCTGGGCGTCGCGCTCGCGGTCCTTGACCTTCTTCGGCCCGGCCAGGGGGCCGTAGGCGTGGTCCAGCTCCTGCGTCCCCGTACCCGCCACGAACGCGCCGTGCGCGATGGTCGGCCGCTCCGCGTCCTTGGCGAGGACGGTGATCCCCAGGGCCGAGCTCAGCACCTCCGCCGCATTGCGTACCCAGCGGGTGACGTCGGCCGCTTCCACGCCCGGCCGGACGGCAGGACCCACGTACCGGCTGGACGCGTCGATCGTCCACCGGCCGGTCAGGGGGTCGCGGAACAGTTCACCGCCGACACGGGCGGGACCGACGACCGTCGCCCCCGCCTCGTCGAAGCCGGCGGCGACCGTCGGCACACCCTGATCGTTGAGGACGCCCCGGAGTTCCTGCATCGTCAGTCCGGGCCGGGTGGTCCGCATCGCGGCGAGGAGCCGCTGCCGCTCCTCCTCTCCGGCGATGGACCAGACGTCCTCGCTCCCGAGGAAGAACCGTCCGTCCTGGTCGATCGCGTACAGCCACACGCCGCCGCGGTCCAGGAGCGCGGGCCGGAAGTCCTCCAGCGGGTACCACAGCGGGTTCAGCCGCACCTGGGGGCTCACCGCGTCGTCCTGCTCACTGCGCTTCACCGTCTTCGGCGCGACGGCGGGCCCGAACATCACGTCCAGTGAGACCTCCGGCCCGGTCCGCTCGTCGTCGAGAGCGAGAGGCCGGGTGCCGGACCCCGACGCCTCGACGGTCCGCTCCTGCTGCTGGGCGCGTCCCCGCGTCTCCGGGGCGGCCCCCGTTCCGGCCGGTTCCCTCATCCCGGTCCCGGCGGCCTCCGTCTCCGCGCGCTCCGGTCGTTTGCCCTCGCGGATCTCCCTCCGCCGCGCGTCGGCGGCCGACTCGGCCGGCCCGGACGTCGTCCCGTGGTGAGGAGCGACCACACCCGCCTCATGCACGGCCTCGTGAACCCGCTGAGGGGTCTCGTGCACCTCCGGTGCCGCCGCGTGGGACGCGGCCTCACCGAGTGCGGGGTGGACCGTCTCCGGGCGCGCGTACGTCCCGGACTCCGCCGGCGCCGTCAGGGGGGCGTCCTGCCGCGGGACGGCCGCCAGGTAGGAACCCGCCCGCCGGTACACGGTCACCTGGCGGCGTGCGACGGGGGGTTCGGACGCGGCACCCGGGTGGAGCCGGTGGGAACCGTCCTCCTGGACGACGGTCAGGTCGACACCCAGGGCGCGCGCGGTCAGGGAAGCGGCCAGATCGGCTGTGTCCGCGTCCCACCTGCGCGCCGTACGCAGGTTCAGTCCGACGAGCCGGTGCCGCTGCTCGGGAGTGAGTCCGGTCCGCACGCTCTCGGGCAGCCGGCCTCCGTTCGCGGTGATCTCGCGGGTCAGGACCTCCCTGTCCTGTGGCCGCGTGCCGAGCAGGGGTTCCACTTCGTGCGGGTGGAAGACGGCCAGCGGATCGAGCGTGGCGTGCACCGGCACGTCCGCGCTCCGCGAGACCGCCGATGCCAGTTGTCCGGCGGTGATGCCGAGCCTGCCGTCCCCGGCCCGTTCGACCGCGGCGTAGAAGCCGTTGCCGTCCCCGGCCGGCCGGTGCAGGTCGAGGACCCAGCTCCGGCCGCCCGGGTCGACGGCCGTCAGAGTGCGGTGGTCGGTGGCCGCGTCGTAGTGCCGCAGACGTCGGTCGGGTCCGTCCTCGCGCTGCTGCCACGGCGGCAGGGCGTGTGCGGGCCGGACACCGGCACCGTGCTCCGCCCGCGCCGTGTCCGACGCCTCGGGCCTGGCCGTTTCGCTCTTCGCCGCCCCGCTCTTCGCGGTCCCGGTCCTGGGCGCCTCGGACCTCGACGCCCCGGACTCGGTCCCGGCGTTCGTCGTCTTCGCGGCCGGCGCAACCGTGGCCGCGGTCGCGGTGTCCGCGGTGCGCGCACCGGTCGCCGCCGTCTGCGCCGTCGAGGACTCGGCACTGGCCGAGTGTGGCGCCCTGAAGGTGACCGCGGCCGGCCGCGGTGTGTCACCGAGCAGTCGCCGTCCCTCCTCCGTGGCCGCCAGTTCATGCCAGCGAGTGAGCCGGTCAGCGCCCTCGCGGACGCGGGCGTACTCCTCGGCGACCGCCTCCGCGAAGGCGAGCCGGTCCTGCAGGGTGTCGCGGAACGACTCCAGCCGCGTGAGAGCCGCAGCGTGTTCGGAGCCGCCGCTGTCGAGAGCCGCGGCCTCCCGCACGCTTGCTTCCAGGCGCCGGCCCTCGCCGCGGCGCAGGTCCCAGTAGACCGTGTCGGCCGTGGTCCACGCCTTGTCCGCCTTGGTCACCGCGTCCCAGGCCCCGGCCACCTCCGGCGGGAAACGGACGTCGTCGATCAGGCCGAGATCGCGTGCCACGTCCTCGCGCACCCAGGCCAGCACGGTGGCGTCGGTCTCCAGAGCCTGCGGCGTCCGATCAGTGTTGCCGAACACGCTCCGGAAGGCACTGCCCACCGTGCTGTCCTTCACGTGGTGACGCACGGCGGCGAGACTGAGCCAGGTCGTGGGGACGGCGAACAGGAAGGCCCGGTCCTTCTCCGGCTTCACGTTGACCGAGCCCAGCCGCTCTCCGGACACACCCATCACCACCCAGTCGCCCTCCTGGGCGCCCGACCCCGTGCCGGACTGAGTCGTTCCGGTGCTCACCGCGGACGTGGTCGGTCCCGCGGCGAGCAATTGTTCCGACACACCCTGCTGGGAGGCGGACGAACCTCCGCCGTGGATCTCCCGCTCGGGTGCCTCGAACTTCATCCCGTCCGCCACGGTGAGCAGCCGCGCGGCCCGGAGGTCGGGCCTGGAGTACACCGTGAGGCTGCCGTCGGCACCTCCGAAGAGGCCCCGGTCGGTGAGACCCGCCACCGCGTAACCGTCCGGTGTCAGGGTGCGGCCGTAGAACGCGGTGAGGGCACCGTTCGACGTGCCGTCCTCCAGACTCTGCGCCGAACCGGTCCCCGACCGGGTGAGAGGGGTGTCCTTCGCCCGCCTCAGCACGTCGTCGCCGAGGTCGGCGCCCTTCGGTACGAGCAGTGACGCGTCGTACGCCGCGCCCAGCGCCACCGTGGTGGCGGTGTGCAGTTGGTCCAGGCCCATGATCCGCCGGACGGCGAAGCCCTCACCGGGCAGCTCGAACGGCTTCAGTTCGCCGCCCGCACCGGGGTGCCTGACGTCGTGCCAGCCGCCCGTCCCCAGCGACTGCGGAACGTCGACCCGACGCGGCCCCGCGTCCACCATCGGCACGGCCGGCGCCAGGGGGTCGTATGCCAGGGGCTCCGACGGATCGGGCCGCATCAGGCTCATCGGGAAGTGCTCGATCAGCCGCCCCGCGTCGGCCTCGGCGGAGACCGTCAGCTGCCGGCGGCCGATCAGTTTGCGCCACGACCGGTCGAACTGCTCGCCGACGAGGCCCGCCCGCTTCTGCGGAGCGCGCGACGGATCGGCCTGCCCGGTGTCGGTGACATCCAGCGTCAGACGGATCCTGTAACGCGTCGCGTACTCACCGTGCGCCTGCGTGGTCGTCGCGGTCGAGATCCGGACCGTGCCCTCATGCGTGGACTGGGTGACCGACCGCAGCGCGGAACCCGACTGCGAGTACGTCGGTCCCGCGTTCCTGACGGTGCCGTCGCCGACATGGGCGCCCTCGGAGACACCGATCCCGAGCGTGGCGCCCGATGTCCGGCCCCGGCCCTGCTGAACGCCCTCCAGGGCCTGACGGTGCTCCTCCAGTTCCACGCTGTGGCCCATGCCGCGGAACCCGTCCGTCCGCTCCTCGACGGGGATCAGCTCGGCGCGCAGCCGGACCTGGCGTTCCCCGATCCACACCTGAGCCGTCTGGGAACCCCACCGGCCGATTCGGGCCGGCACCGAGGAGCCCGCCCCCGTCATCTCCTTGCCGATCGCGCGCACCACCCGGTCCGACACCAGCCGGCGGAGCTGGTCGCGGTCCGCCGAGGACAGCCCGAGCGGACGCAGCTCCTCCTCGAACTGCCGCAACGCCGCTGATGTGTCCAGGGAGTTGACGGCCCAGCTGCCGAAAGGATGGTCGCGCAGCCACGGCAGAGGCGACCACGAACGCCCCGTGTACAGCGGTACGTCGCCGAAGCCGTCCTTCAGCAGCCCGAGCCGGTAGGCACTCTTCTCGGGGACATGGCCCACCCAGCCCCGGTCGAGCTCGATCCGGCGGCCCGCCGCCCCCGCCAGGGACGCCGGCACGCTCCGTGAACCGGTCGCCCGCTCACCGATCCTGCTGGAGACCGCCGCTACCTCGTGGGCCACGGAAGCGGTCACCACGACCTGCCGTCCCGTGTCCTTGCGGTTGATCTCGGCCACCGCGGACCGGGACACCGACACCGACCTGGACGTGTCCAGCCGGAAGGGGCTGGCCACCAGCGCGTAGCTGCCGGTGACCCCGCTTCCCACGCGGTGGGAGTTCAGATAGGCGACCTGCCCGCCGAGGAACAGCGTGGACGTCCTGTTGGCCCGTCCGGCCGCCTCGGTGAGACCGCCCAGCGTGGTCTCCGTCTCGATCTTCACCGCGCCGGTCACCGCGGCCATGTCGGCCCCGAGCGTGGTCCGGTGGGCCAGAGCCGTCGTCCGGTCGAGGTAAGGGGCCTGGGACCACAAGGAGGTGGCCCGCCAGCCCGCAGGTGCGGAGCTCTGGTCGAAGTTGGCGGTGAGGGACCTTCCTTCGAAGACCCGCGCCGCGGCGTCGTAGGCGGGGGCGCCCTTCAGCGTCACCAGCCAGGAGCCGCCCGAGGCCTCCTCCAGTGCCCGCTCCGCCGCTGCCGTCAGCATCTCGTGTGCGGTGACGGAGACCGTCTGGTGGGGATGCTCCGACAGCGGGGACGCGCCCCGCCCGGTGAGCCCGGCCAGGAACTCCGGGGTCGCCAGGACCAGGTCACGGGCCTCCGCGAACGGGATCGCCTGTGCGGGTTCCGGGGCCACCGATGACGCCGGAGCGGCCTCCGGCGTGTGCTCGACGGGAAGGCTCAGCAGCACCCTCCCGACACCCGGCGCCGCCGACCGCTCCGCGCCGGCACCCGGCGGTTCGATGAGCGCGGTCGGTCTGTCCGTGAACACGAATGGCTGGGTTCCCAGTACGTTCATGGACAGCAGGCCGCGCATCCATCTGCGGGGCCTCCAGAAGCCGCCCGCCTCGGCCGTGAGGGTGAGTTCGTAACTGTGCAGGTGCGAGCCGCCGGTACCGACGGACATGGCCTCGTGCGTGGCGCCGTGACCGTAGCCGCTCTCGGACTCCGTGCGCCGCCCCACCCTGACACCCACGGACGCCGTGGCGCTGCTCCGCGGCCGGCCGACCCGGTCCCTGTCCGTGTCCCGCCCCGAGAGCAGACCCTCGACACCTGCCTGCACCCCGCGCGTGCCGCCCTGCCGGCCGCCCAGGTTCTCGCTGCCCGGCGCGCTGTGACGCAGCCGCAGGTCCTCCTGCTTCCCCTCGTAGCGGCGTCCGGTCAAGGACGCGTCCACCCACACGTAGCGGTGCCCGCGCGTCAGGGCGCCCGAGTCGACCAGCCCGAACCGCATCCCGGTGGAGGCCATCGTCTCCAGACCGGAGGCCATGCCCTGGTGCGACAACGTGTTGAGCACCTCCAGCGTGTTCGACACCACGGTCTCGAAGTGACCTGCGTGCCGCCAGCGGGGGTTGCGGGGGTTGAGTTCGTCCAACGGAGCGACGAGATCGGGGTACACCGTGCCGATCCGCCTCAGGACGGCATCGGCGAAGTGCTCGGCGAACGTGACAGGGCGTCCGTCGATCTCCCGGGTGAGACTTCCGTCGGCGAAGGTGAACTCCTCCACCCGGCTCATACCGAGCGTCGGCGGCTCGTCGGCTGCGAGCCACGGCGGCGGCACGGGCTCCGCACCGCCCGGCACGACGCCGGTGCCGAGCCCGTCGAGGCGGAGTGCCTCGGTCCGGGTCAGCCGCTCCACCGCCCAGGTCTGGAACGTCTCGGTACGCGGCGCCTCGCTCCACTTCTGCGGGGAGTTCTTCCGCAGCCTGCCCCGCTGCACGGCCCCGTGCCCGCGCGCTTCGGGCAGTGCCGCCCTGGTGTCGGGCGGTGCGGTGACGGTGACGGTCTTCTGCACCAGGTACAGGCCGGTGGCAGCACCCTTGGCCTGTGCGGCGGACTTGACCGCGCCCGATCCGCCGAAGACCGACCCCCGCGAGCGCGAGGCACCGTAGCGGAGGCTGACTCCGGCGAGCAGGCGCAGGTCGAACGCCCCGTCCTCCAGGCCGAAGAGCTGGAACCCAGGTCCTGCCGAACCCCCCACCTCGGCACCGAGGGTGCTCCGGATCAGCCGCTCGTTGCGGACCGTCGACTGCGCGATGTCCCGCAGTTCGGCCGCGGTGGTCTCGTTGATCAGGACCGCGTCACCGGACTGGACGCGCACGGAGAACACACCCGCCGGATCGCCCCCGGCCTGGCCGCGGGACAGCATCGGGGTGTAGGCGGGACCGTTGTTCAGCGCACGGCCCATGCGCTGGAAGGAGTCACTGGAGAAGAAGTCGTCGAGCAGGACGGCGGCCGCGGTGCCTTCCTTCACATCGATCTGCCGCAGCGCCCAGTCCCGGATGTGCGCGACCGGACCGTACGCCTCGGTGTTGGCCATCCGGAAACGGGACCCCGGGCCCAGGGCCAGGCGTTCCGGCATCGGCTTCTGGGGCGTCCGCGGCACCGTGATGCTGTCGGCGAGCCGCACCATGAGGCCGTCGCGCACCGCGAACCCGAAGGCCAACGGCGTCCGGGACGGGTCGCCGGCGAGGACGATCTCACCGTCCGGGCCGACCGGACGGCCGGATCGGTCCGTCAACGAGAACTCGTACCAGACGTCGTCCAGATGCGCGTGTGAGCCGTCCGTGGTGCGGGTCTCGGTCTGGTTCACCACCTGGTTGCGGAGGTTGTACTGCGCCTGTTTGCCGATGGCTACCTGCATGAACACCCGGCCCCAGACGGTGACGACGTGCTTGAGCGGACCGAGCGGAGCCGTCGGCGCCAGCGCCAGTGAAGTGCTGTTGACCTTCATCTCTCCGCTGGTCGCCGTCGACCTCTGCATCGTGTCGATCTTCACCGGCTTCCCCGCGCCGAAGGTGAAGCGCTCCCACTGCCCGTAGGGCCGGGCGGTCACGTGCAGCGTCCGGGTCTTCCTGCCGGCCGTGCGGTAGACGAAGCGCCGACCGTCGCCGAAGAACGACTGGGGGCCGGCCCGCAGACCGGCGTCGATCGCGTCGAGCAGACCGAACCCGCTCTCCTCGGACACGGGCCGGATGCCCGCCGACCCGGAGAGCGCGCGACCGAGTTCCTCCACGACGAGTTCGGTGCCACGCAGGGCGCGCGCGCTCTGGCCGAAGCTGAAGGACCGCTGGACGACGTCCTGGGGGAGCCCGGGCAGCCGGGAGGCCACGCCCCCGCTCATGTACAGGGGAAGCCGCGCCGAGTCCGAGAACCGTACGGGCCCGGTGGTGACGGGGGCTGCCGGCAGATCACGGTCCAGCCTGGGCGGACGCCGGGTGTCCAGGTCCTGCGCTATCGGCACGCGCCGCGGCACAGCGGCGGCGAGCGGAGCGAGGGCGGCGGCGATCCGCTCCTCGGGTATCGGAGGGAGCGGGGAACCGGGCACGTGTGGTGGCGGCACGGGGACGGCCGCACGGGGAGTGGTCACCAGGGTGCTGTCCGGCTCGTCGGTCCGGCCCCGTGCCGACGTCGAAGCGACCGGTCCGCTGCCGGACGGGAGGATTTCCGAGAGCCTCGCACCCGCCCGGATCCCCGAGCGGGCCCCGGTGCCGAACGCGTCGCGCAGTTGGATCGACAGTCTTCGTGCCGGGTGCTCCGCACTGCTCGGGGCGAGCCCTGACTCGTCCAGGGCGATGCTCTCGGCGACGAGATGGACGACGTCCTCGTGCCACCGGCTGTACCGGCCGGCGGCGACGCCTTCGCGGCCCGTCGCTCGGATGGGAGGAGGTGCGCGATGGGCTTCGGCGACGATGTCGGCCGCCTGTTTCAGATGACCGGCGGCGTCCGGGCGGTCCAGACCGCCCAGACTCTCCCGCGCCCGCGCGAACTCGTCGTGCCAGTGATCCCAGATGTCCTGGTCCACGGCGGGATACGTGCCTGCCGCGTGCCCGGTTTCGGCCGACTTGTCGAAGTACGTGGTCAGCGCCGCCAGGCGCCGCCGCGGATCGGTGAGCCGTTTCACCTCACGCGCGAGATCCTGCGGTACTTCGAAACACACCAGACCTTGGGGGACAGCAGCCATCCCCATCACATCCCCATCACATGAACGGGTCCGAGAACCGACTGGCACTCCCGCCGGCCAGGCGTCGGACGTCGGGAACGATCTTGCAGGATGCCCGGCCGGCACATGCGCCGATCGGCAAACGTTCACGTGAAGTTGAGGCGATGTGCGGTCACTGCTAGGAACTGTTTCCGGAATCTGCCTACGTGCGTGGGGTGTTGGGGTCAGGCTGTCGGTATGGGCCGTGGTCACGCATGCGGAGAAACGTGCCTCTACCTACCTCGGCACCGTCACCCTCGCAGCCCTCGTCATCCGGCTCGGAACATGATCCGAGAAGCAGTGGCCAAGCCGCTTCGGCAGACGGATGACGCGGTCGGAACGGTCCCTCCGCGGTCCGGCCCGGCTCGGAAATCCCGGTTCGTGGTGCCGTGAGCGTCCACCCCGCGTATGGCGCATTCGGCGCTCACCTCTTCGACTTCGACCCCGACCGCACGAACAACAAGGCCGTCCTGACGGTCGACTGACCAAACGGGGTTCGCAGCGCCCGCCCGGGCGGATGCTCCGGACCTGGCCCTTAGGCGGACGACCACGTCGCATTGTTGCGGGACGCGGTCGAGGACGGCGGTCACGAGAACCTCCTGGACGAAGCCCTGCCCACATCGATGGAGGTCTTGTTCCGGGTCAGGAGGCTGGAGCCCCACTCCTCACCGCTTTGAGATCACCTGGGGGCCAGGCCGGCCCCGGCGCGTTCGAAGGGCTGGTAGCCGACTTCGCCGACCACGAGGACGACCGGCCGGAGGTGGCTGCCGAGTGTGCGGGATCCGAGTGCCGGCGGGTGAGGTCCCACGTGCCGTTCAGTGCCCCGCGCGGCCCTCGTCGGCCAGGCCGGTGAGCAGGGCGGTGAGGAGGCGGCGCAGGCGGGGTTCCAGTTCGACGACGGCGTGACCGAGCTGCGGGTCGCTCGTGTAGAGCTCGCGCAGGCGCGGGCCGGGCGTGGCCATCTGCCACAGGGCCCCGGCCATGCCGGTTGCGGTGGCGATCGTGTCGACCGCCTGCCCTTCGGCCAGGCCGAGCAGCCGGAACAGCTCGCGGGCTATCAGGTCGACCTCCTCGAGCGTGCCGAGTTTGAAGGTGCGTACCGCCTCGATGGACACGTTGCGCTCCAGGTTCAGGGGCGCCTGTGCGAGCAGGTCGCAGAACAGCGGGCGGGCGGACAGCGTGGCGGCGAAGGCGTCCGCGACCAGGCCGGGTGTGGCCTGCTCGTGCTCGGCGAGGCCCGTGCGCAGTGCGGCGGACCATTCCCGCCACCCCTCGGCGGTGAGGTCGAGGAAGATCTGCTCCCGCGTCTCGAAGTAGCGCAGCAACGCCGACTTGTGCATGCCGACCTCGGTCGCGATGTCGGTGAGGGTGACGTCCCGGATGCCGCGGCGGCCTCCAAGGGCGCGGGCCGCGTCGAGGATCGCGTCCTCGCGCGCACGCTTGGCCTGGACGCTGCGTGCCCGCTGGAAGGCGGCCTGATCAGTCATGCCACCATCATAGAAGTTAGTACCGCAACGGTGTTGCGGTATTAAGGCAACAGTGTTTCACTAGAGGTATGAGTGACAACGTAAGCACTGGCATGAGCAACGAAACGGCAGCCGTCCCGGGGCGCGGCGGCGAAAAGCAACGGGTCTGGTTCATCACTGGTTCGTCCCGCGGTCTCGGTCGCTCCCTGGCGACCGCCGCCCTGGAGGCGGGCGACCTCGTCGTGGCCACCGCCCGTCGCCCGCAGGTCCTCACCGAGGTGTTCGGGGCGTACGGCGACCGCGTGTTCCCCCTCGCCCTGGACGTCACGGATCCCCAGGCGGCACTCGATGCGGTCGACGCGGCGGTCGAGCGCTTCGGGCGCATCGACGTGCTGGTGAACAACGCGGGGTACGCGAACGTCTCGCCGATCGAGACCTCGGACGACGCCGACTTCCGTGCGCAGTTCGAGACCAACTTCTGGGGTGTGTACAACGTGACGAAGGCTGCTCTGCCGATCCTGCGCCGCCAGGGCTCTGGCACCGTCGTGCAGTTCTCGTCGATCGGCGGGCGCGTCGGCGGCTCGCCGGGCATCGCTTCCTACCAGGCGGCCAAGTTCGCGGTCGACGGTTTCAGCCGTGTCCTGGCGACGGAGGTCGCGCCCTTCGGTGTGCGGGTGATGGTCGTCGAACCGAGCGGCTTCGCCACCGACTGGGCGGGCTCGTCGATGACGGTGCACGACATTCCGCAGGCGTACGACGCGACGGTCGGCGAGATGAACCGTCGGGTCCGGCAGAACACGGCCGGCGCGGCCGGGGATCCGCAGCGCGCCGCCGAGATCATCGTTCGCACGGTCCACCGCGACGACGTGCCCAGCCACCTCCCCCTCGGTGTGAACGCGGCGACCATGGCCTTGGACCACTCCCGCCGCCGGACGGCCGCGGCGAGTGCCTGGGAACAGGTCAGCCGCTCGGCGGACTTTGACGAGCCCTATCCGGTGGACCTGCCCTGATGTCCCGCCGTGCCCCCCCGCTCCAGGCATTTGTGCGGCATGGGGCGTCGGTTCGGCGTGTGCCCGTGCCGGACAGTGAGGAGCACGCTCCGGTCAGCGGGACGACTAACTGAAGTACGCCGCCCCACCGGCCGCGCAGCCCATTCGCGGTACAGTGCAGTCATCCCCGCGTGAACACCAGGCCGGCCGTGTGCCGCAGGCGGAGGCTGGTGTGGTCCAGGGGCGGCTGCTGTGCCCCGTGCTCGGTGGTGTTCGGGGGCAGATGCGACCCGGGTGCCGCTCTTCGAAGGCGAGAAGGGTGTCGCTTCGTGGCGACCGACGACGTGCCGGCGTGGAGAGTACGCGTCTCATGCCTTCGGACCGTCGGGGTGCTGGGCGCGAGGGAGCACGTCGCAGCCCCTCCCGGGCGCGCCGGCCGACTCCAGGCCGGTCATCGGCCTCAGGTGAACAACCGGACAGGTGTCGACCCTCCGTTTGAACCTGACGGCCGGCCCACCCCGAAGCATTTGCTCAAGCAAGTGTCTATTATCCTGGCGGACGCCCTCCGTACAACCGCACGACGGGAACAATATGACCGGCCTGTCCAGGATCTGCTTCGACGTCGAACCTCACGTCGCGAGACAGGTGAAGCGGCAACCCGACACGATCGTGCGGCTGGCCCTGCTCACCTCCTACTTCGCGCAGCAGGCCGCGGGTGAGCACCCGCAGTCGGTTGAGGTGACGGACGAAGGCGTCCGGGTACTGGAGACGGAGGCCGCCGACACGTCGGTCGTCGAGCCGCTGCCCACGACGCGTGCCGGGGAACGCACCCCCCTCCTGGACCCGGCCGGTCTGGCGGTCGCCGTCGACCGGGCCATCGCCGCGGCCGGTCGGGAACTCGGGGTGGAGGAGGCGGCCCTGGAGGCGCCCTCCCTGATCAACTGCGTCACCCTCCTCGAGGCGCTCGAGCGTCAGCTGTACCCGCCCCTCGCCGTCGGCCCCGGCCTTCTTCCCCCGACCTCGGCCGTCAGGGCTGCGGTGACGCAGGACGACCTTGCCGTGGGCAGCTCGAACCCCGAGCAACGTCTGGCTCGTGGACCTGGCTGGGGGCCGGTCACCTCCTGGCGGGACCTCGCCGCCGCCGTCGCCGATGCCGGGCCCGGTGCCACGGGGCTTGTCGTCACCCGCCGACGGCGGGGCCCCGGTCACGCCTTCGCCCTTCACCTCACCTCCGGCGGAATCCGCTGGATCGAACTCCAGTCGAAGTCCCGCCGGGTCGTCGAAGAGCACCCCGACGGCGAACCCTTCGACACCCGTGCCGTCGTCGTCGACCCGTACGGACGTGTCGTCCTTCACGGCATGGACAACCAGACGACGGAGGCGTCCCGGCAGGTCGACGCCCTCACCGATCCTCCCGCACAGCCCCACGCTGTCGGGGCCATCGGCGAGGAGGTGGAAGACCGCCACGTCCTGGGGGGTCGCCTCGCGGCGAAGACGGTCCTGGCCGAACACGACTCCGGCGTCAAGCTCGTCGTCGACAGGGAAGTGTTCTACCGGGGCACGGACGGCGGTCTGTACAACAGCGCCGACCAAGCCCGTGCGGTGCCCGGCAATGACGTTATACGGGAGGAGAACCGTCCTATCGTCGAGATCGTCGGCCCGCCCTTGGCGGTTCTGGCGGGGGACGTGGGACGTCTCAGCGTGCAGACCGGCAGGTCGGTTCGCCGTACGGTGCGACAGGCGCTGAACCAGACGGACTGGCAGGGCCGCGCCATCCCGCTGGGACAGCTCCTGCGGAACATCCCCGGCTGGCGCGTGAAGAGCATCGCGCGCGACGTCCCCGTGGAGCCTTCTCCCGCCGGACCGAATCACCCCGCCTACACGCAGTTCACGGTCGGTGTCGCGGCAGGCGGCCTCAAGCACATCCTCCATGTGGCGGAAGCGCGTATCGCCTACCCTGACCTCGCCCCCCTGATGGCAAGTGGCCGCGGCTTCGGGGACATCGTCGCCGCACGGTACGCCAGTGCCGTGCTCCAGCGGCCGGTCTCGCCCGACGACATTCCGTTCCTGACGGAATTCGCCGGGGTGGACGAAGTCCACGGATACGCATGGCTCGTCTACCTCCACGCGGCTGCGTCACCCGTCCTCGACCGGTTCTTCATGGACACTTTCGGCCTCTCCAAGAACATGCTCATCGTGGCGTTGCGAAACCCTTTCCACGTCCTGCGTGCAGCCCTGAGTCCGTCCGTCGCGCGTTACCTGTCCGTCGACACGCCTGCAATCATTCGGGCGTTCGAGGGACACCTCAGAGGGCTCGTCGCGCAGTACTCCGCGAGCGGTTTCGGGTCGGTGGGCGACGAGGACCTCATGGAGACCGGAATCGACCAGCACTCCCTCACCGATTATCTGATATATACATTGCGAGGCCACACGCCGAGCGGGCACACCGTCAGTCAGAATGACGTTTTCGGCCTTCAGGACTACCCCGCGTTGGACACGAACGGGCAGCGTTACCGCGTCCCGGCAGCGCTGCTCGAAATGCGCGACTTCGCCGCCGAACCGGCGCAGCGCGTGCCGGGCTGGCAGCCGACCGACATGACCGATGACGCGATCGACGCCTCGTTCGACCAGCTTGCCAGCTCCGCCGTGGAGGCCAATCGCCTGGCAGAACGCTTCAGGCCGGGCGGGGTGCCCGGCCTGAGCGCGTCGACCGCGGCGGCAGTACTGGAGCACCCCCTGATCCCGGCCGTGCGTGGTCTGTTCGCCGAACTGAACGGGCTTCTGCGTCCCGGACCTATGGGACAGGTCCCGATCGCGCCCCTGGCGACGCGCGCGTACACCATGGCCTCGGTCGCCCGGCATCTTGCCGCAGGCACAGCACCGCCGCAGGCAGTCGTGCAGGGGATGGTCGCTGTCCACCAGGAGGTGCTGAGGATGCTCAACAGCCGGACGCAGATGCCTGGGGAACTGCGTTCAAGGCTTCAGCGTGCGGCGTCGTACGGCGACCAGGCACTCCGGGGCATCCAGTCCCTCACGCGGCACGCTCCCACGCAGGCTGTCGCGAGCGGGTCCCGGCACCACGGGGCACAGCAGGGGCACTCCAGCGGCTGGGGCGCGGGTGAACCTCCCACCGTCTTCGGCGAGCCGGTCCAAGAGCCCTCCTCGGCGCACGGCAGTGCCGACTGGTACGCACCGCTGCCTGAAAGCACCGTCGGGGAACTGGCCGCGCGCCTCATCCACGTGCCGGACCAGGTGGAGCAGCCGGTCGCGGCCCGCCTGGAACTCACCCGGCTGCTCTCTCTCGTGTTCGCTCACCCGGATGCCGTCGCACGCGTGGAAAACATCCTCGTCGGCGCCGGCGACGCCACACGCCGGATCACCGGCATCCACATCGTCCCCCGCAACACTCCACTGCCGGAGTACATGAGCGCGATCGGTGTCGACCCCGCCCTGCACACCCACGACGGTCGTTCGGCCGACGCGTTGCGTTCCGTCGCGGATCTCCACCATCAGGTCGTGTTCGTCGCCGAGGAGAACCTCCTCGGCGAGAAGACCACGTACGAGAACGCACCCGCGCCACACCCGGACGGATACTCGTCCGTCCTTCACGAACTCGCCCACTACCTCTACACCTTCGGCCTCGGCGATGAGGACCGCAGCCTCGTCGAAGAAGTCCACGGCGAACGCATGGGAGCCGGAAACGAGATCCCCTGGGTCGACGGACCGCGTCTCGACCTGCACGGTGAACCGGTCGACAACTACGCGTCGCAGAACCCTGAGGAGTTCTTCGCCCAGCTCACGAACGCCTACTTCGGTGCCAACGCGGGCAATGACCCGCTCACCGGCCGGGCGCGCAACAACGGCGCGGCCTGGATCGAGGCGAACGAGCCTCGGATCCACGCTCTGCTCCACCGTCAGTACGGGGATTCCGCGCCGCTCAATCCGTACAACCCCGTCGGTCGGACGTCCGCCGAGAACGACCTCTGGCGGGGCTACCGCGAGTTCACCGGCCTCACCGAGAACACCGCGGTCGACCGGCCGGCGCCCGATGCGACGGACCAGGCCGCGACCGTTCGCGCGGGGGTGACCACGGCCGCCGAGGAGCGCTCCGCGACCCAGGACGTCGCCACCGTGCACTACGAGGCCGACGACCGCGAGGAGCGGCACGTCCTCGCAGGGCCGGAGACTCGCGAGGACGGTCGGCAGGACGTCGAGCCGGTTCGAACGGGGAGTACGGGCGAGCGAGTCGAGACGGATTCGTGGTTGGGGTCCGTCGAAGGAGAACCGATTCCCCGTGCGGCCAGCCCTGAACCAGCGGAGCACGAGAGCCTCTCCACGAGGGCCCACTCCGGCCGGAAGCCGTCACTGACCCTCGATGTCGCTGTTCCCTCCGTGACGCATGCGAGTTCACCGCAGTCCCCGAGGTCGGCGTATCTCGCGCTGGTTTCGCCCATCGACACCACACGCTCACACTTCGGTTTGGTGCGGACCCCGGAAGGGCCGCTGCAGTCTCCGATCCGACTCATTCGCACACCGTTGACCGCGCGGCCGGAAGCGTACTCCGTGCCGTGGTCCTCCCCTGGCGTCCATGATGTGCCGACCGAGGCCGAGGAAGAGAACGGCCGGCCGCTCGACGAAACCGCACTGACGTCGGCCGCGGCGATCCAGATACTTTCCGGCTGGATCGAAGGCGACATCGAGGTGACAGCCAGGGGACGTCTGGGCGCCGACCTCTTCGGTCTGCACACCCCCTCGCCCACGCCGGAGTTCCTGGTGGATCCGGAGTCCAATGCTCCCTACGACTTCAGGTCCCTGGACACCGACCAGTCGTCGCACTTCCTGCACCTCATGGACATGCGAGGTCACGCGACCCCGCCGTTGATGGACCCGCAGGCGTGGAACGACGTCACCGGAAAGTACAGTCTCGGCCGGGCGCAGGACCCGCTTGAGGCGACCGAGGTCGCGGACGCGCCCTTCCCGCCCGACCGGCAGGTGCGAACGCCCCTACTGGTACACGCCATCTGGCTTGGAGGCCCCCTGCGGGAGTCGGGGCCGAGTGCGGGCTTCTGGAGCCGCTTCGGGGACGCCGCGAAGCGGTTGAACGGTGAAGCCCTCTTCGCCCTCTGGACCGATGTCCCGCGCTACCAGATTCAGGAGGTCATGAACCTTTCAGCGACCCCGGAGGATCCGGTTCTCGCCCAGGTGTGGGGCATGGTCGAGTGGGCGAGGATCAATGGCGTCAAACTCCTGGACGTCCACGAGGTGTTCAACGAGTCCGCACCCATGGAACTCCACGATCATTTCATGGTCGAATCCGGAAAGGCCGTCGGGACCGGCTGGGCGGCGGCGAGCGACATCCTCCGCCTGGAGATCCTGGATCGCTTCGGCGGGCTCTATTCCGATGGTGACAACGTCATCAAGGATCTTTCCTCCCTCCACCAGGTGACGCAGAGCGAGGAGGGCTACGCCATCGCGGCGACCACCAAGTTCTTCTCGAACGCCGCGGTTGCGGTGACCAGCAAGAATGCCTTCCCGGGTATAGCGAAATCAATCATCGCGTCGAACTATCAGAAATCCCAGGTCGAATTGATCGGGAGAGGCGGCGCTGCGGCCTCGAACGACTTCTGGACCAGGGGTCCAGGGCGTTCGAAGAGGCATTCCGTGATCGTCCGGACCGGTCCGGACGCCTACGTGGGAATGCTCGACCGGCTCGGCCTGGAACGAACGACGGACATGCCGCGCCTGCGCGGGATCGACGTACGCTCGGACTTCAGCTGGTCCGCAGAGGAGCAGGCCAGGAAGGACGCCGCGGTTCCGGCGAACGTGTACACCGCCGAGGACACGATGCGTGTCGTCGCCGGGGTCGTGCAGACGATGGTGCGCAGTCTGCTCAACAGGCAGGGCGATCTTCACCTCACCCAGATCGAGCCCGTCGTCCGGCGCCACCAGGACCCCGACTTCGTCTGGGAGAGCGCGTTCGGTTTCCTCGCCTCCCGGGAGGAACTCCGGTCGCTCGTCCGGGGTGTGACGCGGACGACCTACCTCGGCAACGGGGACTTCTACCGGGTCGAGCTGCCGCAGACGGTGGAGTCGCTGCTGCTGACGCCCGAGGAGCACTCGGCTGCTCCCCTCGGCAACGCGGAAGGCTGGTGGCTGGGAGAGCAGTCGACGCCGGTGGAGCTGGCGCCTTCGCCGCTTGCCTTCGACCACCCCGCCGTGTCCGATGCGGACACGCGCACGGACCTCCCGGCAGCGTCCTATTCCTCCGAACTCCTCGACGATCTGGCTTCGCGCGTCCGGAGAGAACTGGAGCGGCTGGGCCGGACCGATCTGAGCATCGGTGCCGAGGACGTGGCCGACTACTTCGGCAGGACGCAGGAGAGCGCGGACGCCGGGCCTCGCGGCCACCTGGCCGGACGCATGGCGGGCTGGTTCGCCAACGACGGGCAGCATGTTGCCGAACCGTCCACCGAGAGCGGGCAGTCGACCGAATCCGCCGGCCGGGCACTCCGTGATGCCGAGGCCACGTCGCGAGCTCCTCGTGAACCGGGGCTTGTGGCATTCCTCGACGCGCCGCGTGGGAACGCCGGCCCGGCAAGGGGGGACGAAGTGGTGGAGCAGGGCAGCGATCCGGTGGTCACGGCCGCGCCGAAGGCGGTGGGTCCGCTGTCGTCGGCTCACCACCCCCGGCACCGCGAGGAGTCCGCCGAGGTCGGATCGGAGCCCGAGACGCACCGCACCGAGGTCTCCTCCGCCAAGCGCCGCGTGGACGACCTCGTGGAGCAGTTCAAGGAGGACGTCCGTCCGGCCTTGCGCGTCTGGGACCGGCCGGTCTCCTACGAGATCCAGGCGCTCAAGGGGATCCTGGGGTCGCCTGGCGCCCGGTCCCTCGTCTTCGGCCTGGATGCCGACGGCCCGGTGTGGGCGGTCAACATGGGTGGCACCCTCACTTGGCTCACGAATGTGCTCGTGCCCCTGTCGCCTCCCGAGGTTGTCGACGGACCGGTCATCTCCATCGACATCGACAGTCACGGCCAGCTGACGGGCCCGGCGGAGCAGAACCTGAGGGAACACGGCATCACGCTGTCGGACGGGGTGAAGACGGGGTTCTGCGACCTCAACTTCGGCACCGACATCGGGAAGGTCACAGGGTGGAAGGCCTGACGAGGTGATCGCCAGGAGGGCCGGGTTCCGGTACCGGCCCTCCTGGCGGTACGGCCCGGGGTCCTGCCGCACTTCTTCGTGAAGGGTGTGGAGACCCGGCCGTGCGTACACGCCACGGACGGGTCCTACCGGCACCACCCTCGGTCCGGGCAGGGCCCGCCGGGCCCGATGTGCGCGCTTCGCCGGCTCGGCCTAGATGAACAAGGGCGCCGGAGGAGCAGGGCCAGGACCCTGCTCCTCCGGCGCCCTTACGGCCAGGCCGGCCTCACATGAGGTGTTTCAAGTCCGCCCCCAGTGTCAGAGCACAGAAGTTCAGGCTGGTGGCTCGGGATTCTCCCGAGCCGGCCTCCTGGCGGAGCAGCATGCCCCCCGGATCCAGGTCGAGCGACTGCACGTGCATTGCGGTCAGCGGAGGATGCGTGTCCTGGGCCGTCGAGTTGTCCAGCCAGCGAACGGTGCCGCTCATGTTCCATGCCCACAACGGAGTGTCCGCCCGGGCACCCAGCACCAGGGACCGGGCACCGGGTCCTGCGTTCAGAAGCAGCTCCTGGAGTCGCTGGATCTCGTCCTCCACCGGTCCCGTCCAGTCCCGCTTGGCGAGCGCGACACGCTCCCGGAACCGGAAGAGATGTTCGATCTTCGCGAGCACCTCCGGGACGAATTCCCCTGCTGAGTCGACCGGGAGACTCGCAGTGAGCCCGTTCGGTACGTCGACGGTGAGCCTGCCCGGCTGTCCAGGGACACTGATGCGCACCCTGACGCCGAAGTCGACCAAGGCGTGAGGCCTGGTGGACTCTGCGTTGGTCTCGATCGTCTCGGAGACCCCGCGTTCGATCTTCTGATCCGTCGCCTGTCCCGTGTCGAGTGCCGACCGGACCAGCACGGCCACGTCGTCGACGCCCCCGCCCGCGTCCGGACCGAGTCCCCGGACGGTCTCTTCGACGCGCACGACGCCGGCCTCCCGGTCCTCGTCGACCTGTCGGTACTTCCGGTTCTTGGCGGTGTGCTCGCCCTCGGGCCGCCGTCGGGCGGATATCAGCTCGAAGCCGACGGTGACCGTCCGCCCCGCGACCGGGACTTCGTAGGTGTTCGCCAGCAGACGATCGATCCCCACCCGCATGGCGGTGATGCCGGTCGCCTGCGTGTAGGCCCATCCGGCGCTGGTTCCCGATCCGACGACGGCGACGTCCCGGGCGATGCCCAGAGGATCGCGTTCCCGTCGTCCGCCGGTGAACGCCACGGCCTTCGCCCATTGCTCGACGACGGCCGCTGCCGGCACGTCCCAGGGATGCATTCCCGCGATGGCGGTCTCCGCCTCGGAGACCTGGGGGCCCTCCGCGGGTACCCATGTGCGGTCCCAGGCGACGTTCCGTCCGGTGGCCTCGCGGATGAACGGCTTCTGGTCATGCCCCTCGGCGGGCACCGTGAGGAAGCGCGGCGTCAGGAGCCTGACCTGACCGGACAGCGTGTCGGGTGTGCTCTCGCGCCGCCACGTCCACGACCGGTGGGTGGGCCACGACTGCTCCCGCCAGTGCTCCTTCATCGCCTCCCGGTCACCCAGGGCAGTGGCCATGAGACCGACAGTTCCAAGGAACCTCGCCGGGGCCTGCAGGATCTCGGGCGCCTTCGAGGTGAGCGCCATCTCCACCGCGAAGTGGACCTTGTGGTTGAACTCGACGCTGCCCCCCTTGGGATTGGAGCGCGCGATGTCCAGCACCTTGTGCTTCTCCGTGGCCCCCCGGCCGCTCATCCGGAAGCGCGCGGCGCTGAAGTCCAAGCCCGCGTGGGCCTGCTGGTCCTGCCCGTGGCTCCCGCCCCGGCCGGCGAGCGCGACACCGTAGCGCACTGCTGTTCCCGCCAGCTCCCTGCTCTTCTCCTCCTCCACGCTCTCGCCCCGCAGCGTGAGCTTGACCTCGCCCCGGTCCCGGTGCTCCGTCGCAGGATCCATCCCCACGGCCCTGACGTTCACCCACAGGTAGTGGGACCTGCCGCCGAGCCCGGACAGGGTCGACGTCTCACGTCCGTCGAAGGGGAACCAGCCGGAGACTCCACCGGAGAGAAGCCGCGTCCAGTTGGTCGCCAGCGCGTCCGAGCGGAACCTGGCGAGCAGAGCGGTCCGGAGCGAGGTCGGGACGTCGTTTCCGGGCAGGACCCCCCGTTCCTTCAGCTTGTCGACGATGTACTGAAGGACCTCGTCGGCCTGGAGCGACTCGGCGTGCGTCCCCGAGACCATCAGACGTCCACCCGAGTACCCGCGCAGTGCGGACGCGGTTTCCGCTGACTTCGCGGTGTGCGTACGCGACGGCAGCACGTCCTCGAGCCGCCGCGCCGGAACCAGCAGGTCCATGCCGGACGCGATGCTGATCAGACGCGTGGTCGTCCGTGATTCGGCCTCCTTACCCTTCCGCCACCGCTGCATCGTGATCTCCCAGACGGCGTCGGCCCGGAACGGCTTCGACTCCGGGTACGTCGCGCGGGAGATCGAGATCTCGCCCCGGGACTCCTCCTTCGACGAGCCGCGCAGGTGAACGCCGTCCACGACGACCTGTGCAGCCTGCCGGCCCCCCGCCCCGTGGTGTCCGGGAGCCGCCTCGTGGGTTTCGACCGTGGTGACCTCCGCACCCGAATCCGAACCGAACCGGAGCTGCGGCCCCGCCGCCGCGGAGGCACCTGCCGACAACTGCCTTCCGGCCGTCCGCGAATGCGCCGTCTGCCCCTGGGAGTACTGCTCGATCTCGGTCGGTTGATCCTCTGCGAACGTCTCGACCGCCACCGGGTCGTAGCCGCGCAGCCTGACGGTCATCGCCGACTTCCAGCCCTTGACGTCCGGAAGCGGCACCACCAGGCCGGCGGGGTGGGTCAGGTGTCCGAAGGAGGCCGCCAGGGCGCTGGGCCGGAAGGCGCGCGTCAGCTGGACCGGCCATGCCTCCTCGTGATCCGCTCCGAGGGGCAGCCCGTGGACCGATGCGTACATTCGCCCGCCCAGCAGCATCAGCCGGTCGGTGGTGAGGAACGCCGGGTACAGGCCCGCGGCGCCCTTGGAGAAGTCGAACCGTGCACCGCCCTGGGGCCAGCTGCGCATGTACCGGACATCCGTGCCCGTCTCGAGCCGCTCGCGACGCGTGGCGGGAACGGCGGGCGCGTGGGACCGCGCGACGACCAGCTGGGCCACCAGGTTGCCGGGCTCGTCGAGCCAGTAGCGGAGCGCCTTGCGCGGACGGTCGACCGGCACCACCGACAACTCGTAGGCCACGTCGTAACGGTGCTCGTCCACCGCACCGACGTTCTCCATACGCCGGTAACTCTTGGCGGCACCGGTGAGCCCGCGTCCCTGGTAAGCGCCGTACGTTCCATGGATCCGGACCGCTCCCAGCTGCAGCCGTGCCTGGGGACCGCCGTCGACACGGGCCGCCGCACCGAAGCCGAAGCCGATCCGGTAGCCGTTCTCCATGCTGCCGGCGACCGTCTCGCCCAGCGCGGCCCGCCTGTTGACCGAGGAGTCGTAACCGACGGTGCCACGGCCGTCCAGCAGATGCGCCCTCACCTTGAGGCGGAACTCGCGGCCGTCGACCAGCACGTCCTGGTGGACGCCGGTGAGCAGGTCGGCCACCTCCGCCCCCTCCAGAGCAGGCCTGCCGAAGAAGGTGGCCAACTGACCGTCGGCCGCACTCCAGTCGAAGCCCGCGCCCGCCCCGACCGCGTCACGCAGGAGGACCCGGAACGACTCCTCCACGAGTTCGGCGCCGGGGAGCGCGGCGGTGGCCGCGTATCCGACTCCACGGCGCGCCGCCAGAGCCAGCGGCTCGGGTGCCGATCCGACGGCCCTCGCCGGCCGTGCTTCGCTCCTCAGTTCCTGGAGGCGCCGTTCCGTCCTTCCGGCATCGACCATCCACGTTCGCAGCCCTGAAACCTGTAGCAGCCTCCTGACGTTCGGCTGCGCCACCTCGGGCGACGTCTCGCCGACCGGCCGCGCCAGCAGCTCGGGGCTGCGTACCTCACCCAGGACAGCGGCCTCGAACTCACGCGCCGTGCGCCACGGGACGCCTGCCTCGCCGTACGTGCTCACCTCGACCGTATCCAGCTCCGGGTGTGTCGTGCTGTGCCACTCCAGGGAGATCTTGACGGTTGCTCTGTACCTCGCCATCTGCTCCTGGGTCTTGAGGATCGTGTGGTTGAGCGTCTGGCTGGTCAGGCCCAGTGACCTCTTGGAGTCGGAACCGACCACCAGGGACGTCAGCGGCAGCAGGCCCTTCGCGGCCGGGTGCTCCTGCGCGGGGTCCGCCACTCCCGTGAGACTGGCCACCGCGGTGACGGATGCCGCGCTCCTGCCGCCACGTTCCTGGACGATCGAGACGCCGGCACCCAGGTCCTCGCGGACCGCCCACTCGGCGGGGGCGTCGACGAGGCCGAGGTCGACGTAGTCGGCCTTGACCCTGAAGTACCCGTGGAACCCGCCCAGTCCCGGAGTGCCCACGGTGATCGGCACCGAGACGTCACCGCTGGTGAAGATCCACCGGCTGCGGTTGCGGGCGGCGGGCTCGGTCAGCCACCGCATGCTGTGACGGACGACCTCGGCCGCCGCACTCGGCGACACCCCGGCGTCCAGCAGTGCCGACGTGTTCGCGTCGACCAGACCGGTCAGGTCGACACTGTTCAGTACCTCGCCGGCCAGCCGGAAGCGCCGTCCGCCCCCGTGCGTGTGTGCGCCCGAGGGCACCGGCCGACCTTTGCGGAAGGTCGCGGGTACCCGGTCCGGCGTGCGAGGGGTCTCGACAGGACGCGACAGGACGGCCGGGAACTCCACCAGGACGCCGCGCGGCACCGAAGGCTCCCGCACAGGAACCTGCTGCACACCGTCCAGCGACAGTCTGAAGCGGACCTCCGCTCCGAAGCCGACGGAATTGTCCACGAACAGTTTGCGTCCGCTGATGACGTTCTGTTTCACCCCCCACTTCTCCGAGTCGGCGGAATGCACGCCGAACTGCGGCACGCCGATGACGGCAGTGGACGCGGCCACCCCCGCGATGCGTGTCGCGAGGAACACGGCCAGGTCGGCGCCCTGAATGTGCTCCTGCGCGTTGTCCACCGTCAGCGACGTCGAGGCGAACCGGACCGTGTAGTTGCGGACCGCGCCTGTGTCCACGTCGGTCAGTGCCCGCGGCTCGTGCAGCTCCGGCCGGAGCCAGGCCACCCGCCCGTCGGGAAGCACGAAGTGCTCGCCGCTCTCCAGCCAGACGCGCCACTGGTCGAGGTCGCCCGAGAGCAGCATGTCCGCGGTGTGTTCCGCGACGGCGGCGCGGACACCCGGTGCGGCGAACGCGTCCGCGACGCCCTGGGCGTGCTCCACCGCATCTGCGGCGTCCCAGGATTCGAGCCCCCGCAGCGTGAACTCACCGAGCATGCCGTGCTCGACGTACCACGGTGCCTGGTGGGGCGGGGCGGCCGTTTCCTGGGCACCCGTCTGCTCGTCCCGACCGTCCTGGGCCGTGACGGACTCGCGCTCGGCCGGCTCCGTGTTGGCCGTCTGCTCGGCCGCCTCGGCCGTATCGAGGAGGTCATGCCTCGGCGTACCGTCCGAATCCAGGAGGCCGGCCGTGAAGTGGAGGTCGTCGTCGGCGCGGTCGTGCGTGAGTGGTGACGCGCCGAGCGGTTCGGGCTGGTCGGAACGGACGTGAGCGGCTGACGGCTCCCGCTGCGATTCGGACGGGCCGAAGGCCGCGGATGCCGTCCCCGAACCACTGGCCAACGGGCGCGTGGACGAGCTCGGCTCCGGCGCGTACGACAACCAGTCGTCGGCGATGCGCTCAGCCAGCGCGTGCAGGGGCTGCCACCCCCCGTGGACTGCACGCGCCGTGCGGTACAGCTCCGCCGTCTGGGCCCGGCTCGGACGAACCTGCTGCGAAGGCAGATCGAGCAACTGTTCCAGCACCTGCTGGTACAGCACCTCCATGTCGTCGGGGCTGTGCCCGGGAGCGTGGACACCGTCCTGCTCGCCCTCGACTTGGTGAGCCCGTTCCTTGCCCTTGGCGGAATGGGTTCCGGCGGCGCTGGACCCCTGCCCGGGAGACATCGTGACCGCCGGCGGATCCGACTGAACCGATTCGATCGCCCCGGTAAGCGTTTCCCACGCCTCGTCGGCTGCGGCACGCGGAGAACGGGTCCCGTTGGGACCCAATGTGAGCAAGCCGCCTTCCAGCTCGGGCCATTCTCCGGACAGCCAGCGGTATGCGATGCGCTCGGCCAAGGCGTGCAGCGGGTAGCGCCGCTTGTACGTGTCGGCCATCGCGGCATAGAGATCGACGATCTCCTGCTCGCTCGGCCGTCCCTTCGCCTCCGTCGCATCCATCCTGCTCAAGGCGACCAGCACGTCCACGTGCAGGAGTTCCGTGTCGAGACCCTGTGCCCCGGATGTGGAAGACCTGTCCTGGACGGCTTGCGGAGCCTCCGTCGCCTCCTGCTGCCGCTCCGCCTGGCTGTCCTGCGTCGAGGCGGTCTTCACCTGGGACACGGCACTCATAGGCGGCAGCCAGGATGTCCTCGCCGACGCACGGGCTTCGCCGGGGGCGAAGCCCACCGGGCTCGGGAAGGCGCCGACAGGGCTCGGCGGCGCGAAGGACAGCGGTCGGTCCAGGCCGGCCGCCGTGGCCGGGGAGTCCAGCTTGAGGTACTCCAGGGTGTGATTCAGCGGCGAGGGAGCAGCCGTACCCGTCGGATGCATGTCGATCTCGAAGAGGGCCTGCCGACGCAACACGTCGGCGGGGCGCTCTTTGGAAGGCTGTGAGCCGAGGGGGAACGCACGCCCCCTGTTGTGGGGCGTGATGACGAACTGTCCGGCGTCCAGTGCGATGCCCGAGTGTCGGTCCGACCGCTTCTGCAGGTCGCGGAGGCTGTTTCGCAGCTCCTGCTGGAAGGTTTCCGTCAGGGCGTTGATGCGGGTGTCCGCCTGCTTGCGGGCGAGCTGCTCACGGTGCGGGACGAGCACCGACTGTGCGCCGTTGCCGCCTGCCGAGATCCGGACGGTGGGGAGCGGTCGCCCGTTGCGGGCGCTCCACAGGCCGATGCGGGCGACCCTGTGTGCCATGGACGAGATCTTCAGACGGTCGTCCGCGGTGACCTGGTCGGAACCAGGAGCGAAGTCGATCCTGCGCGAACGCTCGCTGATGTCGCCGTGGGCTCCGACAGCAACCGCGGTGAGCGGGTTCACCACGATCCCGGGACGGTCCTTCTCCAGCATGCCTGCCATCTGGTCGTGGAAGGTGGCGTGGTCCTTGCTGACGAACCTCATGTGCCACAGCTGCCCGGGGGTGGTCAGACGGCCTGTCTTCCCCGAGAATGCGACGATCTTCCGGCTGGCGGCCGCCGCAGCGGACTGCAGGGCGTTCTCGGCCGACCGGATCGCTTCGGGCTCCAGCGGCGCCTCCTGGGCGGTGAACAGTGCCGCCCGGGCATCACGCAGTTCGATCAGTGCCGCCGCTGCCTCCCGCCCGGCTGTCGCCCGTGCCGTCGCTGCTCTGAGCTCCTGCGCCGGCAGGGTGTCCGGAAGCTGTTCCACGCTGCGGGTGTAGGCATCCAGTGCCGTTTCCAGCGAGCCGTCGGGCAGCCCCAGGTTCCGTTCGACGGCCTGGTCGAAGGTCCGGCGTGTGACGCCCAGACGGTTGTAGTTCTCGAGTGTCACCTGCGACCTGCCGTCCTCGCTCTCGAGGACGACCGTCGCGTAGTGGTAGCCGAACGGATTGGTGATCGGGTGGAACGCTCCCGCGTGATCCTCGAGCGCGAATGCCCCGTCAGGGCCCCGATGCCCGATGGACTGGGACACGTACGCCTCGCCGGGCCGCGCCCACGCCTGGCTGTTGATACCGATCTGCGCAGAGATGTCCCACAGGGCCTGTCGCTCCGCCTCGTACGGCTGGGAAGGGCCGAGGAACGCGCCGTAGGTCTGGCCGGGCAGAGGCGTTCGCGGGTCTGCGGCGTTGTCCTGTGCGATGGACTTCGTCGCAGCCCATGAGACATCCGGTGTGGTCGCCGACAGCCGTCTGCCTGCCACCGTGTCGGTGACCGCCTGCGCGAGGTGGTGCAACTCGCTGACCTTCAGACCGTCGGCCGCCCGCAGGGGGCCGAGGGACGTCCGGCCGTGGTGATCGCGGTAGACGACCTTGTCCGGTGTTCCGCCGATCAGTTCACCGGCAAGGTCGCGGCAGACGTCCGTCGGCCTCGAGGCGAACTTCGGCCTGACCGGGTGCAGAGTGCGCCGTCTGCCGTTGTGCGTGAACGACAGCATCACACTCGTGTCCAGCTCGAGTGTCACACCGCTGTCCGCCTGCTTGAGGGCGAGTGACGCGCGGGCGACAGCGCCCTGCGTCGCGAAGGCCTCCTGCACCTCGCCCCGCGCGCTCATCGCGAGCGTACCGTCGGCGGACACGTGCAAGTCAGGGTGCTCGTCGGCGACGACTCCCTGAACGACGGTCACCAGACCTTCCGACGGTCCTGCCTTCTCGCCGCCCACCGTCTGCGCCGACCGGTCGTCCGAGAAGAGCAACGGGGTCACACGGCTGAAGACCGCGGAGGCGGTCGCGCCGTCCGCCTGCTTGATCACGTAGTTCCGGATGATCCGGGGCCTGTAGTCGAGCACCAGGCGGGCCGGCCGCGCGCGGGTGCCCGATACCGTGGAGACGGTGCCGCCTACGCCGGTCTGGCCGGCCTTCTTCTGCGTATCCGTCTGCGTCGCGCCTGCCACGGGCCCGTCCAGCAGATCCGTACGCGGGAAGCCGTTTCCGTCCAGCAGCCCGGCGGTGAAACGCAGCTCGGGGAAGTCCTCGTGCACACCGGTGTCCGCCGTGGCTGCCTGCCGCGAAGGGGCTGTCTGCGTGGCCTCCGCCGTCGGGGTCGCGGGCCTTATGAGTACGGAGGGGGGTACCGACGTGCTCCCGGGCGCCGAGAGGACGCCGACCGGGGCGGTGCGGGGGGCGAACGTCGCGAAGGTTCCCGGCTGTGCGTCCTGCGCGTACACGGTAAGCAGCGTCGTTCCGTCGGACGAGGACGTTTTCAGGGCCACTTCGCCGTTGGGGGCGTGCACGGTCACGCCGAGATCGTCCGCCAGTTGCTGGGCCATGCTCTGATGGCCCGTCAGCCCGGCCTCGCAGATGGCCAGTACGACATCGACCGGCTGTGCGGAGAGCTTCGAGAAGACGGAGTCCTGGCGCAGGATGCGGCTCAGCCCCTGTGCATCGATGACTTTCCGCCGACCGGAAAGCAGGTAGGACTTGGCCTTGTCGAACTCGCCGTGGGCGGTGACGTAGAAGACCGGACGGCCCGTGCCGCTCCAGGGCACCGGCTGCATGCGGGATGTGGGGGAGCCCGGGTACATCGAGGCGTAACGCCCCTCCGCACCCTGGTACTTCGCCCAGAGCGGCCGACGAGCGGTCCAGTCCTCGGCGTTGTGAAGACTCAGAACCCCCGTGGTCACGCCGTCGCCCGCCCGGTTGACCCGGATGTTGCTGACGTCGTGATCGCTGAGCACGTCCACCACGGCGTCGCCCGGCGCATCGGGATTGGCCGGAACCCGGAGCTCACCCCTGTTGCGCTCGCCGGGCACCAGCCTGCCGAACTTCTCGGCGAAGAACTGGCGCACACTCCTGCCGGCTTCTCCCAGGCCGCTCTCCGTGAGCACCGGGTCCATGGCCGGAGCGGCCAAGGGCGCCTGCTTCCAGACGTCCCATCCCGGAATCCCGTCCTGCCGGAACACACCGAACACGTCCCGAAGGTCCGTGAGCACACCGGCGAGCCCGTCGGGCCGGTTCGAGGAGACGGCCATGCCCCAGGCGCCCTGGGCGTCCAGCACCCCGACGCTCGGACGCAGGTCGTCGACGCGGATCACCCCGCCGGCCGGCGTGGGAGACGCCGGGTGCACGGACAGCTGGTCCGCTCCCTGCTCCTGCACGGGCTCCCGCGGGACGGGGGAGGTGCGGGGGGACTCGAAAGTCTTTTCCGGCGTGACCCGGACGACGCCGTCGACCAGGCTGACGCTCTGGTGATCCCGCATGTGCCCCGCGACGACAACGCCCTGCTGGTGCGCGGAGAGCTGACGGAAGGGTGACCCGTAGAGGTCGGAAAGCTCCCTGTGCACCCCCACGATCTCGGAGCTCCTGGGGTAGACGAGAGTCTGCTCCTCCTGGAGCAGTCGCTCGGTCGCGGCCCGCACCATCCTCGACGTGCCGTGGTCCAAGGCGCGACCGACCTCCGCCGCCTGCGTACGCAGGGGAAGCCTCGTGAAGGAGGGCAGCTGCTGCAGAAGTTGCTGGTGCTCGGTCTCGATCTCGGAGCGGGTGAACGTGTGCTCCGAGTGGGTGGAGAGCCAGTCGCCGACGGCGCGCGGAAGGTCCACCCCCGCCGGCTCGGGCCTCGGTTCGAGCCGGCCCTGCTCCGCTCGGACCGTCGTCTTGTCCCGGACCCCGGTGTGGGACGTCGCGGACACCTGGCCACGGCTCGTGGCGCCGACGGCAGCGGCCGCGTCGCGTCCCACCGTGACCTGCGCCTGCTGCGGGCCGGCCGAGGACTCGATGTCGGATCGTGCCGGCCCTCCGTGCGCCTCCGCCTGCGTGTGGCTCTCCCTCGGCAGGGGCGCGGGCCCCGCGTCGGCCGCCGCCGGGTCGACGACCGCTGCGTCGGCTTCCGCGGGAGCCTTCCCGCCGGTTCCCGCGGCGGCGACGTCGCCGTCCGTCGCCGGTCCGGTCGCGTCGTCGCGCCGGGCCGAGGAGACCGGTCGCGTCTCCTCCTTCCGCAGATCGTCGAGGACGAACTGGAAACCGTCGTCGTGCGCCGACTCGTGTGCGAGCCACAGGTCGGACCTGTGCTCCGCCGAGGCGTGCAACTCGTCGTATTTCAGAACTCGTTCGGTGCGGAAGTCGTTGCCGAGCCTGGCCAGCGTGTCCTCGTGGAGCTGGAATGCCTCCACGCTGTCCGGGTGGCCGACGATCCTGTGGAACTCGAACCCGGCGTCCGTCACCACCCCCTGCAGCTCGTTCTCGTGGCGGATGGTGCGGGGCAGAGGGGCCCGTACGTCGTCGCGTCTGCCGGTCCAGGCCGCGTTGATGGCGTCCAGGGGGTGGCCGCCTTCGTGCATGGCGGTGAAGTGGCTGCTCGCGATGTCGCGTACGCCGTCGAGGTACTCGCCCACGACACGCTGCTGGCCCGTCTCGCCGATGGAGTTGGCCAGCGTCTCGTCGAGTTCGGACATGTGGTAGTCCGCGTAGTCGTTCTCCTCGGACAGCTTGGAGCGGATGAACTTCTCCCGCTCGATGCGGCTGGGGAGGTCGTCGATGGCGCGGGTCGTCACCTCGTCCCACAACCGGTTGGGCGTCCCGTCGCCGAAGCCGTTCTCGTAGATGATGTCGTTCTGCGTACGCAGATCGCGCTGGAACTCCCGGCGTATCCGCGACACGAAGCCCTCGCCGAGACCGTCGTGTCCGTCGGGCCCTTCGGCATACCGGCCGATGACCTCGTCGAACTCCCGCTCCGTGGAGACCTGGATACGGCGCTCCCTGACGGCGATGGCGTCGAGCTCGCCCCCCATCCCGCTCGTGACCGCGTCCAGCTGGTGCTTCGTCGCGGGCGGCAGCGTGGTCAGGCCGTCATCGGCGAGGAAGCGGCCGAAGACGTCGTTGAACGCCTCCATCTTTCCGATGAAGTACTGCTCGACCTGGTTGAAGTCGGCTGACTTGTCGCGGAAGTGATCGACGGAGGCGTCCGACCGGCTCTTGTACTCGACGAAGACGTCGATGTCGGGGGAGCCGGTCGCGTCCTTTCCGGACGCGGGCCTGACGGTCGGTCCGTCGAGGCCTTCCGCCGGGAGTCCGTAGATCCTGGCGTCGTCCCGCACGTACGTGTTGAGCTTGGCGTCGAACTTGTAGTCCAGGGGAGCGGAGTCGAACTCGGCAAGCTCCTTGCGGTAGTTGAGACCGCTGGTCCGGAAGTCCGAGACCTCCGCCTTGAAGCGCGCGATGAAGCGCTCGGACTGATCGGCCCACACGAGGTACTTGTGCGCCTTGTTGCCGGCATCACGCACGATGCCGTTCATCGACTCCGCGGAGACCGATCCGGACTTCTGGATCTCGCCGCGGAACGCCTCCGTGATGTCGCGGCGCCACTTCCACCGGGCGTGGTTCGCGGCGTGACCGTCCCGGGCCACGCCGGTGACGCCGAACGCGTCCTCCCGGCTGAACCGGTCGTACCCCTTCTGCCACGCGGCTTCGAGTTCCTCGGCACGCAGTTCGAGACGGGCCTCCGCCTCGACCAGCGGGGTGTTCCGCTTGATGTGGTCCTTGGAGAAGGCGTTCCACTCCTGCGCCTTGGCGGCCTCGTCGGCATGGGGCGCGGGCGTGTCCGCCGGATGGTGGTGGGTGGCGCCTGCGGCCCCGCCGTCGACCGGAGTACCGGCGTCCGCGGCCTGGTGGCTCCCGGCGCCGTGTGCCGTCGGGCCGTCCGCCCCGGAGGTCTGGGTGTGGGTCTCGGTGGTCGGGGTGTCGCTGTCCGTCCGGGTGGTCTGGGTGTGGGCCTCGGTCTCGGTGGTCGGGGTGTCGCTGTCCGTCCGGGACGTCTGGACGTGGGTCTCCGCCTCGGCGCCCGTCGCCGTGCTGTGGACCGTGGAGGTGTTCGCCTCGCCGTCCGACAGGCCTGAACCGGGGGTGTGTTGCTTGGCGCCCTGCGATTCGAGGGTCTGAGCCCCGTGGGAGCCCTGGTCGCGCGACGGTGCGCCGACGGCCTTCGTCTCCGCCGATGTCTGGGAGCGGGCGGTGGTGCCGTTCGGCTCCGCGTGCCCGCTGGAGTGCGCCGTCCGGCCGCGGCTGCCGGGAGCCGGCCCGGCACCCGTCGTCGGGTCGGGGGCGCCGGAGCCCGCCGGTACGCGGTTCCGTCCGCCGCCTGCGGCCTCCGGGGCGGCGTTTCCGCGGGTGTTCTGCGGCGTGTCCTGAGCCGGTCGGGTCGTGCCGGGTGCGTCCGCGCCGCCGGCACCGCGGGTGTTCTGCGGAGCTTCGTGGGCGGGACGTGCCCCGCCGGCCGCCTCCGGGGTGCCCGGCCTGGTGGTGGCTCCGGGAGCGTTGTCCGACGGCCCCCGGCTCCCGGGCGTGACCGCGGAGTCCGCCTGGGTGCGCGGTCGTCCGGCGCCCTGGGGCGCGCCCGTGCCGCGGCCCGGAGTCGTCGTGCCCTCGGTTCCCGCGTGCGCGCCCTCCGGACCGCGCGTGGTCAGGGTGGGCGCACCCTCGGCGCCGCGCCCAGGGCCGACGCCCGCGCCGCGGCCCGGGCCGACGCCGTGCGACGTGGCCGTGCTCGGTGCGGTGCCGGAGACGCCACCGCTGTGCGAGGTGGCGGTGTTCGGCGGCAGGACAGCGGCCCCGCCGGACTGTGCGGGAGCGGAGGTGGTCGGAGGTACCTCGTCACGTACGCCCGGTCCGCCGGTGGTGACTCCCTTGCCGCCCCCGGCGGTCCCCTGCGGCGCCGTCGGGGGCGTACCGGCCTTGCCCGGCCCGTCGCCCACGCTGCGGGGCGGGCCGTCGAGGTAGGCCTGCGGCGTTCCGGACGTGGGGGCGACGTTGCCCCTGACCTGGTTCGGTGGAGCCTGTTCGCCTCCGCCCACCGAGACCTGTTTGCCAGGGCCGGTCGGTGAGGTGACCCCCGGTCCCGCGCTCACGGGGCGGCCCGGACCGTTCGTCTGGCCCGGGGCACTCCCGGAGGCGAGGACGTTCCCCGGCAACGCCGGCGCCCCGCCGCCGCCCGCGTTGTTGCGCGGAACGCCGGTCTGCGGGCTCAGAGCACCGGAGCTCGTCGGCGGCATGTGGTTCGCCTCGATCACCGAGTTCATGTTGAACGGAGCGAGCTCGACAGCGCCGGGGATCGGATTGTGGACACTCGTCGAGGTGTTCGGGAGCGTGATGTTCGCCGGGGTGGGAGTGGGGACGGGGGTCGTGGAGACGTTGGTCAGCCCCTTGCCTCCGGTGGCATGGGGGTCCAGGAGGTGTTGCTCCACGCCTCCCATCCCCGCGCCCGCCCACACGCCCAGCCCGATGTTGAGCGCCTCACCCTGCCAGTCGATCGTGATGGGTCCCTTTGCGGCAGCCGAAGCCGTGATCGAAGCGAGTACGTCGGTACCCAGTGTGATCGCCGCGTTGAGCACCGAGTCGGCGGTGAAGGCCGCTGCACGCCCGATCGCGGCCGCGGCCGCGGCGAGCCTGGAGATGCTCGCGAGAATGCTCTCCACGATCTCGCCGACCATGGTCGCGATGCGGCTCAGCAGACCGGCGATGCCGAACGAGGCTATGCCCAGGACCATTCCGAAGACCGCGGTCAGCGCCTCGATCAGATGGGCGCGGTTGATCTCCTTGATGGTCTTCTGCAGCTCGTCCGCATAGTTGATGATTGCCTTGCCGATCTCCTGGGCGACGTACCCCGCCTCCCAGATGGCGTGCCAGATGTTGTGGTCCGCCACCCCGTTCCAGACCAGCTGTGCCGCACGGCCCGCCTTGCCGGTCCAACCGCCGGCCATGGACTGCACGCTGCCGTGCATCGTCCCCAGGTACTCATGAAGCCGCACACCGTCGCTGATCCACATGTTGCCGAGATCGCGGATCTGCGAGTCGTCGAAATGAGCTGGCATGGCGTTGGTTCCTCACAGGTGGGCGGCCCTCGGGGGGGCCGCCGCACGGGTCATCGGATCGGGCGTGGAGACGGCGGTCGCGGCGCGGGGGACTGCCCCCTACTCCTCCGCGGTGTCGTGGACCGTCTGGACGAGGGCGGCACCGCTGCGGCGGGACACGAGGATGCCGCGGCCGGGCGGGAGACGGCGCGCCCGCTGGTCCCCGAGCACCGCTCCTTCACGGGGATCACCGGACAGGATCAGGCCGGCGGATCCGAGTTCCCGGATCCGGCCCGCCACCGGGTCGGTGAGCGACCGGCCCATCCCGCCGCTCCGGCGGGCCAGCACCACGTGGAGGCCGATGTCGGCCGCCTGGGGGAGGTAGTCGCTCAGCACCGCCAGCGGCCCCCGGCCGGTCGTACCGCTGCCGGCCACCAGGTCGTAGTCGTCCACGACCACGTACAGCTCCGGCCCCGTCCACCAGTCGCGCTTCTTCAGTTCGCGTGGCGTGATTCCCGCGGGTGGCATGCGCTCCTTGAGCTTCTCGACGACCTGCTGGAGATAGGCGGTCGAGGAATCCGGGTCCCCGGCCACCGCGCCGACGTAGTCCTCGGGCACGGCACCGAGCAGGCCCCGCCGGTAGTCGACGACGATGAAGCGAAGGTCCCAGGCGGAGTGCTGCCGGGTCATCGCACGCATCCACGACCGGAGGAACGACGTCTTGCCGGAGCCCGAGTCGCCGTACACGAGGAAGTGCGGTCCGTCGGCCGCGAGGTCGAGAACCGCGGGCTTCAGGTCGAAGTCCCGGATCCCGATCGGCACCGCGCCCGTGGGGAGCGAGGCCGCCCCGCCCGGGAGCGCGCCGGAGGCCACTTCCAGGTCGGCGGGAGTGACGAGTTCCGCGAGCACCCGCAGCGGCGGGGCGACCGGGCCCGGCCAGTCGGCGACGAGGCGGTCGACCACAGCCGCCTGAGCCTTGCTGAGGCCGTCGGCCGACGCCATCCCGTCCAGCCGGGGGAGCGCCGTGTGGAAGACGTTACCGGGCGCCACGATGCCGCGCCCCGGCAGGAACGCGCGCAACTGCCTGGCCAGCGGCCGCGAGATCTCCGACTCGGAGGGCTCGGTGAGCCGGAGCTCCAGCCGGCCCGTGATGGTGTCGCGCAGGTTGGCGCGCAGCTCCGCCCAGCGGTTCGCGGTCAGCACGAGGTGGATGCCCACGCCGAGGCCGCGTACCGCGATGTCGGGTACGACCTGCTCCGCGTCCTCCACGGCCGTCCGCAGGCCCGCCCAGTTGTCGATGACGAGGACGATGTCGGCGGCGTTGACGCCGTCGGGCAGCGCGCCCTCGTCGCGGAGCCTGCGGAAGTCCGCGGCGGAGTCGATGCGCAGCTCCTGGAAGAGCTGCTCCCGGTCGTCGGTGAGCTGCCGCACGACGGACAGCGCGCGCCGGGTGCGGGCCTCGTCGTGCCGGTTCGTGACGCCCGCCACGTGCGGTGCGCGCTCCAGGCCTGCGAGACTTCCACCGCCGTAGTCGATGCCGAGGAACTGCAGCTCGTCCGGGGTGTGAGTGAGCATGGCGCTCATCATCAGCGAGCGCAGCAGGGTGCTCTTGCCGGACTGGGCCCCTCCCACCACGATCAGGTTGCCCTGCTGGCCGGACAGGTCGAGCAGCATGGCGCGCTGTTCCTGACGGCTCGGCAGGTCCACGACTCCGATCGGGAAGGAGAGGTTCCCGCCCTCGGGCCACAGCGGCGAATGGAAGCCGCGCTCCTTGTCGGCGGTGACCGGTCCCAGCATCGAGTCGAGCTCGATGCCCGAGGGCAGCGGCGGCAGCCACACCTGGTGCACCGCATTGCCGTGCGCCCGCACCCGCTCCACCGCCACCTGCATCTCCGTGCGCTGTCCGGGCAGCGGCCTGGCGAGCGTCACGGACGGCTCGTCCTCGTCGTCGTCCTCCGTCCGGGCCTCCTCCGCCGTACGCAGACGGAACGGCACCGGGACCGGCGACGGCCCGGCCACGGGGGCCGGCTCGCCCTCCTCCCGGTACGCGCCGGAGATGTGGGCGACACGGAAGCGCTCGTACACGGACTCGTCGACCTTGAGGTAGGCGGATCCGGGGATGGAGGGGAGGCGGTAGGCGTCGGGCGTTCCGATCACCGCCCGGCTCTCCTGCGCGCTGAAGGTGCGCAGACAGACGCGGTACGAAAGGTGCGACTCCAGACCGCGCAGACGCCCCTCGTCCAGACGCTGGGTGGCCAGCAGCAGGTGCATGCCCAGGCTTCGGCCGACCCGCCCGATCTGCACGAACAGCTCGATGAAGTCGTTGCGCTGGGCGAGCAGTTCGCCGAACTCGTCGACGACGATCATCAGGTACGGCATGGGTTCCAGCGGCCTGCCGTCGACATCGCTGCCGCCGGCCTCCTGCAGGATCTGGTACTCCCGGACGGAGTCCACGTTGCCGGCCCTGCGCAGCATCTGCTGACGCCGCTGCTGCTCGCCCTGGAGCGCCGTACGCACCCTGTCCACCATCGCGAGGTCGTCCGCGAGGTTGGTGATCAGGCCCGCCACATGGGGCAGCTCCGTCACGCCCGCGAAGGTGGCGCCACCCTTGAAGTCGACCAGGACGAAGCTGAGGTGTTCGGGCGCGTGGGTCATCGTCAGACCCGTGACGAGGGTGCGCAGGAGTTCGCTCTTGCCGGAGCCCGTCGCCCCGACGACGAGCCCGTGCGGGCCGATGCCACCGAGCGCGGATTCCTTGAGGTCGAGAACCAGAGGAGTGCCGTCACCCGTGAACCCGATGGGCAGACGCAGCAGCGCCTCGTCCTCGGGCCTGCGCCACAGGTCGGTGGGGTCGAACGAGCCGAGGTCGCTCACACCGAGCATCTCCGGCAGCGCGACGGCACGGGAGAGGACCTGCTCCTGCTCGCCGGAGAGCTGCAGCGGAGCCAGCGCCCTGGCCACCTGCTCGCCGAGCGGCCGCGGAAGCACGTCGGCCACCGCGTCCTCCACGGCCTGCACCAGCCCGGGGTGCCGCGTCTCCAGTCGCAGGTTCCCGTCCGCGTCGACGCGGGCCCGCGCGTCGACCCTGCCCGGTTCCTCGCTCTCCTTGCCCACCACGCACACGACGTGGACGCCTGAGTCGGGGCCGGCCTCCGCCAGCAGGTCGGACACGAGCGGCAGGCGCGTCCACTCCGCGTCCGGCCGGAAGCCGTCCAGGATCACCACGAGATGCTTCGAGGCCCGTGACTCCCTGCGCAGGCCGAGGGAGACCGCGCGCTCGGCGCGCTCCTCGCGGACCCGGTCCACCTGGGACTGGAGGAGGTCGGCGATGCCGTCCAGGCTGTCGGCCACCATCGGGACGAGATCCGTCCGGCCCGGCTGACGCGCGTGCGGCAGCCACTTCACCCATCCCCAGGTGTGATCCTCTCCGGGGGTGAGGGCGGCGATCTGGACGTCGTCGGGAGCGTGCAGGACCGCGAGCTGCATCAGCAGCGAGCCGGTGAGTTCCGCGGTGCGGTCCGCAGGCCCGAGGAGGCTGAGGACACCCGTGTTCGCCAGGTCGACCCAGGCGGGCTGGAGGCTGACGGATTCGAAGTCCTTGGAGAGCCGCTCCGCACGCCGGTGCGACTCGGGATCGTGCTCCGTCGTCGGATCGCTGTGCTTGCTCAGTGTGATGCGCATGGCCGGCTGCCCCCGGCCGATCCCGAGCCGGAGCTTCAGGAAGTCGGCGTCGGCGGGCCGGCGCTCCCACACCCGTCGCGGACCGGTGGTGGCGATCGCCCACAGTCTCTGCGGGCCCGGGTGGACGAAGGCGCTGACCGCGCGCTGGGCCGCGGCCGACTGCCTCGCCTGCCCGCGGATGTCGGACAGGTACTCCACGTACCGGTCGCGCTGACGGTACTGGGTGCGGCGGCTGGCGTTCTTGGTCTGCGTCCTGACCAGGACCATGACCCCGACGGAGATGACGACGAAGCCGATGCCGAGCATGATCATCCACGTCTTGCCGAACGTGACCATGTAGGCGGCCATGCTGACGCTGCTGAGCAGCGGCAGCAGCATGTACAGCCAGGTCTGGGCCTGGTTCTGCGCGGCCTTCTGTGGCGGGGCCGCGAGTGCGACCTGCTGCTCCGGGACCGAGGGCGGGAACGTCCTCGCCGGGCGGTGGAAGTCTTTCCTGGTCATTTAGTTCGGGAAATCCTGAGTGATGGGGAATTCGGATCCGGTGTGGTCGACGGGGCCGCCGCCGCCGTCGCCGGAGGGCACGGCGAGCTCGTTGGAGAAATTGGTGAAGGCTGCTTCCAGTTCGAGTTCGACGTGACTGAAACCGACAGCCGTACCCGTAACTCCGCCGGCCATTGCGGGCAATACGCCGGTGGCTCCGTCCTTCTGGCCGAACATCTGCGTCATCACGCGCACCCAGCGGTCGCCGAAATTGTGAGCCTCTTCGGCACTCGGCGCGACCCAGCCCAGCACCAGATCGGCGACCGTATTGTTGATCCGGATGATCGAATCGCCCATCTCATGGGCGAGTGCCAGCATCGTCTCGCCCTCCTTGCCGAGAGGACCGGGGTCGACCTTCAATGTGCTGACGTCGTAATCAGCGTTGTCGGGCATGATCAGCCTCCGGTGTTGTGGGTGTTGGCCCGCTCGGCGGCGACGTAGTTGTCGTAGGCGGTCTGCATCCGCTGCGCCATCTCCGCCAGCAGGGCCTCGAGTTCGCGCGAGGCCGTCGTGAACCACGTCGACGTCCTCTCGAACGTCGATGCCGAGGGGCTCTGCCAGTACGCATGGGCCTCGTTGAAATTCCTCTCGATCTGCTTGATCAGATCGGAGACATGTCCACTTTCCGCGCGCACGAGACCCAGTGCTGCACGGAGTTCACTCAGTGCGACCTTGAACTCACCTGCGGTCATTTGCGGCATAATTCACGCCCCTTCCTGCTGCCTTACCGGATTCGGGCGGAGGTTGACCGCCACCCTCCCGTAATGTGTGGTACGGCCTATCACTTCAGGATTCCGGTGTGTCAAAATGCTGGTGGCCGGTGACGGTCGATCCACGCACCGGCCCGGCTTCATTGCCGGCCGCGCACACGGGAGAAGAGAATGCCAAATCCCCATCAGAATCATTCGGGGTCGGACGACGGCTCCATCGACGATCCGGACGCAGGGAAGGACCTCAGCAACCTCGTTCCCACCATGGGTGTCGGCTGGACCGCCCCGCCGAGCTTCAACCTCGACCCGAACGGTGGCGCCGGAGGCGGCCAGTCGGTGAGCAACGTCGCCGACAGCGGCCCGATCCTCTTCGACGGGCCCACGGTGCGGGCCACCGAGAACACGCTGCTGAACGAGGGCCGGAACGCCATCTCCGACTACGAGACCCTGCGCGCCCGGGTCGACGCCGTGGTGCACACACCGAACTTCTGGGCACCGAAGCACCCGGACTCGCCGATCGCCGCGATGAACACGGGCAGCGCGACACCCAACACGGGGTACTACCAGTCCAAGGAGGACCGGGACAACCAGGACCAGGAGACCCTCGCACAGATCGGTGAGGAGTTCGGCCGGCACATCGGCCCGGCGATGCAGAAGGCTCTCGCCATGCAGAGCAACTCCTTCCAGCTGCTGGGCAACTTCGTCGCCATGATCAACAACTCCGGCCAGTCCTACGGCCGCGTCGACCGGGCCTCGCGCTTCCCCGAGCCCCCGGGTTCCGTCACCGGCGGAGCCTGACGGCCCGCGCCCCCCGATGTGCTCCCGGCGCCGGTTCACCCGGTCACCGCCGGGGGCACGTCGGAGGGCAGCAGCGCGGTGAGGTCCCCGTCGTCGGGAGCGGCCAGGTCCGCCACCCGCATCGCATGGTGCTCGGTCATCCGCTGGAACGTCTGGCGGGCCGTCCGGCCGTTGCCGAAACGCTCGGTCCGCTCGGTCGCCTCGAAATGCGCGAGCAGCGCCGCCGCGGTGGCCTCGCCGATGCCGTATTCGTGGCTGCCGGCCTGGTACTCCACGATCCGTACGAGGTCGGCCGAGGAGTAGTCGTCGAAGGTCAGGGTCCGGGTGAAGCGAGACGCCAGGCCAGGGTTGGAGTCGATGAGGCGCTCCATGTCCTCCGGGTAGCCCGCCGCGATCACGACGACCTCGTCACGGTGGTCCTCCATGAGCTTGACCAGGGTGGAGATCGCCTCCTGCCCGAAGTCGTTGCTCTGCCCCGCCGGGACGAGCGCGTACGCCTCGTCGATGAACAGCACGCCGCCCAGAGCCCGGCGGAAGAGCGCCGTGGTCTTGGGCGCCGTGTGTCCCACGTATTCGCCCACCAGAGCGCTGCGGTCGGCCTCCACCAGGTGCCCGCTCGCCAGCAGGCCGAGCGCCGCGAGCAGCCGGCCGTACAGCCGCGCGACCGTGGTCTTTCCGGTGCCCGGATTGCCCGCGAAGATCAGGTGCCGGCTCAGGGGCGGCGGCTGCAGGCCCGCCTCCTGGCGCCGCTTGACCATCTGCATCACCTTGGCCATGGAGGCCACTTCCCGCTTGACGCCCTCCAGGCCGACCAGCCGTTCGAGTTCGGACAGCAGCTCGGGAAGCAGTTCCGCGGCCGCGGTCTCCCGCCCGTCCGCCGGGGCGACGGTTCCCCCGGCCACAGCGACCCGCCCGGGGCCTGCGGCTGTCGCCTCGGCCTCGTCAGCCATCGGCATGGTGGAGACCTTGACGTTGCTGGTGCGGCACTGCTCGAAGCGGGCAGCCGCGTCGTCGGCCTGCGACAGGTCCTCGTCCGTGTCGTGCACCAGACACCGGCGCAGCACGGGAGACGCCCCGGCGCCGACGTACACCGCGGGGTAGCCGGTGGCGGTCACCGAACAGTCCTCCAGCAGCCCTTCGGCGCCGTCACCGGCGTACACGCCGTTCTTCCCGGTGCCCGAGATGGAGACCGAACGCACCCTGGGCCGGGCCCCGGACCAGATCACCAGTCCGCTGCCCTTGCTGTCGGCGATGGCCAGGTCCTCGATCACGGCCTCGCTGCGCTCGTCGAGGAAGACGCCGGCCGACCCGGCGGCCTCCACCCGCCCGCCGAGCAGCAGGGCTCCGGTGCCGGGAGCGATCTCGATGCCCGTTCCGGTCGGCCGGAGCACCTCGCAGCCCTCCAGCAGCGGCCGGTGACCGGTTTCCAGCCGGATACCGGTCGCCGTGTCACTGATCACGCACCGGCGGAGCACCACGTCCGCGTCCCGCACGTCGAAGCCGGTCATGCGGGCGTGCTCCACCCGCGTGTCCTCCGCGACGAGGTCCGCCCTCTCCTCCACCCGCACGGCGTGCTGCGTGCTGTCGCGCACCGTGCAGGAACGCAGCACCGCCTTGGCGCTCCCCCCGAAGTGGAGGGCGGTGAAGGCCGTGGCCGTGATCTCGCACCCGGTCAGGCGGACCGCGCAGGTCCCCGTGGCATGCACGCCGTTGGCACCGGTCCGGGCCACCGTGCCGCCCTTGACCGACAGTTCGGCGCCGTCCAGCGCGGCCAGACCCGTACCGGGTACGTCGACCACCCGCGTCCCGTCGAGCTCCACCCGGCACGTACCGGCCGCGATCACCCCCGCCCCGCCCGTCTCCCGGACGTGACAGTCACGGAGCCGGAGTTCGCCCGAGCCGCCGGCCAGTACACCTTCGCGCTCGGTGCGGAAGACCTCGCACTTCTCCAGCCGGACCTGGGGTTCCTCCCGGCCGGCTGCCGCGGAGGCACGGTCGGTGCCCGGTTCGGCCGGGGCCGCCGTGCCGGGGCCGTCCGCGACGACCAGCCCCTGGGCACGGGTGTCGTGCATCCGGCACTCGCGCAGCAGCACGCGCGCCGGGGTGTTCACGCGTACCGCCGCCTCACCGGTGTGCCGGACCGAGCACTCGTCGAGGGTCGCGAGCGAGTCCCCGGCCATCACGACCCCGCATCCGGTGACCCGTTCGAAGGTCGAGCGGCGCACCTCCGCCCGCGCGGCGTCGCTCAGTGCCAGGCCGTGCCCGGCCGCCGACCGTACGACGCAGTCCTCCAGCGTCACGCGGGCCGTGCCGGTGACGTGAACGCCGGACTGCGCGGTGTCCTCGACGGTGCAGGAGCGGAGTTCCGCCGTGGCGTCGCGGATGACCTCGATCCCGCCGCCGGTCATCGTGCACCCCTCCAGGACCGGGGCGCCACCACCGACGAGCACCGACGGTCCGCCGCCCGGAGAGCCCTCGAACGAGATCTCCCGCAGCACCGGCCGATCGCCGGTCACGCTGAGCGCGGGACCGTGCGGGGCGACGATCCGCACGGTGCCCGGACCCTTCTCCGCGAGCACGGTGACCTCGGCGTCGAGGGAGAGTGACTCCCGGTAGACGCCCGGCTGTACATGGATCACCGCGCCCTCCCCGGCGGCCCGGAGCGCGGCCGTGACGGTGCGGTAGGTTCCCCAGCCGCGGTCCGCCACCCGCAGCACGTTGCGCTTCACCGGCACCGCACTCCGTTCCCCGGGACCGTCACGGCGTCTGCCCGGAGCTCAGCAGGGACGTGTACACGTCGAAGACGCCCACCGCGAGCGGAACGGAGACCAGCAGCAGGAACCCGGCCAGGGCGTCGATCCACGAGGGCCGCTCGTCGGCGCCGTCGCCCCGGAAGGCCCGGGTCAGGCCGAACACCAGGGTCAGCGCGGCCGCGACGACCAGCGCGACGGCACCGGCCCAGTGGGGGGCGCCGAAGTTCGCCGGTGCCCGGGTGAGCGTGGTGGCGAGGCCGACCGATCCGGCCACCACCATCGGCACGACCGCGGGGGCCATCGTCAGCCTTCCCGCCCGGAGGACGAGCGCGAGCCCGACGCAGCCGGCCAGGGCCACCGCGAAGGGCTGGTGCGTGCTGCCCAGGATCACCAGGGACGCGGCGGCGACCACGGAACCCAGGAGGTTCGTCCCGACGAGCAGCCGCTGGCCCCGCTTGACGAGGTGCAGCACGTCGGCCTCGCCTCCGTACGCCTCCGCTCCCGCGCCGGACGTCCCCGCCAGCACCGCGAAGTGTCCCGCGGCCTTGGGGGCGGCACTGAGCACCGCCATCATGCTGACGGCCACCACGGCGGCCGCCTCCGGCAGCGAGGCGCCGCCCAGTGTCAGGCACACCGTCAGCAGCAGCGTGATGCCGGTGATGGCCGCAGCCATCAGAGTCGTCGCGTGGCGCAACGCCAGCAGGGCGGCGAGCCCTCCGACCAGAGCCCCCGCGCTGAGCGCCGTCAGCAGCGACGCCGTACTCGTGCCGGCGGCCGGCAGCGACGCGGCGCCGATGGCGAGCAGGGGAACGGCCGAGTACGCCATGACCAGCCGCAGGCCCAGCGCGAGGGACCAGCCCTGCCGGGTCGCGTGCCAGGCCAGGAGAGTGAGGGTGAAGGCGACGACGATCGCCCCGGCGCCGGTGGCGGGCAGAACCGTGTCCCGGTCACCGGTCGACGCGAGCACCACGAACCCCGCGATGATGCTCAGCAGGCCCAGGACCATGGTGGTGTAGGCCCGCGTTCGACGGCCCCACGCGGTGATGTCCTTGTCGGCGTTGGCGACCGACTCCTCGAGGTCGGTGACCACGGGTTCGTCGGATTCCCCCGCCGCGGCGTCGCGGAGGTACAGCGTCGCGCCGTCCGCGACGCCAGCTTCCCGGAGCGAGTTCTCCGGGGCGAACGGCGGTGCGCCCGGCAGGGCGAGCGACCAGACCGGGGGGAAGGTCTCGTCGAACTCCACCTGTCCGACGAGTTTGAGCAGCGCCGGCGTGTACTCGGCGATGGCCGCGTCCGCGGGTACCGCGAGATCCACCCGCCGTCGTGCTCCTACCACGGTCACGTGGCAGCGTTCGTTCTCCACTGAGGTCATTCCTTGTCACACGTCGACGAGGGCCCTGCGGGGCCGTGCGGCGGGGTCGTGCAGATCTGCTGGATCAGTGTGTGGAGTTCCACGTCTTGATGTTGGCTTCCTCGGCGTCGACGTAGTTGCCCCAGTTGACGTGCAGCGCCTTGGCGATCTCGCCGAGCACACCGTCCTCCGCCTCGCTGCCGAACAGGCCGACGGCGGCCAGGTCCCACTCGTGCATGCGCGCCTGGTAGTCGGTCGCGGACTGGGCGTTCCAGGTGTCGATCAGCGAGGCGATGCGGCTCTTCAGGGCGTGCAGTTCACCCATGATGTGATCCGCCTGACCGTTGAGGTACGGTCCCGCGCCTTCCAGCGGGCGTCCGACGCGGATATTGCTGCTTTCGATATCGGGCATCTTGGTTCCTCCGACGAAAATGTGTGTGCAGCGGGCAGGGCGCGACGCGAGCAGTCGTCAGGACAGACGGGCGGGCGGAAGGTGCACGGCGTTGAGGTTCGCCAGGTTCACGTGCTCACCCTCGGTGTAGTTGTTGGCGGTGGTCTGCAGACCTTCGGCGATGCCGCCGAGCGCGTGCTGCAACTGTGCCGCGTGCTGATCCCACTCGACCATCAACGCCTGGAAGGTGTCGGCCGCGATGCCGCCCCACGACTGCTCGAGATTCTTCACGTAGTTCTGCAGAGCGGAGAGTTCACCCGCGACGGTCTCCTTCGTCGTGATGATGTCTCCGGCCTTCTCCTTGAGTTCCGCGGGCGTGGCGTTGTACAGAACTCCGTCGGATCCCGTGATACTCGTGTTGTCGGTCGCCGCCATGACGCCCACCTTCCTGAATCGGTTGGAGGCCGGTGCTCGGGACATCGGCCGGCTGGGAAACGTGTGCCAGGTGAAACCTTCAGCAGAGGGCTTCGCACCGGGGACGGGGAGACACCCACGTGGCGCAGTGGGCTCCCGTGATCATGCGATGCTATGCCGTCGCGCCGCTGACGTGGTCAGGTGTCGCCGAACGTACATCAATAATTGACCAAACAATGTATTACTCGTCGGTCACCGCCGGGGCGGTCCACCATCTCGTCCGGCGCCCCGTCCGAGGTGTCGAACAGGGTGGGAATGCCGCAGGCCGCCCTTGCTGCTGACCGGCTGTTTTGCGGAATCGGTCCGGTTCGGCCATTCCGCCAGGACCGTGGGACCGGGTGAGGCCGGGGTCCGTGTCCAGCGGTACTCATCACGCATGCGACGGGGGTCCTGAGGATGGGGGGAGTCTGCATTTCAATTGACCGCGCAATTATGGCGAGGTCCCGGACTCGCTGTCAAAGCGAGGAACGAGGCGGCGGGAAAACGGGAAGGGTGACCGTGTGGGTATGCCGAGTCGCCTCACTGCCCCAGGCCCTCGTGCACGTTCGTGTTTCCCGGGTGGAGATGTACACGGCCCCAGCTGCGGAAGAAGTCCGCGTGCCCCTCGTGTGAACTGCCTCGGTGAAGGCACGTCCCCGCCCCGGCGATGCCGGCCGTCTCGTCAGCGTCATCCCCGCCACTGACGAGACGGCCGGTTCACATATCAGGCCGGCAGGGCCCACTTCTGGTTGGCGCTGGCCGCACAGTCCCAGATCTGCAGACGCGTGCCGTCGGCCGAGCTGGGCCCGGTCGCGTCGAGGCAACGACCTGACTGCGGGTTGACCAGCGTGCCCGACGCGCCGGGCTGCCACTTCTGGGCGCCGCCGCCGTTGCAGGTGGCCAGCCGCACCTTGGTGCCGTTGGCCGTGGCGCCACCGGTGACGTCCATGCACTTGCCCAGCGCCTTGAGGCTGCCGTCCGTCGCCCTGGTCCACGTCTGTGCGGCGGAGTCGTTGCAGGTGTAGAGCTGCACGGCGGTGCCGTCGGCCGGGTTCGCTCCGGCGATGTCGACGCACTTGCCGCCGTATCCGCTGATCCGCCCCGTCGGCTCGGCGGTCCGGTCGGCCCGCCACCAGTTGATGTTCTGGCCGCCCGCCACCTGCTGCAACTGCACGGTGTGATGCGTACCGGGGGAGAACTGGAAGGTTCCTGCGTCGATCGTCTGCCAGGTCTGCCAGTCCCCGGTGCTGGGCACGTCCACGACGGGTCCCGCGACGCCGTCGACCACGAATCGCAGCCGGGCGCCGCTGTTCGGCGTGGCGACGCGGAGCTTGAGGTTCTCGGTGCCCTGCATCGGCACCTCACGCCACTGCATCCATTCGCCGGCCGCCGCGCTGCCTACGTTCCAGCCGCCCCCTGTGTCGGTGGTGGTCTGGACGTCCAGGTCGTCGTCCCGGTAGACGCCCCAGAGGTTGCCGGCCGTGGTGTCGCTCACCGAGTCGGCGGACTCCGCCTGGACGACCATGCCGGCCGGGAAGGGGTCCTTCGAGTACCGGCGCAGGATGTTGAGGTTCTGGTTCGGATAGTCACGCTGCGTCGTGCTGTACGGCGCGTTCCGGGTGCGCCACAGGGAGGCGTTCTCCTCCCAGTCGGTGAACCCCTCGAAAAGAGTGATCCTGTTGCCGCCGTTGACGGTGGCCTCCAGGTTGTTCACCAGCGTCTTGCCGTGATCGGGGTCGATCACCATGTTGGTGGACCCGGATACGAAGCGGAAGCCCGGCACGCCCATGCCGTAGGACTGACCGTTGAACGTCGTGTTGGTGTACGACGGACTCGGCACCCCGAACCAGCCGTTCGCCCCGTTCACCACGGGGGTCACCGCCGAGTCGTTCTTCAGCCAGCTGTTGTCCACGACGAAGTAGGGGCTCTGCCCGAACTCCGACTGCGCCTGCGACCGGACGTGCTGGAGGAGCCGGGCCGAGTTGCCCCCGCCCTGGCCCGAGAAGGCGAAGGTGTTGTTGGACCAGAGGTAGACGACCGGCTGACCGTCGACCTTGTAGCGCAGGTCGTCGGGCACGGACTGGAAGTACGCCCTGAGGTCGTTGTCCCAGAGGTACTGGTAGCCGCCCTCGCCGGCCCCGTTCGTGTCACCGATGTCGAAGACCGGCGAGTAGCCACCGGTCTTGTGCTTGACCTGGTTCTTCTTGTCGGTCATCGACGCCGGCGTGTCGTCGAAGGCGGCGACCTTGAGCTTGTCGGAGTAGCCGCCGCGCCGGATGGCGTCCACCAGCCCGGTGATCGCTCGCGGGTCCCCGCCCTGGTTGGGCACCGCGGATCCGGGAACGTAACCGCGGGTGACCATGGCGACGAAGTCGACGCCCGAGGTGACCAGCTCCTCGACGTAGTTGTCCCAGAACCGGTCGGAGGACCCCGTGGCAGCCTGGTACATCGGCAGGTTGTCGATCCGGTTGCTCTGGTTCTCGTACGGCCCTCCGGCCAGGGTCCGGGTGGAGAAACCGAAGGTCACGCCCAGGTCCCCGGTCCGCCCCGGTGCCCGGTGCGACAGCGCCGTCCCGCCCGTGTCGACGACCACGGCGGTCGGTGCGGCACCGGCGGGCGTGGTGGCGGCGGTCGCCGTCGCGATCCCGGCGGTGGCCGCGAGAACCGCTGAAATCAGTATGTGTCTCCGGCGGTGCTTCCGGTGAAAGGCACGTATACGCACGTCTGCACGCTCTCTCGGAGTCGTTCGGTGGAGTGTGGCCCGTGACCGTTGTGACGTGGCCCGGGTGTGGGTGATCCTGCCATGCCGCGGAGGGACGGAGTCACACCCTGGTCCGGGCTCCTGGGCCCGCAAGGTGTAGCCGCCGCCGCTCAGTTAGACTTCGACGATTCATCGAGGGCCGTGCCGGGACACCCGTACACCGCCCCGTTCCGGAGACGCGACCCGGTGTGCGAGCGGGAGACACATATCTCTCCCACAGGTTTGCTCGGAGTCCCGATACCTGAGACACCCCTCGCCCCGATCCCACGAGGACGATCCTGACGTGGATGAAATGGACCCGGGCCGAAGGCGCCTGCTCAGGATGTCCGGACTCGGCGCATCCGCGACGACCGCGGCCGTTCTCCAGGCCGATCCCGTGCCGACCGTGACCCTCGGCTACGACGAGAGCACCGGCGTGACCGCCGCGGCTCACCGGCCGCCCACCGGCCCGGCCCGGAGCACCGCCGCGAAGAAGACCGCGCTTGATCGGAGGTACGGCGGCGGAACGGGCGACCGGCTTCCGCGCCACGGCGGCACGGCACGGATACGCTCAGCCGTCAGAGGCCGTCCGGCTCCGGGCCGTACGGCTCCGCCGTCCGTGCGAGGGAGCAGACCGTGCACCGTGTTCCGAGCCGCCGCCGCGACTGGACTTCTGCCCGACAGCCGGCGTTCACCCGTAAGGGCCCTGAGCGATCGCCGGAACTTCCTAACGTCACCCGCATGCCTCGTACTTCTCGCACCTCACGCCCAGGCCTCGCCCTCCTGGCATCCGCGCTGGTCGCCCTGTCCCTTCCGGCGATCGCCTTCGCCGACGACTCCGCACCGACAGTCGGAACCGGCCCGGGCCGGGTCGTCGTCTCCTCGGACTTCTCCGGAAGCACCGTGCCCGAGGGGTTCAAGGTGGCGGAGGGTTCCTGGCAGGTCAAGGACGGTCGCCTGTACGGGAGTTCCGCGAGCTCGTCGCAGCTGAGCCGGATCACCTTCGGCGAGCACCTCGGCGACTTCCGCATCGAGGTGACCGCGCGCTTCGAGTCCGCCGCCGACGCCGCCCGCTGGACCGCCATGGGACTCGACATGCCTGCCGGCGGGAGCGTGCCCTGGTCCATCGCCACCATGCGGACCGGCACCACGGCGGCCAACGGGCTGGAGTTCGCCCAGCGCACCTCCTCGAACACCTGGAACGTCACGGACACCCACGCGGCGCCGTCCAGCGCGGGGACCGGCAAGGACGTGAAGATCGCGGCGGAGGTGCACGGCACCAAGGCCGTCTGGTACTTCGACGGCAAGGAGGTCATGCGGACCGCCAAGGTCGCCCGCTCCGCGGACGGTGTCCAGGGCCTGCTGGTGAACGGCGCCTCCGTCTCCTACGACGACCTCGAGGTGACGGAACTTCCGCCGCAGAGCTACATCCGCCCGGCCGGTGCCCCGTTGACCGTCATCGGCCACCGCGGCGCCTCCGCGGCCGCCCCCGAGAACACCCTGGTCTCCCAGGAGATCGCCCGCCGCGGCGGCGCCGATTTCATCGAGAACGACGTCCAGCCCAGCAAGGACGGCGTCCCCTACATCCTTCACGACGCCACCGTCGACCGGACGACCGATGGAACCGGCCCGGTCCGTTCGCTGACCTCGGCCCAGCTCGACGCCCTCGACGCCGGTTCCTGGTTCGCACCCCATTACAAGGGAGCCCGTGTCCCGACGCTGGCCGCCCAGCTCGACGACCTGCGCACCCGTGGCGGTGACCTCCTGCTGGAGATCAAGGGCGCGCACACCAAGGCAGAGGTGTCCACGATCGTGGACACCATCCGCTCCCACGGCATGACCGGACGGGTGTTCGTGCAGAGCTTCGAGGTCGACGCCCTGCGCTACACCCACGAGCTCGCCCCCGACCTGCCGCTCGGCCTGCTGCGCAGCACCCTGGACGCCGACCCCGTCGCGCTGGCCGAGGAACTGCACCTGGCCGCCTACAACCCTGAGGACGGCGCACTCGGCAAGAAGCCGTCCGTCGTCGCCGATCTGCACAAGGCCGGCGTGGCCGTGATGGTGTGGACCGTCGACAACGCCGACCGCTGGAAGGCTCTCGAAAGCGCCGGCGTCGACGGCGTCATCACCAACCGGCCGACCGAGCTCAACGGCTGGAACAGCGCCTTCCGGCAGGACGGGGCGACACCCCCGGCCGAGCCGAAGGTGACGATCACCTCGCCCGCCCCCTCCGCCGTGCTCGACCGCGCGCAGTCGCCCCTGCCGGCCGTGCAGAGCGATCACGCGGACTCGGTCGCCCTCAGCCTCGACGGCCGGCCCGTCACCGCCGGAACTCCGCTGGACCTGACCACCCTGACGGCCGGACCGCACACACTGCGGGCCGTGGCCTCCGGGCGCGGCGGCACCACCGAGGACACCCGTACCTTCACGCTGGACGCCACACCGACGGGCCTGGCGCACCTGATCTTCACCTCCGGCGCCAAGGACGCCTCCGTGAGCTCGATGACGGCCATGCTCGGGCTGAAGCAGTACGCGCTCCTCGGCACCTGGGCGAAGCTGCAGTCCGGCAAGTCGCTGAACGCAGACCGTGCGGCGCTCATCGCCGCCGACGCACACGCCCTCGCCGCCGCTCGCTGACGCCTACGCCGGCGAGCGCGGGACCGGCCCGGCGCCGAATGCGCCGGGCCGGTCCCGTTCTCAGATCGTGCGGGCCCCGCCGGCCACGGGGAGCAGTGCCCCGTGCATGCCTGACGCCTCGTCACCGGCCAGGAAGGGCCACCCCGCCGATCGAGCCCATGTCGATCGCCGAGCCCCCGTCCCGAGCCCCCGTCCCGCGCCACCGTGCCGGGCACCAGGGCCGCTGTGAGGAGGCGCGGGGCCTTGCTGTCGACCTCAAGGACCTTGTCGATCTGTTCCTCGGCCGACACCGTCACCGGATGAGGCGGTACGAGGAACGCCGCTTTGCCGACCAGGATGTCGATGGGCCGGCCCGCCCGCTCCGTCGCCTCGAATCACCCGGCGCAGCGGTCACGGGCGGGAAGGGGTCAGGGAGCCGGTCTCCTCTCCGTGCTCGTCGAACAGGGTGACCCGGTCGATGGTGAGGTCGTCGTGGAGGGGGACGTCCGTGTACCAGGCACCCCAGCCCGGCGAACCGGGCAACCGCACCAGAGGTGCGGTGACCTCGCCGTCGGAGGTGCTGACGACGACATACCGGGAGCGATCGCCACCCGTGTACACCCCGGAGAGGAAGTAGCGGTCATCCAGAATCTCGGTGTTCAGTCCCACACCGGGGTGCCGGAGGTCGATGTTGCCGTCGACCACGCTCCGGAACTGGTGGTCCATCTCCGGTGTCGACCAGTGGGTGCCCTCCTCGGTGAGCCATATCTCGACGCCCGCCCCCGCCCGGACACGCTCACCCGGCGCGACGACCCGCACCGGAGGCACGGCCGGTACGTCCGGAGGCGACGGATGCGCCGCGACCCCCTCACGCACCGGTGGGACGGAGCCGGGGGAGACCGCGCGCACCGTGACCGAGACGAGCGGCAGCAGCAGCAGCCCGCAGCCGACGGCCAGCCCGGCCGCGCGCAGCCGCCGCCGGGCACGGCCCGCCCTCTCGATGGCGGCCAGGGGGACGGGGGAGGGCGCGAGCGCGTCGGCCACCGCGCCGAACGCGTCGTGCAGTCGCTCAGCCTCGTGCCGAGACTGTGGGGAGGGCTGGGAGGTCCGGGACATCAGCTCTTCGCTTCCTGGTCGGCCGGGCGGAGGGCGAGCAGTGGATGGGCGCGCAGGACCTCCAGACCTCGGCGGGCATGCGTCTTGACCGTGCCCACCGAGCAGTTCAGGGCCGCGGCGATCTGCTGCTCGCTCATGTCCTCCCAGTAGCGGAGCACCATGACGGCACGCTGACGGGCGGACAGGGCCGACAGGGCCTGCATGAGGACGGCGCTGTCCTCGACGGACTCGGCGTGGCCGCGGTGCCGGTGGGCCGACTCGGGCAGGAACGGCATCAACAGGTGGGCTATGCGCTTCTTGCGTAACCGGCTGATGTTGTTGTTGACCAGAGCCCTGCGCATGTACACGTCGACTTCGGCGCGCGGAATCTTCCGCCATCGTGCGTACACCTTGACCAGCGTGGTCTGGACGAGGTCCTCGGCCTCGTGGAAGTCGCCGGTCAGCATGTGGGCCGTACGCACCAGGCGGGGCCAGGCCAGTGCGGTGAACTCGGCGAAGTCTGCCTGGCTCTCGTGCGTCACGGCAGCGGATCCTTGGGGGTCGGAGGTGGGGGAAGGTGGCGTGTGAGGAGTCGTCAGCGGGAGAGGGAACGGGGGCCGGCCACCGGCCGGCCCCCGCCCTCCGGGTCACGTCATGAGCACTGCGACGGCCCTTCGAGAGTCCTCGGCGTACCTACGGGTGCGAAGGGGACAGCGACGCGATCTGCTTGCCGCGCCCGTCGAACAGGGTGACGCGGTCGACGGTGAGCTCGTCGTGGAGGGGTACGTCCACGTACCAGGCGCCCCAGCCGGGCCTCCCGGGCAGCCGCACCACGGAAGCGTCGACCTTGCCGTCGCTGGTGTCGACGACGACCCGGACCGAGCCCTGCCTGGCCACGAGGATGCCGGAGAGGAAGTAGCGGTCGCCCAGAACCTCGGTGCTCAGTCCCACGCCGGGGTGCCGGAGGTCGATGTTGCCGTCGACCACGCTCCGGAACTGGTGGTCCATCTCGGGTGTCGACCAGTGCTTGCCCTCCTCGGTCAGCCATATCTCGACGCCCGCCCCGGCCCGGACGTGCTCACCGGGCGCGACGACCCGCACCGGTGCGGCTTCGTCCGCCGTCGCACCGGCCTGCCGGTCCTGGGCCTCGGCCTGCACCCGCACCGGCGCCACCGCATGCGCCGCGGCCGGCACCGCTGCCAAGGCCGCTGCCGCGATCGCGGCAGCGGCCACGTACTTCTTCGTTCCCGTCAGGCGTGTCATGGACGTGGGACTCCTTGCGAATCGTTCGGGTCAACTGGTGGAGGGCGCCTCTCCATCCCTAGTAACGCCGTCCGTTCCCCATTCCGATGACACGGCGCGGCGTCGGATGTCGAGCGGTACAGGTGTGTGGGTGGAGGGCGGACCGGGCGGTGGCACCGCGGCTCACGGGCCCGCTGCTCCGGCACGCAGGTGCCGCTCCCACGAGGCGGCGCGGGCGCGAGGGAAATCCGCTTTCGGCGGGCCGCTCGCGCGGCCTATGGTGGGCCGATGGCGTCCATCAGGCAGGTCCAGGTCACCTTCGACTGTGCAGACCCCGAGCGCGTCGCTCGGTTCTGGTGCGAGGTGCTCGGATACGTCGTCCCGCCGCCGCCCGACGGGTTCACCGACTGGGACGCGTACGGCCGCTCGCTGCCGCCCGAGCGTCAGGGGGCGGGTTTCGTCTGTGTCGACCCCTCGGGTGCGGGCCCGCGCCTGTACTTCCAGCGCGTCCCCGAGGGCAAGGTCGTCAAGAACCGGGTGCACCTCGACGTCAGGGTCGGCACCGGGCTCGTGGGGGAGGAGCGCCTGGCCGCCCTCGAGGCCGAGTGCGGACGGCTGCTCGCCCTCGGTGCGACCCGTGTACAGCTGCAGGTCGCCGACGCGTACGACGAGTCGTGCCTGACGATGCAGGACATCGAGGGCAACGAATTCTGTCTCGACTGAGGTCGGTCTGCGTGATGCTCGCGCCGTCCCCTGGAGGCCGGCGGGCGTGACCGCTCGCGCGGTCCCGGGGAGAGGCCGGCGCGTGTGAACCACCCCAGGAGTTCGCGTACGTGACGCCAGGGTCGTCCCGGGGCGGGACGCGAACCCGCCCCGCCCCGCGTTCCGCGCCAGTTTCCTTGGCGGAACGCGGCGTGGCTGCGCCTCCTTGAACCCGCCGCCGACCAAGTGCGGCGAGATCCACTCCACGCGTGAGCGTCGCTCCGCGCCGTGAGTGGGTGCAGCGAAGTGTCCACCGCCCAGGGGGCGTTACTTAAATCAAGTCAAAAGAAAAGTCGTGTCGGAGTTATTGACCCTGCCGGGATGGGGCGGCATGGTTCGGGAGAGCGCTCTCCCGAGCGCCGTATCCCTACAGGGAGTTCCCCCTATGTCTCTATTTGGCATGCCCCTGGCGACCTGGTCGCCACCCCGTGGGCGCGTGCGCAGCGGCCTCGCGAGTGCGGTCGTCACCGCGCTGGCCGCGACGCTCCTGGCCGTGGTCCCGGCGTCGGCGGCGCACGCCGCACCGGTGCTGCTGTCCCAGGGGAAGCCGGTCACGGCGTCCAGTCAGGAGCACTACGGGACCGCGGCGGCCGGGGCCGTCGACGGGGACCTCGGTACCCGCTGGTCGAGTGCCGCGTCCGACGGTCAGTGGCTCCAGGTGGACCTGGGCAGTCCGGTCCCGCTCAGCCAGGTGGTGCTGCGGTGGGAAGCCGCGTACGCCAAGGCCTACCGGATCGAGCTGTCGACGGACGGCGCCTCCTGGTCGACGGCCTACGCGACCACGACCGGGGCGGGCGGCACGGAGAGCGTCGCCGTATCAGGCTCCGCCCGCTACGTGCGGATGCAGGGCGTGACGCGAGCGACCGGATACGGTTACTCACTCTGGGAGTTCCAGGTCTTCGGCGGAGGTGACGGCGGCGGCCCGACCCTGCCCGGGGGCGGCGACCTGGGACCCAACGTCCACATCATCGACCCCTCCACCCCGGACATCCAGGGCCGGCTGGACCAGGTCTTCGAGCAGCAGGAGTCCGCACAGTTCGGCACCGGCCGCCACGCCTTCCTGCTCAAGCCGGGCACGTACGACAACCTCAACGCGCAGATCGGCTTCTACACCCAGATCGCCGGACTCGGGCTGCGCCCCGACGACACGACCATCAACGGTGACGTGACCGTCGACGCGGGCTGGTTCAACGGCAACGCCACGCAGAACTTCTGGCGAGGCGCCGAGAACCTGGCCGTGGCTCCGGTCAGCGGAACCAACCGGTGGGCCGTCTCGCAGGCCTCGTCGTTCCGCCGTATGCACGTCAAGGGCGGGCTCAACCTGGCGCCCGACGGATACGGCTGGGCGAGTGGCGGATACATCGCGGACAGCAAGGTCGACGGGCAGGTCGGCAACTACTCGCAGCAGCAGTGGTACACCCGCGACAGTACGATCGGCGGCTGGTCCAACTCCGTCTGGAACCAGACCTTCTCAGGCGTCGAGGGCGCGCCGGCCACCGGTTTCCCCGAGCCGCGCTACACCACCCTCGCCACCACCCCGGTCTCCCGTGAGAAGCCGTTCCTCTATCTGGACGGCGGCGAGTACAAGGTGTTCGCTCCCGCCATGCGGACCAACGCCCGGGGCACGACGTGGGCGAACGGCACCCCTCAGGGGGAGTCGATCCCGCTGAGCAGGTTCTACGTCGTCAAGCCGGGTGCCACCGCCGCCACCATCAACCAGGCACTCGCCCAGGGTCTGCACCTGCTGTTCACCCCGGGGATCTACCACGTCGACCGGACGATCGACGTCGACCGCGCGAACACGATCGTGCTCGGCCTGGGCCTGGCGACGATCATCCCCGACAACGGAGTGACGGCCATGAAGGTCGCCGACGTCGACGGCGTCCGGCTGGCGGGCTTCCTGATCGACGCCGGCCGCGTCAACTCACCCACCCTCCTCGAGGTCGGCCCCCAGGGCGCGGGCGCGGACCACTCGGCCAACCCCACCACGGTCCAGGACGTCTACGTCCGCATCGGCGGGGCCGGCGCCGGCAAGGCGACCACGAGCGTGGTCGTCAACAGTGACGACGCCATCATCGACCACACCTGGGTGTGGCGGGCCGACCACGGCGAGGGCGTCGGCTGGGAGACCAACCGCGCCGACTACGGGGTCCGCGTCAACGGCGACGACGTACTCGCCACCGGCCTGTTCGTCGAGCACTTCAACAAGTACGACGTCGAATGGTTCGGCGAGCGCGGCCGCACGATCTTCTACCAGAACGAGAAGGCGTACGACGCGCCCGACCAGGCCGCCATCCAGAACGGTGCCACGAAGGGCTTCGCCGCCTACCGCGTCGACGACTCCGTCACCACCCACGAGGCCTGGGGCCTGGGGAGTTACTGCAACTACAACGTCGACCCGGGCATTCGTCAGGACCACGGATTCAAGGCCCCGGTCAAGCCCGGCGTGAAGTTCCACAGCCTGCTCACCGTCTCCCTGGGCGGCAACGGCCACTACGAGCACGTCATCAACGACACCGGGGCCTCGACCGTGCCCGCCGGCACCTCCACCGTGCCCTCGACGGTCGTCTCGTACCCCTGAGCCACCCTCTCCCTCGCACCGTCCGGTGGTGAGGACCACGACTCCCTTCCGGGCCGGGCGTCCACGCCCCGCCGGCCCGGCCCGGAAGGGCGAGCACGACAGCACCCGCACGCCCTCCAGCAGCCACGCCGGACGCCGAGCCGACCCTCCCGAGTCCGGCTCGCCGCCCCGTGCGTCACGAGACAGCCAGGAGCACACGTGTCAAGACCTCCCTCCACCCCCACAACCTTCCGTCGGCGCAACGCGACCTCGCTCGCGATGCTGGGTGCCCTCCTGGCGTCCTCGCTGACCCTGACCCCGTCCTCACCGGCACAGGCGGCGGAGACGCTGCTCTCCCAGGGCAGGCCTGCCACGGCCTCCTCGCAGGAAGGCGAGGGCTACAGCGCGTCCGCCGCCGTCGACGGCAACCTGACCGGCACCCGCTGGTCCAGCGAGCGGCGTGACGGCGAATGGATCCAGGTCGACCTCGGGGCGAGCAGGAGCCTCAGCAGGGTCGTCCTCACCTGGGAGGCCGCCTACGGCAAGAACTACGAGATCCAGGCGTCCGACAACGGCACCGACTGGCGCACGCTGAAGACGGTCACCGGCAGCGACGGCGGCACGGACGAGGCCGCCGTCTCCGGCTCCGGCCGGTACGTCCGTATGCAGGGCGTCACGCGCGCCGGCGGCTACGGGTACTCCCTGTGGGAGTTCCAGGTCTACGGCGGCGACGGCACCACCAACCCGCCCCAGGGCGGCGCCGTCAAGGTCACCGGCTCCCAGGGCAACTGGCAGCTGACCGTCGGAGGGCAGCCGTACACGGTCAAGGGACTCACCTGGGGTCCGTCCGTCGCGGACGCCCCCAGGTACCTCCCCGACGTGAAGTCCATGGGCGCCAACACCATCCGTACGTGGGGCACCGACGGCTCCACGAAGCCGCTCCTCGACGCCGCGGCCGCCCAGGGCATACGGGTCATCAACGGCTTCTGGCTCCAGCCCGGCGGGGGCCCCGGCTCCGGGGGGTGCGTCAACTACGTCACCGACGCGACGTACAAGAGCACCATGCTCACCGAGTTCGCGAAGTGGGTCGACGCCTACAGGAGCCACCCGGCGACCCTGATGTGGAACGTCGGCAACGAGTCCGTCCTCGGCCTGCAGAACTGCTACAGCGGCACCGAACTGGAGGCGCAGCGCAACGCGTACACCTCGTTCGTGAACGACGTCGCCAAGAAGATCCACTCCATCGACCCCGACCACCCCGTCACCTCGACCGACGCCTGGACCGGAGCCTGGCCGTACTACAAGCGGAACGCCCCGGACCTCGACCTGTACTCGATGAACTCCTACGGCAACCTGTGCAAGGTGCGCCAGGACTGGACCGACGGCGGCTACACGAAGCCCTACATCATCACCGAGACCGGTCCGGCGGGGGAGTGGGAGGTCCCCGACGACGCCAACGGCATTCCGGACGAGCCGACCGACGTCCAGAAGGCTGAGGGCTACACCAAGGCGTGGGGCTGCATCACCGGCCACCAGGGCGTCGCTCTGGGCGCGACGATGTTCCACTACGGCGTGGAGCACGACTTCGGCGGCATCTGGTTCAACCTGGTGCCCGACGGCCTGAAGCGGCTGTCGTACTACGCGGTCAAGAAGGCGTACGCCGGCTCCACCGCGGGCGACAACACCCCGCCGGTCGTCACGAACATGGCCGTGACTCCGGCCACCGGGGCCCCCGCCGGCCGTGAGTTCACCGTGCGCGCCGACATCCGCGATCCCGACGGGGACCAGATCACCCCCAAGATCTTCCTCAGCGGGAACTACGCCAACGGCGACAAGCGGCTCGTCGAGGCGCAGTGGCGCTCCACCGGCAACGGCACCTTCGCCGTGACCGCGCCCGACAAACTGGGCGTCTGGAAGGTCTACGTCCAGGCCGAGGACGGTCACGGCAACGCCGGCATCGAGACGAAGTCCGTCAAGGTGGTCGCACCGCCCGTGGCGGGCACCAACGTCGCCCTGAACCGGCCCACCACCGCCTCCTCGTACCAGACCCAGTACGGCGACTGCCCCTGCGCGCCCGCCCTGGCCACGGACGGGAACCCCACGACCCGGTGGGCCAGCGACTGGAGCGACCCGCAGTGGATCCAGGTCGACCTCGGTGCTGCCAAGGCCATCCGCACGGTGCAGCTCGTGTGGGACCCCGCCTACGCCAAGTCCTATGAGGTGCAGGTCTCCGACGACGGCACCAACTGGCGCCCGGTCCACTCCACGACGGCCGGCAACGGGGACATCGACACGATCGACCTGTCCGTCACCGCACGTCACGTCCGTCTCCAGCTGACGGCCCGGGGCACCGGATGGGGCTACTCCCTGCACGAGTTCGGCGTCTACAGCTGATCGCACCCGACACTCCACGCGGGGACGACGCGGCTGACGAAGGGGCCACGCCGGGTGAGGGCACGACCTTCACCCGGCGCGGCCCCGGCTCCCGTTGCGGGAGCGGAGGCGAGGGCCCAGGGCACTCCCCAGGGGCGGCCCGGCCCGCCCCGGGGAAGGGCGCGGCCGGGGCGTCGTCCACGTCCCGGCTGGTGAGGAGTGGTCGCGGAAGTGCCATACGATGCGCACACCTACACGCAAATTCCGTTAGAGGATGCACACGTCATGTCTTTCGGTGTCACGTCCCGTTCCCTGCGCGGTATATCCGTCGTCGTCGCACTTCTCGCCATCGGCGCTTCGGGCTGCTCCGACGAGGGCGACGCGAACAAGCACGCGGTCTCCTCCCTCGCCACCGGTGACTGCTACAACCTGGACGGTACGTCCAGCTCTTCCGAGGAGCCCGCTGTCCACTCCGTGTCGTGCGAGGAACCGCACGTGGGGCAGGTCGTCGACGAGTTCAAGATCGACGACGAGGAGTCCTTCCCCGGGGACGACGCGGTCGCGGTGATCGCCGACGGCCGGTGCCCGGCCGCGGCGGAGAAGTTCGCTCCGGACCCCTGGGCACTGCCCGAGGGGGTCGACGTCTTCTACTACCACCCCTCGAAGACGAGCTGGGCGGCGGGCGACCGTGCCGTGAGCTGTGCCTACACCAGCACGACGGGCGAGTTCTCGGGCTCGCTGAAGAGCGACCCCCTGGACGACGACCAGCTCGCGTACCTCAAGGGTTCGGCGGCCGTCTACGAGGCCCTGTGGTCCCACCAGCCCGAGGGCGAGAAGGCCGCCGACGACCTCCCCGGATACAAGAAGCAGGCCGGCGCCGTGGCAGCGGCGCTCGACACCCACCTCCAGACGCTGCGGGGCATCGAGCAGCCCGAGACCGGCAAGCTGCGCGAGGAGTTGGAGAAGGCCGAAGCCGAGTGGAAGACGGCGGCAGCCGCCGGCGACGCCGACTCGTTCCAGACCGCCTACGACGCGGCGTTCGCCGGGCTCGACCCCAGCAAGTCGGTCGCCGCCCGCAAGGAACTGAAGCTCGCCACGACCGTCCCGGCCGACGAGGCCGAGGGCTGGGCAGGCTGACCACCACCCGTCCGCCGCGAAACCGATGCCCCGGTCCCGCACCGGGGCATCTGCAGGCGCCCACGGTCACCGGTCACCTCGTACGCGTCTGCCACGCCGCAGCGCGCGCGACGCCGTCTCCCCGTGAGGCCGGCGGCCAACTCGCCCACCGCAGCGACGTCGTGGCGCCTGCCGCCGGGGCCGGCCCAGCGGGCCCTCGACCTCGTCGATGACCCCTCCCGCCCTGCTGGATGACGCCCCGGCACCACGACACCGGATGGCCGGCCGCCCCGGTCTCCCCGGGGACGAGGAACCCAGCCGAGGAGTCGGATCGGGCCGTCCGGCACTCCGCGGCCGTCCCGAGCGGTTGATGGTGTGGTGCCGACCGGCGGGAGCGGCCGCCTCCTGGCAGGATGAGGCCATGGAACATGTGCTTGGAATCGGTGGCTACTTCATGCGTGCCGCCGACCCGGCGGCTTTGAGCGCCTGGTACCGCGACCGCTTGGGCCTCGACGCCGACGCGTCCGGCCTGTGGCGTCAGGACGACGGGCCGACGGTCTTCGCGACGTTCGATGCCGACACCGACTACTTCGGTTCCCGTGCTCAGCGATCCATGGTCAACTTCCGGGTCCGCGACCTCGATGCGATGCTCGCGCAGCTGCGCGCCGGGGGAGCGGACGTGGCACAGGAGACGCAGGACATGGAGGGTGTCGGCAGATTCGGCTGGGTCACCGACCCAGAGGGTAACCGGATCGAGTTGTGGCAGCCCGCCTGACCGCCTGACCGCCTGACCGCCTGAGATCGCGGGAGTACCGCGCCGGGCCCTCAGGGGCCGGGCCCACGCCCGGCCTGCCGTGGAGCGCACGGCGTCAGCGCACAGGCCGCCGATCGAGGCCGGAGTCCCCGATTCCCCTGCCGGGACCCCGCTGGTGGATTCCTCCAAGCGCAGCCGGCCATCGTTGTGCCTGTCAAGATCACGTGCTTGTTCCTCACCGTCGCAGACTTGCATGACGGGGTGGCCGAGGCGGGTGCCCCTTCCTTGTCCGTGACGACACCTGGGGGACCACACCGTGAGCGAACGCGTCATCGCGCCCAAGAGCCGGGGCTTCCTGTTCCTCGACTCCCATCCCACCGGCTGCCGACGGCTCGTGGACGAGATGTGGCAGGCCGTGCCCGAGCCCGTGCCCGCCGGGGGTGAGGGGCCGGTGGCCCTGATCATCGGCTCGTCCGCGGGGTACGGCCTGGCCGCCACGATCGCGGGCCTGGCCCGGGTCGGCATCCGTGGCATCGGCGTGTGCTTCGAGAAGGCGCCGGCGCGGCGCACCGGAACGGCCGGCTGGTACCGCACCGCCGCCACCGCCCGGCTCGCGCGTCAGCACGGGAGGGACATGGTCTTCCTCAACGGGGATGCCTTCAGCGACACCATGAAGGAGCAGGTCGCCGGCCTCCTGGCCGAGCGCTTCGGGGGACGGCTCGACTTCCTGATCTACTCCGTGGCCGCTCCCCGCCGCACCGACCCCGACACCGGCCACGTCCATGCCTCGGTCCTCAAGCCGATCGGCTCGCCCTGCACCACCAAGACGCTCGTCTTCGACGACGACGGTGCCCCGGAGGTGAAGGAGGTCACCACCCCGCCGGCGGAAGGCGACGACGTCGAGCAGACCGTGGCAGTGATGGGCGGCACCGACTGGGAGCGCTGGATCACCTACCTGGACGACCGGTCCCTGCTCGCCGAAGGCTTCGCGACCGTGGCCCTGTCCTACATCGGCTCGCCGCTCACCGCGGGGATCTACCGGCAGGGCACCATCGGCGCCGCGAAGTCCCATCTGGAAGCCACCGCACGCGCGTTGGACGAGCGCCTGGGCAAGGCCCTGGGGGGCCGTGCCCTGACTTCGGTCAACGCCGCTGCCGTCACCCAGTCCTCCACCGCCATTCCCGGCATCGCCCGGTACGTCGGGCTGCTCCGGGGGGTTCTCGGCGACGCCATGGTCTCCCCGACGGGCCAACTGGTGGAGCTGTGGGACCAGCTGACGGGCGACGGTCCGCTCGTCCTCGACGAGGAGGGCCGGATCCGCCTCGACACCTGGGAACTCGATCCCGCCGTCCAGGACGCCGTCGCCGAGCGCTGGAGCGTGGCCACCAGCGACACCGTCCCGGAGCTCGCCGATCTCGACTGGTTCGGTGACGAGGTCCGACGTCTGTACGGTTTCTCGGTTCCGGGCGTCGACTACTCCGCCGCTGTCGACACCGAGGTCGCCTGGCCCACCCGGATCAACTGACCGGCGACACCTGTTCCGTGCCGCGCGTCGCGGCCGGACGGCGTCGACCGGCGACCGGGATCCGGCCAATTCGACGCCGACCGTCAGGGACTGTCGGAGCGTCGGCACATACGACGGGCCGGCCGGCGGCGTCTGCGCCGGCCCTCGGGCGGGTCGCCTTCCTGCCCTCCACCGGTGCCGCAGCCGCCATCCCACGTTTCCACGCTCTCGGACGGTGTGGTCCGGTTCCGCGGGGGCACATCATCACGCATCGCCCGGAGCGCGGGGCGGTCCGCCCGGCCAGGCGGTCGCCGTCCGGCAGGCACCGGGGCCGAACAGGTGTGATCCGGACAAGTGCAGAGACGTGTGACCCGCGTCAAACGAACTGCCGCTTGCGGGAGTTGAACAACAAGCGTATTACTTGCTACAGCAAGTACATGATGGTTCCGCTCTCGCGGCCTGCCTCTTCGTGACGGCGCGCGTGTGCGGGACCCTACGCAAAGGGGCACTCGCATGGACACCCGCACGATCCTCCGCCGCAACAGGCGCGTCCTGGCCATCGCCCTCGCGGGAGGGGCACTCGTGGCCGGCGCGGCCGTGGCCCAGCCCGCGGCCGCGGCCGGGGTTCCCTGGGGGCAGGCCAACTTCTACACGGAAGCCGATTTCGCCGGGACGGTGCATCCCGTCCAGGCCACCGGTTCCGAAGCCGAGTGCATCAACCTTCCGCAACCCATGAAGTCGGTCGCGAACTTCAAGTACGCCTATGTGGACGTGTTCTCGGGCACGGACTGCACCCATGGATTCGCCCGGATCACCGGTCTGCACGCCGGAACCCTCAGCATCCCGGCCGCGAGCTACAAGGTCCTCGTGTCCTACCCGCCGGTCCGCCCCTGAACCGCCCGTGGTGACCGTGCGGTGGCTCGGCGGGTGCCGGGAGAGGGCGATGGTGAAACGACTTCCCGATCCGCCCTCTGTCGCCGCACCGACACTCGATGTGTCCGCCGGCCGGGGTCCGCTCGCGGACTCCGGCGGGGGAGCGGCGACGCTCGTCGTCGCCGCTCGGTCCGTCGATCAGGAGTCGCGCGGCCCGGCGGCCTCCGCCAGCAGTTCCGCGGACCGCAGCCAGGCCTTCCGGTCGACCGGCAGTGACGTGGTGATCAGCTCGTCCGCCTGCGTCGCCGTGGTGAAACGGTCGAGGTAGTCGCGGACCTCGGCCGGGGTGCCGACGGCGGCGTAGTTCAGCTCCTGGTCCACCTGCCCCAGGACCTGCTTGCCGACCGGGGTCTCCAGGACCGTCGACGCCGCGTGGGCGGGCACGTCGACCCCCGCGCGCCCCAGCAGCTGGATCACCCTGCGGCGCTTGGCCGCCAGGAAGTGATCCTGGGCCTCCTGCTCGGTGTCCGCCGCGACCACGTTCACGCCGGCGATGAGATACGGCCTCTCCAGCTGCGCGGAGGGCCGGAACTCGCTTCGGTACAGGTCGGCCGCGTCCAGCAGCGCGCCGGGCGCGAAGTGGGAGGCGAAGGCGAAGGGCAGACCGAGCGCCGCCGCCAGGCCGGCCCCGAAGAGGGAGGAGCCGAGGATGTACAGGGGGACACCGGAACCCTTCCCCGGCGTCGCCTCGACACCCGGGACCAGGGTCTCGTCACTCAGGTATCCGCGCAGCTCGACCACGTCGTCCGGGAAGGTGTCGCCGGACTCAGGGTCCCGGCGCATGGCACGCATGGTCTGCATGTCGCCGCCCGGCGCGCGCCCCAGACCGAGATCGATGCGACCGGGGTAGAGCGTTTCGAGCGTTCCGAACTGCTCCGCGACGGACAGGGGGGCGTGGTTGGGCAGCATGACGCCGCCCGCTCCGAGCCGGATGGTCCGCGTCTGCGCCGCGATGTGCGCTATGAGCACGGAGGGGGCGGCGGAGCCCACGATCGACATGTTGTGATGTTCGGCATACCAGATGCGTCGGAATCCCCACGTCTCGGCGTGCTGCGCCAGGTCCACGCTGGCCCGGAAACTGTCGGCTGCTGTCTCACCGGCGTTGATGTACGCCAGGTCCAGGAGGGAGAGGGGGACGGACGCGGTCATGGCAAACCTTTCCATTGGGAGAGGGCGCGGAGGATCTGCTTTCCGGCCCATGGCCGAAAACCGGCGGTGTGCCCGTTCTGTTCCCCTCGCGGGCCGCGCGGTCGTGAAACATGGGCGGGGGTCCGGCCGAAGCCGGGCCCCCGCCCATGCGGAGCGGGATGATCAGTTCCCGCGGTTCTCCCAGTGCCTGGTCACCGGGGTCGCCGTGACGCCGTTCTCGTAGACGAGTCCGACGCGGTGGTTGTACTGGATCGTGTACATCTTCTTCTTGCCGAAGACGACCGTTCCGCTGCTCTTGAAGTAGTCGTCCGTGAGCGCCGGAGCCTGAGTGGCGACGTACGCCTGCCCCGCCGGAACGCTGTACATGCTGAGTGCCGACTGCGTCGACGGGCTCAGACCTGCCGGGTACTCCGCGGCGTCCGGGTAGCTCTGACCGTAGACGGCCACCGAAGCGGATCCCGACGGACGAATGGTCTTCACGCCGTAGGTGATCTTGGCGTTCTTGCCGTCCGGGTTGTGGAACCAGACCTTCGCGCCGCTGAACCAGATGGCCGTCCACTCGCCCTGGACGTCGGCGACGACGAACTGCTGGCCGGACTGGGCGGTGCTGCCCCAGTCGTTGATGCGGTTGGTGCCGTCACCCTGCCCGTGGATCGACTGGTCGCCGAAGAGCGGAGCGCCGGCGTCCGGAGCCTTGCGCAGGTAGACGAAGTTCGACTCCTGCTGCTTGTCGGCGCAGGCCGTCGACGACGAGTCGCTCGGGTCGTCCCCGGGGCAGACGCGGACGGTCTGCACGTTCCCGGCGAAGCCGGGGTCGATGGTGACGACCGAGCCCACGGTGGGCGTGCTGTGCACTCCGCTGTAGCCGTGGCCGAGCAGCCCCATGAAGTGGCCCCAGTCCCAGCCGTTGCCCGGGTCCCAGTGCATGCCGGACACGTACTTGTCGGCCGGGCCGGGAACGTTGTCGTGGCCGATGACGTGCTGACGGTCCAGCGGTATGTCGAACCGCGCCGCCAGGTACTTCACGAGGGTCGCGGTGGCCTCGTACTGGGCCTCCGTGTACCAGGTGGCGCCCTGGGCGGCGTACCCCTCGTGCTCGATGCCGATGGAGTGCATGTTCGTCGAGTAGTTGCCGGCGTGGAAGGCGATGTTCGTGGTGGGCACCATCTGGGTCACCGCGCCGTCGGACGACCGCATCACGTAGTGGGTGGCCGCGGGATTGGTCGGCGAGGCCAGGCCGTTGACCCCGGCGTCGTAGGTGCTCTCCAGGTCGTGGATGACGATGGTGTCGATCCGGATGCCGTTCGCGGGCCGGTTCGACACCTGTACGCCTGCCGGGGACCCCGGCACGAACGTGCACTGGACGGCCGGCGGGCACTCGATGTCCGCGTTGGCCGAGTTCTTCAGATGCAGGCGGTCCACCTGGGTCTCGGTGGGGTCGACCGAGGGGGAGGCGGAGAGATGGAGGCGCTGGCCGTCCTGCGTCGTGTGGGAGGCGCCCTTGCGGACGGTGTTGAAGACGCGGTCGGCGAAGCTCACCGCGCCCTGGCGATGCGTCGACTGGCTGTAGCGGGCCACGGCGCCGTACCACTTGTCGGCGTCGGCGGTCGTGCTGCCGGCGACGGTCTTCTGGTACGACGCGAGGAGCGCCGCGCCACCGCGGATGTTCGCGGCCGAGTCCTTGCGCAGCGTGTCCGGCGACTCGCCGATCAGCTTCGCGGCGGTCTGCAGCGTGTGGAGCGCGGGATTCGAGGCCATGGACGCGAGGTCGTCACGGCCGGCGCCGCCCGCGTCTCCCGCGGCCATCATGGCCGGGGTGACATCGGTGAGGTGCATCGGGCCGAAGCCGCCGCTGGTGCTGTGGTGCCCCCCGTGGGTGTCCCACGCCGACTCCTGGTAGGCGAGGCCGAGCAGGACGCTGACGGGTACGTGGAACTCCTCGGCGGCCGAGGCGAATTCCTGCTGCCGAGAGGCGGAGTCGGTCTGGGGGTCGGCCGACGCGCTGAACTGCACCGTGGCTGCCAGACCGCCTGCGGCCAGGACGCCCGCCGCGATGACGACGGGGAGCCGCAGCCCTTTTCTCCTCTTGTGCAAAGTGCTGGTCCTAACGGGATGTGGGGGTTGCGAGGTGCTCAGGTGGATCGCTGCCAAGTGCGATGCGGACCTGAGGATGTGACGGTCCGACGGGAACCGGACCGGGCCGGCGTCACAGTGACCGACGAGCCATGAGGGCGATTCATCCCCGGACTCGGCCATATGTGAACCGCGGCCGCGCACCTCGCTGTAGCGAGGGGCCGCGATCCGCGGTCGTTCTCCGACTTCACACGTATCTTACGGGAGCCGCTTACTGCGGGTTGCACCCCCCTCGACGAGTTCTGCTGCGGGGGACGGTCGAAACCGGACGCAACGATGGCAGGTGTGACGTTCGGGACACCGGCGATCCAGTGGTGCAGCGAGGTCCGGGGAACGCCCGCTTTCCTGCGGGCCCCGCCATGGCCGACGGCTCCCACCGGTACTCGGCGGTCCGACCGGCCCCGACGGGGCCGGTGATGGTGCCGGCCCGCGGTGCGTGGCCGCCGTCCGGGGCGGGGCGACCGTTCTCCGGTACGCCGCCGGCCTCACCGTGAGACCTCGCCCGGGACCTCGCGTGACCGCCCGGCCGGCCGATCAATATACTTGATCGAGCAATATGAGTAGGCGTGACTGGACCAGCGCCCGGGCCGCGTGCGGCCGCCGTCGGACACCTCCAGGACGCCGCGGTCGCCCCGTGGTGTGACACACCGGGGACACCACCGCGGCGCCGGAGGTTCCGTCACGCCGGACCGGCCTGTCACGCCGCAAGGATCAAGGAGGGCCCGGGTGCCCCGCGACACCGACCACGCCTACACCATCTGGCTCCGACTGGCGGCGGCCATCGTGAAGCCTGTGCTGTTCCCCCTCGTGTCCCGCCGCTGGCGCGGGCTCGAACACATCCCCGCCACCGGCGGCTTCGTCACCGCCGTCAACCACATCTCGTACATCGACCCGCTCACCTACGGGCACTTCCAGTACAACACCGGCCGGCCGCCCCGGCTGCTCGCGAAGGCATCCCTCTTCACCATCCCCTTCGTCGGCATGATGCTGCGCAAGACCGGCCAGATCCCGGTGCACCGCGGGACCGCGGACGCGGCGACCGCGCTGCGGGACGCGGTGGAAGCGGTCAACAAGGGGGAGTGCGTGGCGATCTACCCCGAGGGGACCGTCACCCGTGATCCCGGGCTGTGGCCGATGACCGGGAAGTCCGGAGCCGCACGCATAGCCCTGACCACGGGTGCGCCCGTCATCCCGATCGCCCAGTGGGGCGCCCACCGCATCGCGCCGCCGTACGCGAGCGGAGGGCGCGGGAACCGGCGACTGAGCCTTGTCCCCCGCCGACGCGTCGACATCGTCGCAGGACCGCCCGTGGACCTCAGCAGGTACGCGGGCAAGCCGCTCACCCAGGAGGTGCTGCGAGAGGCGACCGAGGACATCATGGCCGCGATCACCGGGCTCCTCGCCGGAATCCGCGGCGAGGAGCCCCCTCAGGCACCACACCGCGCCCGTCGTTCCGTCTCCGAACAGGCGAGTTGAGCCCGCAGCCCGGCCCGGCCGCGGTCGGCCGGGCCGCGCCTCGAACGCGGCCGGGCCGACTGCGTCCGGCCTCGGCCCCGGTGTCCGCCCGGGCGGACACGGGTGGTCGGTGAAGCACCGATGCCCACCCGGCCCGCGCACCGCGATCAGCTGTCGTGCATGCGGTCCGCCGGCCCGCGGAGACGTCCCGGGGCGGACCGGCGAACCCAGGGCGCTGTGCGACTTGTCCACGTAGCGGTGCCCAGGACGGGAACCGGGCCGCGCGCGGTGCGCTGCGTGGCGCGCGACTGGCCCGTGCAGGCGGGGAGCCGGATCTTCGGGCCGTATCCGTCGGAGACGGTGTACGGCTCAAGTGGGTTGCCGGGCAACGGCGTTGGTTCGCCGGACCGGACCCGGCGGGCAGGGAGGGCGCCCCGGGTGCGAACTCCTCGGCCGACCGGTCGCGAGTCCACCTCGGTGGTGCGCCGTCGTCCGTCCTATGGGGCGTCCTCCAGCACCTCGCGCAGCCGCTGTGCGAATTCATCGGGCTTGCCCGGGTATCCGTGAGCTCCGTCGAGGAAACCGCCGTGATGACTCGGAAACGTCGTCACGCGCCGGCCGAGCAGCTCGGCCGTCGCGACGGAGGTGCGCCCCGTCTGCACGCCGGTGGACTCCTCGCCGACTGCGATCACCACGCGGGTCGACGCCGTGGCGACCGCGCCCGCGTCGGGCCGGTAGCCGCTGATCGCCCATGACCGGTCGGACAGCAGCGGATCATGGCGCGAGCCGTCGTCCTCGGCGGGCATACCGAACGCGGCGGGATCGGCATCGGGCTGTGCGAAGTACGCGTCGGTGAATTCGCCCTCCCATGAGGTCATGGCGATGAAGGCCGCCATTCCGGCCCCCCACCCCCGCTCCTCGTACGCGTCCCGCACCCGGGCCCGCGCCCGCACGGCTGCCGGGCCGTCTGGAGTCAGGGTGATGAGAGGCGGCTCGTGCGCGACCAGTGTGGTCACGTCCCCGGGGTGCCGGGCCACGAGGGCGAGCGCCGTGACCGCGCCGCCGCTGCTGGCGAACATCTCGACCGGCCCGGCACCAAGTGCCTCGATGACGGCGTGTACGTCCTCGGCCTGGACCTCGGGAGTGTGGTCGGTCCGCCCGTCCTTGCGGATGCTGCGACCGAGCCCGCGCGGATCGTAGGTGACGACGGTCCGGTCGGGGAAGCGCGCCGCGAGTGCGGCGAACCCCGAGGCGTCCATGGGCTGCCCGATCATGAGCAGCGGCGGCCGCCCGCCGTCGGCCGGCAGCGGCCCGCGCACGTCGTGGACGAGATCCGCGCCCGGTGTCTCCAGTGTGTAGGTCTTCATACCCGTGCAGACCCGGCCCGCACCGGGAACTCATCGGTGCGGCACCGCTTTCCCGCGACGCCGCTTGCCGCCGCCTGCTGTGTCAGCCGATGGTCCCGCTGTGCCGGGGTTCGGGGGCGCCCGGCGGGACGAAGCAGGCGGTGACGGTCTTGCCCGACGCCTGGGAGTGCGTGGACCATTCGTCCGCGAGTGCGTCGATGATGGCCATCCCGCGCCCGCCCGTCGTCGTGACGTCCTGGGGCCGCTGGGAGGGGGGCAGGGGATCGGCGTCGTGGACGCTCACGTGCAGACACCGGCTGTCCCAGGTGAGGACCAGCTGGGCGTCGCTGTGTGCGTGCACGTGGGCGTTGGTGATGAGCTCGGAGACGCTGAGCAGGATCGCGTCCACGGTCTCGGGGGCGTCCTTCGTCCACCCCAGGGACGCCAGGTGCTCCCGCGTCCAGTGGCGGCCAGCCCGCACCCCTTGCGAGATCGGGAACGACTGCGCCCATCCCACCGCCCGCAGTGACGTTTCCTTCGTCATCGGCCCCCTCCTCGTTCGGCTCTCCCTCCTCATGTACCCCCGCATTCGAAGCCCACCGCTCGCTCGCGCGAGGGGCGTCGAGGGCGGCCCGGCCGAGCTTCCGCGCGAGCGGAGCGGGCGTGCCGAGCCCGGGGACGTGACGGGCGTTCAGGCCGGGGGCCCGGGGCGGGCGGCCGGGCCGAGTCCGGGGGGGCCCGCCCCGCGAGTAGTTGCTTGACGCGTCAAGTACTGCTTATACTTGCGCAGTCAACAAAGTGAGGCGGTCACCCGTGGAAATCCAAGCTGTGATGACGTCGGGCGCCGCAGCTCAGACGTGCGTCCACCGGATCGGCGCCCGGCGCGGCACAGCCGTGCGCGAGGTGCGATTGCCCCGCATTCTGCGGCACTTGGCCACGGCGGCGGCGGTCACCGCCATGCTGCACGCGGCCGTCCTGGGAGTCTCCTCCCGCGGTGGGCCCCACCCCGAACTGTCATGGGTGGACCCGGCCGAGGTGGCGAAGTCCCTGTACATGCTCGGGCCCTGGCCGCTGACCGCGCTGGTCCTGCTCGCGCCGGCGAGCCGCCGGCCCGCCCTCTGCGTCCGCACGGCCCTCGCGCTGCTCCTGACCGGCGTCACCGGTCTCGCCTTCGCCTGCTGGGCGCCTCTCACGCACCTTCCTGCTCACGAGGGAAGCCTCTTCCGCGCGTACGGGGCACTTCCGGGGGCCCTCACCGGCTGGTACCTGCTGGCGATCCTCGCTACGGCGACCGCGGTCCTGTCGCACCGCGTGCGTGCGGTCCTCGTCACCGCGGGTCTGGGCATCGTGGTCATCTCGACCCTGATTTCCACCGACCCCGCACTCGCCGTCGTGTTCGCCGCCGGAGTGCCCCTGCTCGCCTGGTTCACCGCCGGCCGCATCGTGGTGGGGCGCGAGCGAGGGACGAAGGCCGCCGGCTCCCGGGCACCGCAGTCAGGAGAGGTGCCCGCCAGGACCCGCACCGGGCCCCGGACTCCCGTCCGGGGCCCGGTGCGGACGCGGCAGGCAGCCTGACGGCCACGATCGGCGCGCTTCTTCCGCACACCGCCCACCAGAGGGACGCTCCCGGCTGCACCTCTGCCGGACCGAACGCCACAGCGTGCGACCACGATCCGGGCCGCTCGGGTTCAGCGTGGACGCGCGCACAACCCGGTCGGTGTCGTCTCCCGCCCGCCATGCCCGCCCCGGCCCACGTGGTCGTGAGGGCCCGCGCCCGTCGCCGGGAGCGCGTCGTCCGGCCGGGTGCGCAGCCCCGGCCCCACGCTTCCCGCGGTATCCGCGACAGCGGAAACCCGTCCGACTCCACGCACACAGAGAGAGAAAGCGAAGCCATGCGATTCGAGACTGCGGAATGGGCCGTGGTGCCCCTGGGGACTCCCTCGGCCGTGGACGCGGCGATCACCGGGGCCAAGGCCGCCAACCTGGCCCGCGCCGCCGTAGCCGGTCTGCCGGTTCTGCCTGGATTCGTCCTGGTGCCTGCCGGGCGTGCACCCGACGCCCTGACCGGGGACGAGGCATTGCGCGGCGCCTGGCGGACCTTGGCCGGCGGGGATGGCCGACAGCCGCTGGTCGTACGGTCCTCGTCCCTCTACGAGGACACCGAGAACTCCTCCATGGCGGGACGCTTCGACTCCGTGCTGGACGTACAGGGCTGGGACTCCTTCGTCTCGGCCGTGAGGACGGTACTGGCCTCCGCCCGACGCGTCAGACCGCTGCGTCCGGCCGCACAGGACGTAACGGCCGACGGCATGGCGGTCCTGGTCCAGCCGATGCTCACGTCCGCCGTCGGCGGGGTGATGTTCGGCGCGGATCCCGTCGAGGGCCGTGCCGACCGCATCCTGGTGAGCGCCGTCCGGGGCGGCCCCGACCAGCTCGTCGACGGCAGCACACCCGGAGTGCGCTACCAACTGACGCGCCTGGCACGGCCGGTGGGCGGCGACCCCGCCGGCCGGCGCGGTGACCGCCTGCTTACGCGGGCACGGCGGCACCAGCTCGTCAACCTGGCCAAGTCGACCGAGCGCGTCTTCGGTGGTCCGCAGGACATGGAGTTCGGCTTCGACGGCGACGGGCGGCTCTGGCTCTTCCAGTCCCGCCCCATCACAGCCATGACCCCGCGGCCGCCGCGCGGCGCCCGTCTGTTCGGCGCCGGCCCTGTCGTGGAGACCCTGCCGGGCGTGCTCCAGCCGCTCGAGGAGGACCTGTGGGCGGTGCCCATGTCCCACGGCCTGACCGTGGCCCTCGACATCGCCGGGGCGGCCCCGCGGCGCCGCCTGCGCCGGCTCCCCGTGGTGACGACCGTACGCGGAAGAGCCGTCGCCGACCTGCGTCTGCTGGGCACTGTGCCTCCCGCCCATCCCTTCCTCGACCGGATCAACACCGCCAACGGCGCACGGCGAGCCGCGGCGGCGTGGCGGGTGGGCAGGCTGCGTTCCGCGCTGCCGCTGCTGGCCGTCGACCTGATGGCGGACGTGGACCGCGCCCTCGCCGGCTTCCCGCCCGCCGGTGACATGCTCAGCGGGCGGCTGCTCGACGCCGTCGCCTGGGGGCGGCAGGCGCTGTCCGCCCTCCATGCCCAGGAGTCCCTCGCAGGTGCGCTGCTCGGCACGGGAAGCGGTGCGACCGCCGCGGGCGAGGCGCTGGCGGAACTCGCCGAGGACCGCGACCGCGGGCTCGGCCACGAGGAGCTCATCGCCCTCCACCCCGTACTGCTCGCCCTGCTGCCACCCGCACTCTCCGGGCGGCGCTCGCTCCCCGACGCGGGCAACGTCACGTTCCTGCCCCGGGGTGTGGACTCCCTCCCCGTACGCGAAGGACTGCGGCTGCGCATCCGCTGGGTGCAGGAGATGCAGGTCAGGATGCTCGCGGAACTGGCCCGGCGGCTGTCGGCCGGGCAGGGGGCACTCTCCCTGTCCCGCCTGGCCCTGCTGCGCTGGGACGAACTCGTGCGGGCGGCCGGAGGTGAGGGACTGCCGGCCGACCTCGTCGAGCGGGTCCCACGTCCGGAATCCGGCGCTCTGCCCGCGGTGTTCCGTCTCGCCGACGGCGTGCCGGTGGCAGAGAAGCCGTCGGGCGCGTCGGTGCCGGGGCAGGGACAGGGCGCGGGCGGAGGCTTCGGCGTCGGCACGGCCTGGGACGGGCGGGGCGAGCGCCCCGAACGCCCGGTGCTGATCGTGGAGCACCTGGACCCCGCGCTGGCATCCCTGCTGCCCGGACTGGCCGGGCTCGTCGCGCAGACGGGAAGTCCGCTGTCGCACCTCGCCGTTCTCGCCCGTGAACACCAGGTGCCCACCGCCGTGGGCGTCGCGGAGGCGATCGAACGATTCCCCGTCGGCACGACCCTGGCCGTCGACGGCGGCACGGGAGCCGTGACCTCGCACGACCTGCCCGGGGCTCCCGCGGCACCGGCCGCTTCACGACAGGAGACCGCGGCATGAAGGCACTGAAGCTGTCCGCGTACGCCTTCGGCGGCCTGGCCGGTGTCTACGCCGGCTACTACACCGTCCTCTATCTGACCCGATGGGAATGGCAGCGGGCCCTGATCTCGGCCATGCTCTTCCTGATCACCGAGGTGCTCATGGCCACCCTCGTGCTCCTCACCCGGTTCGCCCGCCTGGAGAGCCGCATGGAGCAGTCCTTCGCGCGGATGGAGGACGTGCGCAGCCGGCTGGAGCAGACCAGGGCCCCGGCCCGGGGCCGATTCGCCTGGCTGGACACCGCCGACCTGGACGGAACGCAGCGCACCTTCGTCTTCGTGCCGGTGCTCATGGTCGCCGGCGCCGCCCTGTCCGGCCTCGCGACACTCCTCCAGAAGATCGCGGGCGCCAGCGCGGGGCGCGGTGCCGAGCGGCGGCTGGCCGGGCGGCTGACCGCCCTGACCGTCCCGGCGGTCGGGGACGCCGACTCCCTCGAAGACCATCCGGCCGTCACCCCGGTCCGTCCGGTGCGCAGGGCCCTCGCGGTGGCGTCGGTCGTGGGAGCGCTGCTCCTCGTCCCGCTCCTGTGGTCCGCCCTGGCCGATGCCACCCAGACCCGGCCGGAGCCGGCACCCCGAGCCGCGAGCACCAGCATGACCTTCGCGGTTGAGACACGCGGGAGCGGAGGTGCCGGCGAGGTCCGGCTGGCCGCGAACGACCTCTGGCAGACCTGCCGTCGTTCCACGGCGGCGTCCAACGGGGACGCCGGACTGAGGCAGCTGCACGACGGCGTCTACGTCGCCGTCATCCGGCCCGCCCTGCCCCCGCACGACGTGATGCGACTGCGAGGCTGCATCGAGGACGCCAACACCAACCGGACGAGCGCGGTCGTGCTGCGGTGAGTGCCGGACGACGGTGTGAATGCCGCCCCCACGCGGCGCCGTCCGACTCGAGGGGCGGAACGCCGGAGCCGCGGTCACGGCCGATCATGCGCGGATCCCGAGGAGTTCGAGCGCTCAGCGGCGCATGGCCCTCACCAGATCGTTGTGGGTGCGGCTGAGGAACTTCGCCGCAGGGCACATCCTCCCCTCGGCGCGGCAGGGCTTGCACACGGCGCGATGCGTCTCCAGCGACTCACGCGCTCGTGCGATGGGGTCGGACTCCGACTCCGCGTACATACAGGCACTTCTCCTTCTACGGTGACCCGCGGGTGTGAGCATGCGGCCCCGGACTCCGGGTGCGGACGGACACCTCACGGATGGCGACCATGAGGGGTGAGGTGTGTGAGCGCATCCGGGCGGCCACATCCTTGCCGTGCGCAGCACGAATGTGTTCCGTAGGCACACACATGATCAGTCATCGTGTGGGTTTCGTGCAACGTCGGTGCGCTCCTTCGACACCCTGTTCGCGGCGTCTCCACCTTCGCTCCCTCCTCCCGGCCCGACCTCATCCGCGGGCGCGGACCACGAGGAGGTGTGATCACCATCAGCGGCCCCGTGGTGCGCGCCGTTTCGCACCGCTCGACGAGCGCCACGACCGACTCCCGGGGTGTCGCCCCGTGCGGTCACGGTCCGGGTGCCGCGGCTGCCGTCGCTCTGCCGGACCGGGCCGGGCGTCGCTCGGTCCGGTGCCGCCCCCGACGGCGTGCCTGTACGTCGTGCCCCGTACGGACGTCGTGTCTGCGTACGGGGTGGACGACACCCCGCGGAAACACGCAGATCTCATGACATCTTTCCGCCAGGGAAACCGTTGAGTAGGCAAATGTCTTGCTGAAGTATGCCTACCTATGTTGTTTTCTGATCAAGTGTGATTTTCTCGCCCCTGTGACCAACGACCCGGCCGGCAGCCCGGGCTGACCGGGTATCCGACCGCATCCGCCACGCGGCTGCCCAAGCCGGCCCCCGGGTGTCCGGCAGCCGCCGGTACCTCACTTGTCCGCCGCCCGCTCACCGGTCTCCGGGCGGCCAGAAGGTACTCATACATGCGCATACGAGCGAGATGGGCCCTGCTGCCCGCAGTGGCCGGCCTGGTTGCGGGCGTGGTGCCCAACGCAGCCGGGGCTTCCCCCGGCTCCACCCCGGCCGTCGCCGCGCCGGCCCCCTCCGTCCCAGGTGCCCAGGGCGTCCGCACCCTCACCCTCATCACCGGCGACAAGGTCACCGTGACCCGCGGCTCCAGCGGCGCTCCCGCGGTGAGCGTGGAGCGCGGTCCCGGCCGCACCCACATCGGCTTCCAGACGTCGCACCAGTGGCACGGAACCGACCACCACATCTCGGTGGTCCCCTCCGACGCCCAGGCCCTGCTCGGCGCCGGCAGGCTGGACCCTCGGCTGTTCGATGTCACCGAGCAGCTCGACGCCGGCTACGACGATGCCGCGGACGGCTCACTGCCGCTGCTCTACTCCGGCCGCGACGGCGACTCCGTCGCCGCCCGCGCCGCGATCCAGCGGCACGGGGCACGAATCACCGGCACCCTGGACGTCCTGGGGGGCGGCAGCTTCGCCACCGCCAAGCGGGACGCCGCCTCGTTCTGGAAGTTCGTCACGGGCACGGAGGGACTCCGCGGCCCGCTGAACAAGCTGTGGCTCAACGGCCGCAGCCGTATCGCCCTCGCCGAGAGCACCGCCATCATCGGTGCGCCGAAGGTCTGGGACAGCGTCGACGCCGCCGGGGAGCACATCACCGGCAAGGGGGTCACCGTCGCGGACCTGGACACCGGCTACGACCCCACGCACCCGGATCTCGCGGGCAAGGCCGCCGGGGGCCGGGCCAAGGACTTCACCGGCTCCGGTTCCGCGGTGGACGGGCACGGCCACGGCACCCACACCGCCTCCGTCATCGCGGGCACCGGCGCCGCCTCGGGTGGCACGTACAAGGGAGTCGCCCCCGGCGCCCAGCTGCTCGTGGGCAAGGTCTGCGACGACGACGGGTTCTGCGCCGACGACGCCGTGATCAACGGAATGACCTGGGCGGCCGAGAGCGGCGCCACAGCGGTCAACCTCAGCCTCGGATCGCCTCCTTACGCCCAGTCGGACCCGCTCACCGAAGCGGTCGACCGGCTGACCGCCGATCACGGCACCCTGTTCGTGATCGCTGCCGGCAACGAAGGCGCACCGGCGGCCGACTACTTCGGCGGGACGGTCGGCAGCCCCGGGATCGCCGACTCCGCTCTCACCGTGGGCAGTTCCACGAAGCAGGACTCCCTCAGCGACTTCTCCAGCCGCGGCCCGCGGATCGGCGACTTCGCCGTCAAGCCGGACCTCCTCGCCCCCGGCCAGGACATCACCGCTGCCCGCGCCGCCGGCACCACCATGGGCGATCCGGCCGGCGCCTCGTACGTCACCGCCTCCGGCACCTCCATGGCGACCCCCCACGTGACCGGGGCCGTCGCGCTGCTCGCCCAGCAGCACCCGGCATGGAGGGCGGCCGACTTCAAGGCCGCCCTCACGAGCGCCGCGAAGGGACTCCCCGGCCTGACGTCCTACGACCAGGGCAGCGGCAGGCTCGACGTCGCCCGCGCCGCCACGCAGCATGTGCGCGCCACCTCCGGCAGCATCAGCCTCGGCAAGGCCGACTGGCCGCACCGGGACGTCACGAGAACCGGCACCGTCACCTACACCAACGACGGCGGCACCGACGTCGTACTCGACCTGTCCGTGGACGCGCACGGGCCGCGGGGCCAGGCCGCGCCCGTCCGGGCCTTCCGCCTGTCGGCCGACACCGTGACCGTCCCGGCCGGCGGCACCGCCTCCGTCGGTCTCACGGCCCTCGTCGACGACGCGATGGCGGGGGCCTACGGCGGATCCATCGTCGCCGCCACCAAGGACGGGACCACCACGGTCCGCGACGCCTTCGGCGTGTACGCCGAGCCGCTCACCCACGGTCTGTCGCTCACCGTCCTCGGCCTCGACGGCAAGCCCGTGGGCGCCGACACCTCCGTCTCTGCCTTCGACACCCGCACCGGCCTGCAGTACAGCGTGCCCACCGACGCCGACGGCAAGGTGTCGATGCAGCTGCCGGAGAGCGAGTACGACATCTCGGCGAACAAGTTCGACCCCGTGGCGCACACCTCGGTCCTGTTCTCGGAGCCGGGCCTGACCCTCACCGCCGACACCTCGCTCCTCCTCGACGGTACGACCGCCAAGGAGGTCAACCTCGTGGTGGACAAGGACCGGGCCACGAACGAGGGGATCTTCGCCACCACGACCTCCATCACCGCGGACGGGCGCTACGGCACCCAGAAGCTGGTGATGGGCTTCCCCGGTGACCGCATCTACGTCACGCCGACGGCGAAGGTCACCGGCCACCCGTACTGGTTCCTCGCCACCCAGCGCTGGAGCGGCACGGTCCCCAGCACCGCCACCGAATCCGCCCGGAGTTACACCTACAACCTCGCGCTCCACACCAAGGGCGGCGTCCCCGCCGATCTCACCCGCAGGATCCACGACGCGGAACTCGGCCGCGTCGAGGAGACCTACGCGGGCCAGGGCGGCAAACCGCTCGGCGTCCGCATCGACTCCGCGGTCCCGGCCTACGGCGCCGTCACCTTCGGCGACGGCAACGTGATCCCGGTCCCCGGCAGGCAGACCCGCTACTACAGTGACGACGCGGCGATCGTCTGGGACCGTTCGCTCGGCATGCGGGCCCAGGGCACCGCCGGCTTCGACGAGGTCCAGCTCGCGGGCGCCACGCGCTTCCGGCCCGGCGGAACCTACACCCGCCGCTGGAACCAGGCCCCCCTGCGCGCACGGTCCGTGCAGGCCACACGCGTCGAGGACACCCTCTTCCTCACGCCCGGACTGTTCTCCACGGCGTCCGAGAACACGGCCACCCACTCGGGAGAGGCCAGGGCCACCACGGGCTCGTCGACCCTGTACCGCGACGGGGTGAAGACGGCGTCCGTGAATTCCCTGGGCCGTCTCCAGACAGCCGTGCCCTACGAGAAGGGCACCTACACCCTGACGTCGACCGGCACCCGCAAGGTCGCCTGGTCCGCCCTGGGCAGCAGGGCTTCGGCGACCTGGACCTTCACCTCCGGGCGCCCTTCGGACTCCCGCCCCGCCGAGCTGCCGCTGATGAACGTGCGCCTCAACGGCCCCGTCGGCACCACCGGCGCCATCGACGGAGGACGCACGTACCGCTTCATCGTGGCGGCCGAGCGCGGAAACGCCAGGGCGGTCACCACCTCGCTGGGACTCAAGGTGTCGTTCGACGACGGCAGGACCTGGAAGACCGCCAAGGTCAGACGCTTGGGCGACCTCGGTTTCGTGGCCCTGCGGCTGCCTCCGGGCGGCGGATACGCCTCCATCCGTCTCACCGCGGCCGACGCGGCCGGTGACAAGGTCGACCAGACCGTCATCCGCTCCTTCCAGGTGATCCGGAAGCGCTGAGGCCCCGGCCTGAGCCGGCTCTCGGACAGCCCGCGTTCACACACCCGCCCGCCTGGCGTGGGCGGGTGTGTGAGAGCAATGTGGAATGTGCGAGCGAAATACGAACGGACTCCGCACGCCAGGAGGACGGCGAAGATGCGCACCCACCAGCCCGATCAGGACGTCTTCAGGTCCATCGCGTCGGAGGACATCGTCTGGAAACAGTTTCCGGCATTCCCGCCCGCGGCGCGTCTGGCCGTCGTCGTCGGTGATCCGGCGAAGCCCGGCCCGTACGTGGTCAGGGTCAAGCTGCCCGGCGGCCAGAAACTGATGCCGCACCGCCACGAGGAGGACCGGATCTACACGGTCATGTCCGGCGTCTTCTACATCGGTCACGGCGATACGTTCGACGAGGACAAACTGCAGGCGCACGCACCGGGGTCCGTCGTGGTGCTCCCGGGCGGAACGCCGCATTTCCACTGGGCGAAGTCGGGAGAGTACATCACGCAGGTGACCGCCCTCGGCCCGATCACCCTGGAATACCTCGATCCCCGGAACGACCCGCGCAACAGCTGACCCCCTGCCGGGCGGCCCGTGGGCCGCCCCGCGGGGAACGGCGAGGTCTGGAGCAGACGTGATCATCACCGACATCACCACGTTCCCGCTGCGCATCCCGTTCGCGCCGGGCACGGACTCCGCGGACGCCGCCTGGGGACCGAAGGGCCTCAAGGCCGTCGATTCGCTCCTGGTCCGCGTGACGACCGACGAGGGAGCGGTGGGCTGGGGCGAATCCTTCGGTTTCATCGGTGCTCCGATCACGGGCGAGGCCGTCGAAGCTGCCGTCGCACCGGCATGCGTGGGCCAGGATCCCCTCCGGATCGCACCCCTCATGCACGACGTGCAGCGCCAACTGCACGTCTTCGGACGAGCCGGACCGCTGATGCACGGTCTCTCGGCGGTGGACATCGCCCTCTGGGACATCGCGGGGAAGGCCGCCGGCATGCCCGTCCACCAGCTCCTGGGCGGCGGAAGATCCGCCGATCTGCCCTGTTACGCGAGTCTGGATGCCTACGCCGACCCCGACCTCGTGCGTGCCGCGGTCCGGCGGGCGATCGACAGCGGCTTCGTCGGGGTCAAGCTGCACGAGAAGGAGTTCCGGGAGATCAGCGCCGCACGCGACGAGGCCGGGCCCGAAGCGGCCCTCATGGTCGACGTGAACTGCGCCTGGACCCCGCACGAGGCGTCGGCGATCGCCGAGAAGGTGCGGCCCCTGGGGCTCACGTGGCTGGAGGAGCCGGTCTGGCCGCCCGAGAACTTCGCCGGCCTCGCACAGGTACGCAGCGCCGGCGTACCCGTCGCGGCGGGGGAGAACGTGTCGACCCAGCTCGGGTTCCAGCGCCTCCTGGAGTCCTCGGCCGTCGACTTCGTCCAGCCCAGCCCGGCCAAGGCGGGCGGTGTCACCGAGTTGAGCAAGGTCTTCACGCTGGCGGCCCTGCACAACACCCCCGTCATGCCCCACACCTTCTACGACGGGCCTGGCCTGCTGGCCGCCCTGCACGCCTCCGCCGTACTGGCCACACCCGAGACGATGATCGAGTGGCGGTACTTCGACCTCGAGGCGCAGATCTACGGAGACGCGCTGACCGTGCGGGACGGCCGGATCCGGGTGCCGCAGGGCCCCGGACTCGGCCTGGATCCCGACCCCGACGTGATCAGCGCCTACCTGATCCGATGAGCGGCCGTAGCGACGCCGGCCCTGCGTATCCCCAGGCGGGACGCCCGGCCGGGTGCCCCGACCGGCCGGTCACCTGAGGTGCCGTTCCAGGAACCGGCACCCGTCCTCGAGCTCGAACCACGGCGTGCCCGTGTGCCCTCCGAGATTGGCGTGCAGCGTCTTCTCCTTGCTGCCGAAAGCGTCGAACAGGTCCAGAGCCCGCTGCCGGGGGTTCCCCTCGTCGTCCCACTGCAGCAGGAACAGCAGCGGAATGGTGACCTGCCGGGCTTCCTCCCGCTGCGCACGGGGAACGTACCCTCCGGCGAAGAAGCCCGCGGCCGCGATACGCGGCTCGACGGCCGCGAGCCGGATTCCGAGCGCGGTCCACCCGCCGGAGTATCCGACCCGGCCGCTGACACCGGGCAGCCCGAGGAGGGCGTCCAGCGTTGCCCGCCACTCGGGAACCGCGTTCTCGACCAGTGGGCCGATGAAGGACTCGAAGATCTCGTCGACCGGCTCGCCGGCCTGCATCGCCTGCCGGAGGCGGGCGCGGGCCTGGTCGTCAGCGGCGGTGCGAGGACGGTCCCCGCACCCGGCGGCGTCGATGGTGGCCACCGCGAAGCCGCGCGCCGCGGTGTATCGGGCTCGGGCCACGAGCCGGGCATCCGCCTTGGGCAGGCCGTTGTTGTGGGCCATCAGAACCAGCGGAGCGGGTGCGGATCCGGGCGTCCACAGGGTGCCGGGGATCTCGCCGAGGGTGAACTCGCGTTCCAGGACGCCGTCGTCGAGGCGTCGTTCGGAGATGAAGTGCACGGTCGTGCCTTTCGGGAGAGCTGAAAGCGGCGCTCCCGGACGGCCTATCGTCCGACCATGACCCCGGAGGGGAGCACCCACGTCGATACTGCGTCCACGGGTACCACCTCCTTGTTCTCACGCACGGCCTCCGGGAGATTAGCAACGGTGCCGTCCCTGCGCCAACCGGATTACGCGCGCCTATGGTTCGGCGGGGGCGCGCCCCGGCGTGGGAGACGTTGCGCCCGGCGTGACCGTGCCCTTCCGCCCAGCACGGCCCGCTTCGTCTCACTGCCGCCCGTCCCCGCCCTCGTCGAAGGCCGCCCTCTCGACGGCCTGGCCGCCAACGGACTCGCCGCCGTGCTCGCCGAGACCGGTGACCGGAGGCAGCCGGTTGCGGGACGTGCTCCTCGACCCGCAGGAGCAGAGCCTCCTCCTCCCCGACCGGGAGGGGGGCCGTGGCGGCGCTGCTGGCCGGCTTTCGTGAGGCGGCGGGCACGGAGACGGGCGACGCGACGCCGTATGGGCGTCGTCGATGTGAACCGCCGTACGCGGGCCGAGCCCTCTACGCGCTGAGCGCCTCCTCGAAGCGTGCGTACGCCTCCTCGTCGAAGAGCACGAACCGGACCTCGGTGACCGGGGGAAGCGTGGTCTCGCGGACCGTACGCACGGCGATCCGGGCCCCGTCGTCGAGCGGCCAGCCGTAGACGCCCGTCGAGACAGCCGGAAAGGCGACGGTCCTGGCGCCCAGCTCCGACGCCACGCGCAGGGACTCCCGATAGCACGACGCCAGCAGCGCGGAACGGTCCTCCGCGGACGACCAGACCGGGCCCACCGTGTGGACGACGTGCGACGCGTCCAGTCGGCCGGCCGTGGTCGCCACCGCCTGACCGGTCGGCAGTCCCTTCCCGTAGTGCGAGGCCCGCAGACTGCGGCAGGCCGCCAGGATCTCGGGCCCACCACGCCGGTGGATCGCACCGTCCACCCCGCCACCGCCGAGGAGGGAGGAGTTGGCGGCGTTGACCAGGACGTCCGCGTGCTGCTCGGTGATGTCCCCGCGCACGAGGGTGATCGTCGGCTCTGTCTTCATGACGCCATCCTGCCCGTCGACGGCGCACGAGGGGGACACCGGCTGCCTGGGTTCGTCCATGACCCACGCCACGGACTTGAGTTTCCTCCGATGACGGATCCCGGCCCCTCACCCATACCTGGCACATCGAGGACGGGGAGTGCCGGCGCCAGGTCGCGGCTCGGCTCACGCCAGGGGGTGCGCGGCGGAGACCTCCGGGGAGCCGGCCCGCGCGGCCGGTCCCCGGAAGCCTCCGCGCATCAACTCACCGTCAGGTTCTGCGCAAGGGTGTGTGCCGCGAAGCCGTTCACCCCGAACAGCCCCTCGGTGTAGGCGGAATCGGTCGCGTCGATCACGGGATCGGCGCCGTCACCCAGCCAGACACGGATGCGTGAGCCATCGGTGCGCACCTTCAGGTGGTACGTGCGGCCCTCGACGACCGGGGTGGTGTGCGAAGCGATGTCCCGGCCCGGGCGCCACAGTTTGACGGTCCCGTTCGTGTCGATGTTCGCCGTGTAGCCGACTCCGTCGGCGCCCGCCCGGAAGGTCAGTCCCGCCGCGGTGCCGTTGGTCACCGACAGGTCGCCCTCGTAGGTGAAGTCGCCGCCCGAGCGGTCGCTGAGGTAGAAGCCGTCCTGCGCGGAGTTCCCCCGAAGGCCGGCAGGGGTGACCGTCCACGTACCCCCGCGTGGCGTCCACCGTCCCGCGGGGAAGGCGGTGAACCCGGCGCTGCCGGTGTTGAGGTTCTGCACCGTCGCCGTCCCGTCGTACGCGTTCACACCGAACAGGCCGCTCGTGTACGCGGTGTCGGTGGCGTCGATCACCGGCTCGCTGCCGTTGTCGAGCCACACCCGGATGCGGGGGCCGTCCGTCTGCACCTTGAGGTGGTAGGTGCGGCCGGCCGTGATGGGAGTGGAGTGCGCCGCGATGTCCTTGCCCGGGCGCCAGAGCTTGACCACACCACTGGTGTCGATGTTCGCCGTGTAGCCGGCGCCCGACGTACCGGCCCGGAACGTCAGGCCCGCGGCCCGTGCGGTGTCCAGGGTGATGTCCCCCTGGTAGACGGCGTCCGCCCCGCTGCTCGCGCTGATGTAGAAACCGTCACCGCCGGTCGACACTCGCTTGCCGCCGCTCACGTCGCTCCACGAACCGCCGGCGGCGTGCCACGGCCCCTTGAGGTTGCCGGCGAGGGTCGACTGGGACGTACCCCAGCTCGTGTTGAGCCGGGTGAAGGACGCACTGTCCAGCTTGACCTTGCCGCCGTCCGCGAAGAGCCGGATGCCCTGGCTGTCGGCGGCGGAGTCGAAGTCGGCGTTGTCCGAGAGCGAGTACTTCCCGCCGTCCGCGAAGACCTCCAACTGGCCCCGGTCGACGAGCATCCGCAGCTCGACCTTGCCGTTCTCCGGCTTGAGCGGCTTGCCCTGCAGGGTCTGCGCCGCGATGTCGTAGACCACGCTGCGGTCCGCTGAGCCGTCCGACCTGGCGTGCAGGTCGAAACCGAACCTGCCGGCGCTCGCGCCCTTGACGTCGAACTGCGCGGTGATCTCGTAGGTGTCGGCCTTGACACCCGCGAAGAGGTTGTCGCTCCTGGCGGCATTGACCGTCTGGTTCTTCCAGCTCCTGGTCTCCGAGGCCAGCGACGAGAGTTCGGCAACCGGGGTACGGGTGATCCGGGGGCCGTCCGGGGTGCTGACCAGGCCGAGCGCCGCCGGGAAGGTCGCGTTGCCCGTCCAGGTGCTGCCGCGGTTGCCGCCCTGCCAGGCCATCTGCACGGTGCGCCCGTCGGGGACGTCGTTGAAGGTCTGCGCGGCGTAGAAGCTGCCGCCCGCGTGCGTCGTGCCCAGGTCCATCTGCTGCGGGCCGGACCAGTCGGTGCGGAAGGTCGTGCCGTCGAAGGAGCCGACGACGTACTGGCTGGAGGCGGAGGTCAGGACCCACCGCTGCTGACCGGTCCTGCCGTCGAGCGGGAGCTGGAACATGTCCGGGCACTCGAAGAGCCAGGGGGCCGAGTACCGGCTGGCGAACGTCCAGTCCAGCAGGTTCTTCGAGGTGTAGATGTTCACCCCGTTGCCCCCCTGGTCGGACCAGACGACCATGGCCCAGCGCCGGTGCGCCGCGTCCCAGAAGACCTTCGGGTCACGGCTCTCGTTCGGGATCTCGATCTGCTTGCGGCCCTTGTCGTAGGCCTGGAAGGTCTGACCGTTGTCGTTGCTGTAGTAGACGCTGACGCCGTTGGTGTTGGCGAAGACCACGATCGGGTCGAGGGCGCCGGTCTTCAGGCCGGAGGTGTTGGCCTTGTCGACGACACCTCCGCCCGAGAACAGGGTGCCCGGGTGCACACCCGGTTCGAGGGCGATCGGCTTCTGCGTCCAGTGCACCAGATCGGGGCTGGTGGCATGGCCCCAGTGCATGGTGTCCCAGGCCAGGCCGTGCGGATTGTGCTGGTAGTAGAAGTGATACAGCCCGTTCGCGTACACCAGCCCGTTCGGATCGTTCATCCAGCCCGACTGCGAACTGAAGTGGAACTGGCCCCGGTACGGCTCACTGTAGGTGGTGGCCGGGTACGGGAACTCGGAGTAGTCGGACACGGTCCCGGCGACCGCGGGTGCGCCCGGGAGGACGGCGACCAGGCTGGAGACCAGGGCGACGAGCAGCGCCCTGACTTTTCGGCGCATGTGAACCCACTCTCTGCGCGCGTGTGGATGGGGTGTCATCGTTGACATATGTCATCGCTGACTTCAGGCCGATGTCAGATGATGGGCCTCCGCGAAGAGCCCGTCAACGTCTCGAGCGGGATCAGCTCCCGCCGTTCACGAGACGGTCGCGACGTCCGCGGCTCCGTGCGCAGCTCCCAACTGCCTTTCCCACGGGGGGTTCGGCCCCGCGACGGCGCAGGTCAGCGCGGCCACGCGTGCCGCGTAGCCGCAGGCCTGGGCCACGTCGGTCAACGCGAGCCGGTCGAGCCGGCCGCCCAGCATCCCGCGCGTACCGAGGTGGTGGAGCAGTCCCGCGGTGAAGGCGTCCCCCGCGCCCACGGTGTCGACGACCCGGGTGGGCACGCCGGGCACGGTGACCCGTTGCCCGTCCAGGGAGGCGACCGCGCCGTGTGCGCCACGGGTGACCACGACCAGCCGGGCGCCCGCTGCGTGGAACCCGTCGCAGGACGCCTCCAGTGTCGTGTCCGGTGCCACCACGCCGAGGTCGTCCTCGCTCAGCCGGAGGATGTCCGCCACCGCGCACCACCTCGGCAGCCGCTCACGATAGACCTGCGGGTCCACCAGGGCGGGCCTGATGTTCGGGTCCACGCTGACCGTGGAGTGCGGCCGCGCCCCGGCCAGCGTCTCCTCGACCAGGGAGCCGCCCGGCTCGCGCACCAGCGCGAGCGAACCCGAGTGCACACAGGCAGAGTTGAGCAGGTCCGCCCGGCCCAGCTCCTCGCGCGTCCACTGCCAGTCGGCGGTTCCCTCCGCGTGGAACGAGTACGAGGCCTGGCCTCCCGAGTCGACATCGGCGACGGCCAGTGTGCTGGGCTCGGCCGCTTCCGGGGCATCGGACAGGTCGACCCCGGACTCCAGCAGATGGGCGCGGAAGAGGCGGCCGAACACATCGCCCGACAAGCGCGCCAGGAGCCGGGTGGGGGTGCCGAGCCGGGCCAGGCCGACAGCGGTGTTGGCCGGGCCGCCGCCCGGCAGGACGCGCAGCGACAGACTGCGGCCGTCGGGGGACGGGCCGTGGGCGGTGCGGGCGAACTCGGTCCCGGGGCCGGTGAAGGCGTCGGCGACGCACTCTCCCAGCACGGTGACCTGACGTGGCGACTGCATGCGAAGGACCCTCCAGGTGGGGACGCGGAAGAAGGCCCGCCGGGCCCACCGCCCGGACTGGCGGAGGGGGCCTCGGAGACTGGCTCGTCGATCGGCCGACGGGCTTTCCGGGCAAGGGCATTGACGTTGACGGACGGGGAGTCCATCATCCTCCGCAAGCGGTGTCAACGATGACATGTGTCAACGATGGCATCGCCCGGCCACGGCACACGTCCGCGCCGCAGGTCTGCCCCACCGCCACCCTCACCGCTTCCGCAGGAGTCGCACATGTCCCGTAGAGCCCGCCCCGTCCTCGCCGTAGGCGCCCTCGCCCTCGCCCTGTCCCTGACCGCGTGCGGATCCGGCTCCGGCGGTGGCGCCCAGTCCGGCGGCAAGATCAAGGTCGGTCTGATCACCAAGACCGACACCAATCCGTACTTCGTCAAGGTGAGGCAGGGAGCCGAGCAGGCGGCCAAGACGTCGGGCGTGGAACTGACCACCGCAGCCGGGAAGTTCGACGGCGACAACACCAGCCAGGTCACGGCGCTGGAGAACATGGTCGCCTCCGGGGTCAAGGGCGTGCTGATCACCCCGAACGACTCCAAGGCCATCGTCCCCGCCATCGCGAAGGCCCGCGCCAAGGGCGTCATGGTCATCGCTCTCGACACCCCTCCCGAGCCGCAGTCCGCCGTGGACGCCCTGTTCGCGACCGACAACGTGAAGGCCGGCGAACTGATCGGCGCCTACGCGAAGGCCGCGATGGGCGGCAAACCGGCGAAGATCGCCACGCTCGACCTCGCACCCGGTGTGTCGGTCGGTGTCCAGCGGCACGAGGGCTTCACCAAGGGCTTCGGCGTAGCGGCATCCGATCCGTCGATCGTCTGCTCCCAGGACACCGGCGGAGACCAGGCCAAGGGCCAGACCGCCATGGAGAACTGCCTGCAGAAGGCCCCCGACATCAACCTGGTGTACGCGATCAACGAACCCGCCGCGCTCGGCGCGTACACCGCCATCAAGGCAAAGGGCCGCGAGAAGGACGTGATGATCGTCGCCATCGACGGCGGCTGCACCGGCGTGCAGGCGGTCAAGGACGGCAAGATCGCCGCGACCTCGCAGCAGTACCCCCTGAAGATGGCGCAGGACGGCGTGAAGGCGATCGTCTCCTTCGCGAAGTCCGGTGACAAGGCGTCCGGCTACACCGACACGGGCGTCCAGCTCATCACCGACAAGCCGCAGGCCGGCTCGGAGTCCAAGGACTCCGGCTTCGGCCGAGAGAACTGCTGGGGCTGAGACGCAGTGACCGCAACCACCTCCCTCGCCGTCCGCGCCAAGGACCCGGCAGCGCTGCGCCGGCTCCTCACCGCCCCCGCCGCCGGGCCGCTCGCGGCCCTGATCCTCGCCTCGGTCTTCTTCTCCCTCAGCACCGAACAGTTCCTGTCCGGCGGCAACTTCTCGCTGGTCCTCCAGCAGGTCATGGTCGTCGGAACGCTCGCCATCGGCCAGACACTGATCATCCTCACCGCCGGAATCGACCTCTCCTGCGGCGCGGTCATGGCGTTCGGCGGCATCCTCATCGCCAAGACGGCAGTAGAAGGGCCCCTGCCCCCGCTGCTCGCCATCGCCCTCGGGATCCTGGCCTGCGGTGCGTTCGGTCTGGCCAACGGGCTGCTCGTGCGGGCCGTTCCGCTGCCGCCGTTCATCGTGACGCTGGGCATGCTCAACGTGGCCTTCGCCCTGACCCACATCTACTCCGCCGAGGAGACGGTCACCGGCCTGCCGGAACCCCTCACCTTCCTGGGCCGCACCTTCCCCCTCGGCCGGACCGACGTCACCTACGGGTCGCTGGTCACCATCGCCCTCTTCCTCGGCTTCGCCTACGCCCTGAGCAGCACCGCCTGGGGCCGGCACGTCTACGCACTCGGCAACAGCTCCGAGAGCGCCCGCCTCAGCGGCATCCGCGTCAACCGGCTCACGGTCGGCGTCTACGCGATCGCCGGACTCGTCTACGGCATCGCGGCCCTGCTGCTGGTGTCACGGACCGGGGTCGGCGACCCGCAGGCGGGACAGACGGACAACCTCGACAGCATCACGGCCGTCGTCCTCGGCGGTACCAGCCTGTTCGGCGGGCGCGGGACCGTGCTCGGCACCTTCGTCGGCGTACTCATCGTGGGCATCTTCCGCAACGGCCTCCAGCTGATGGGGGTTTCGTCCGTCTACCAGACGCTGGTCACAGGCGTCCTCGTGATCCTGGCGGTCACCGTCGACCAGCTCTCACGAAAGGGGACCCGATGACCGGGCCCGCCTCCCCCCGGAACCCGAGTGCGGGCGAGCCCGGCGACGTACCCGCCGGCGTGGCAGAGCTCCCGCCGGCGCCCGTGCCCGTGCTCAGCGCCCGCGGCCTGGTCAAGCGCTACGGGCACGTCACCGCGATCGACGAGGCGGACTTCGAACTGCTGCCCGGTGAGGTGCTGGCCGTCATCGGCGACAACGGCGCCGGGAAGACGAGTCTGATCAAGGCGCTCACCGGCGCCTTGGTGCCGGACGCCGGGGAGATCCGGCTGCACGGCAGACCGATCCGGTTCGGCGGTCCGCAGGACGCGCGGGCGCACGGCATCGAGACGGTGTACCAGGACCTCGCCGTCGCCGCGTCCATGGACATCACCTCCAACATGTTCCTCGGCCGTGAGATCCGCCGGCCGGGTGCGCTCGGATCGGTCCTGCGCATGCTCGACAAGAAGGCGATGCGCAAGGAGGCGGCCGCGCACCTGGCCGAACTCAAGGTCGGGGTCGGACAGCTGAGCCAGTCCGTCGAGACCCTGTCCGGCGGCCAGCGCCAGGCGGTCGCGGTGGCCCGGGCGGCCGCCTGGGCACGCAGCGTCGTCGTGATGGACGAGCCCACGGCCGCCCTGGGCGTCAAGGAGTCGGGCCAGGTGCTCGACCTCATCCGCCGGGTACGGGACAAGGGCATCCCCGTGATCCTCATCAGCCACAACATGCCGCACGTCTTCGAGATCGCCGACCGCATCCACGTGCACCGGCTCGGCAGGCGCGAAGCCGTGATCAAGCCGTCCGACCACTCCATGGCCGAAGTGGTGGCCATCATGACCGGGGCACTCACCGTGCGTCCGGACGGGGGTACGGTCGTGGCGGACAGTGACGCGGCCTCGGCAGCCGGGGTGCGCGGGAGCTGAATCCGCCCCGGCAGCCGAGGGGACGACTCCGAGGAAAAGGTGGTTTATGGCATCGGCCCGCAGACCGACACTCGCCGACGTGGCCCGCGAGGTGGGTGTCAGTGCCAAAACGGTCTCCCGGGTCCTCAACGAGGACGGCCCCAGCTCCCCGGAGACCAGGAAGCGGGTGCTCGCCGCAGTTGCCAGACTCGGCTTCCAGCCCAACCTGATGGCCAGGAGCATCCGCGTCGGAGGGCCCGACACCACCGTCGGACTGGTGGTGCCGGACCTCGGCAACCCGTTCTTCGGCGCCGTCGCCGGGGGCATCGAGGAGGCGGTACGCGACCGCGGGCTGACGCTGCTGATGGGGTCCTCCGCCGACGACCCCGAGCGCGAGCACACGCTGATCCGTACGTTCCTGGCCCGCCGGGTCAGCGTCCTCATGGTGGCGCCCGCGGTGGGCGCCGACCACGCCCATCTCAAGGCGCACCGGTCGGCGGGCATGCCGGTCATCTTCCTGGACCGGCCGGGCAGCGGCCTGACGGCCGACACGGTCGTCAGTTCCAACCGCTCCGGCACGCGGGAGGGGACCGCCCACCTGATCTCCGGCGGACACCGGCGGATCGGATTCATCGGCGACCTCCCGGCCCGGCTCTACACCCGCCGCGAGCGCGTCGCCGGATACCGCGCGGCGCTCGCCGACTCGGGCCTGCCCTACGACCGGGCCCTGGTCGCCGACGCCCACGACCCGGAGGGTGCCGCGCGGGCGACAGCACGGCTGCTCGCCCTGCCGGAGCCACCGACGGCCCTGGTGTCCGGCAACAACGTCATGTCCACCGGCGTACTCACGGAACTCGCCCGCGGCCGGCGCAGGGACGTCGCGGTCGTCGCGTTCGACGACGTCCCCATGGCCGCCATTCTGGAACCCGGGCTCACCGTCGTGGCACAGAACCCCGCGGCAATGGGTGAGGTGGCGGGCGCCGTCGCGGTCGAACGCCTCGACGGCGACCGTTCGCGAGCCCGCACGATCATGGTCGAGACCCGCCTGGTCCACCGCGGCTCCGGCGAGCTCCCACCGCCACGGAGGTGAACGGGGCGCGCACCGATGCGGGCGGTGACGCGACGTGGGTCCGGAGCACTCGGTCCGACACACAGAACGCACCCTCCGAGAACCCGGGCGGCAGCGTGGAGGGGAGCGGAACGCGGACTTTCCCCGCCTGCGCCGCGCTTGCCCCGGTGCCGACCGGCACCCCGCTCACCCGCACACGCCCGCACCGCGATGTCACGCCCATCACGACTGCTCAGAGGGCGATTTCACCTGAGGAACGGCACAGCTGACCAGCGTCGTCCGGCCCCTGCGGGCCACCCGGAATCTCCCTCATGAATCACTCCGGAAGGCCGATCAGGAAGACGTCCTGCGAGCGCGGAACGCGCTCCTCGCGGTGGGCCGCCGCGTGAGGAAGTGGACGGGCCGAACCGTCCGGAAGCTCCGTGGTGCGAGGACTGGATGTCCAGGCGCCCGGACCCTCCGAGGAAGGCCGGTACTCCGAAACTGCCGACGCCGAGACCGAGCGTGTCGAAGCGATCCTGCCCGACGGGCCACGAGACGGGACTCCCGCCCGGTCGCTCCTGGAGTGGACAGCCGATCTCCGTGACGCCGGGACCGGCGAGGCACTCGCCGCGTTCGGAACGCTCGTCCGCAGCGAGGTGTCAGAGGCCGCGAACAACCGCAGGCCGATGGCCTGCCACCTCCAGCCGCTCATCGGGTACGCACAGATGCTCGACACCTTCGGCCGGGGCGAACCGGCTGCCCTCGCGCGGCATGAGGCACCGGCCGTGCTCGGGAGTGGGCCGACACGGGTGAGCGGACGTCCCGGGGCGGCTGTCAGCCGTCGTACCGGGCGGCTGCCGGCCCCTCTCCGCTGCCGGTACCGATCGGCCCCGGCCCGGTGAACCCCGCCCGTCTCGGGCGCGTTGCCCATGGAATGGTCGTCCGACACCAAGCGTCGCTACTTCGAGAGCCGTCACGCCCTCCGCGACGAGGCGGACACCCTTGCTTCACCGGCCACCGGCCACCGGAGACCCGGACCGCCACCTGGCCGAACTGGTCCGCCTGCAGCGCGTCCTCACCATCCGCTCCGCCGTGTACCGGGAGGACCGGACCCACATGTACGCGGAGCGGGTGCGTCCCCTGTCCGACGAGGCAGTCGGACCGGCCCGCCGGGGGGTTCCACCACGACCGGCACGGGGAACGCGTACGCCGGGCAGAAGCCTGATCGACCGGTCGGCCTTTCACATCGTCGCCCGTGGGCACGGGCCCGCAATCGATGACTTCCGCCGGGCCCTGAGGCACCTGGGGGAGGACGGCTGAGGCGCCGGCACGCAGGCGGCGGTGGGCGAGGGGCCGCGGGGGAGTCAGGGAGTCCCGCCCCTGTGTCCGGTCGTCGTGTCCGCCGGGCCGATGACACCGTCCGTCCGGCATGCCGCGCTGCACGTACGGACGGCAGGAGGACGTCGAGCGCCCGTACCGCCGGACATGGTCGCCGACCCCGTTCCACCTCAGGATGGATCACGGCGCCGACGAGACCGAGGCGCCGGCCCCTTGGGTGAACCGACTGAGCGAGGACGGCGAGTGTCGAAGATCATTGCGGTGGTGTCCGGCGGAATCGACTCCGTCACCATGGCCTATCACCTCCGGGCCCAAGGCCACGAGCTGCACTTGCTGGGGATCGACTACGGCCAGCGCCACCGGCGCGAACTCGCCTGCGCCCGACTCGCGGCCCGGCGTCTCGGCGCCCCGTACGAGGAGGCCGACCTCTCCGGGGCTCGTGGGGTCCTGCGCGGGTCCTCCCTCACCGACATGTCCGTCGAGGTCCCGGTCGAGGGCGGCGGCGCCGTCACGGGGACGGAAGGCGACGGCGTCGCCGTCCCGGGCCGCCCCAACATCGTCCCCAACCGCAATGCCCTGCTGCTCTCGGCGGCATTCGCGCTCGCCGTCGTGGAACGAGCCGAGGCCGTGGCCTTCGGGATCATGGCGGAGGACATCGGCCCCTCGGACACCTCGCTGGAGTTCCTGGACGCCTTCCTGGCCATGGAACGCATCGCGACACGCGGTCACGCGCACCCAGACCTGAACCTCCTCGCGCCCTTGGCCCACCTGCGCAAGCGCGAGGTCATCGCGCTCGGCGACCGGCTGTCCGTGCCGTTCGAGGACACCTGGACGTGCTTCCGCGGCGAGGAGCTCCACTGCGGGCGCTGCGCCTCCTGCACCGAGCGCCGCGGGGCATTCGTCACCGCCGGCGTTCCGGACCCCACCGTCTACGCCGCCGAGGCGGCGGCCGTCGAAGAGGTGTGATGTGAACGTGTTCGAGGAGCTGGAATCCGAGGTCCGCAGCTACAGCCGGGCGTGGCCCGTGGTCTTCGACCAGGCCCGGGGAAGCTGGCTCCACGACGAGGACGGCCGCCGCTATCTGGACTTCTTCACCGGCGCCGGAGCGCTGAACTACGGCCACAACCCGCCCGTCCTGAAGCGCGCGCTGATGGACTATCTCAGCCGGGACGGCGTCGCTCACTCCCTGGACATGTTCACCGTGGCCCGGAGGCACTTCCTGGAAGCGCTGCGGGAAACGGTTCTCGCTCCCCGCGACCTCGACTACCGCGTGGTCTTTCCCGGACCGGGCGGGGCGAACGCGGTCGAGGCCGCGCTGAAGCTCGCCCGTCGAGTCACCGGCCGCACCACCGTGGTCAGCTTCACGAACTCGTTCCACGGCATGACGCTCGGCGCCCTCGCCGTCAGTGGCAACGCGGCCAAGCGCGCCGCCGCCGGAGTCCCGCTCACGCACACGGTCGCGCTGCCGTACGACGGCTACGGGACCGACGCACCCGAGTTGCTGGACCGCATGATCGGCGATCCCGGCAGCGGCCTGGACAAACCCGCCGCCGTGATCGTGGAGACGGTCCAGGGCGAGGGCGGGGTGCGCGCGGCCTCGGACGAGTGGTTGCGCTCCCTCGCCGAGGTCTGCCGCCGGCACGCCGTGCTGCTCGTCGTGGACGACGTGCAGATGGGCTGCGGCCGCACGGGGCCGTTCTTCAGCTTCGAGGACGCCGGGATCGTCCCGGACATGGTGTGCCTGTCGAAGTCCATCGGCGGCTATGGCTTTCCCCTGGCGCTGACGCTGATCCGCCCCGAACTCGACGTCTGGAAGCCCGGCGAACACAACGGCACGTTCCGCGGCGTGGGCCCCGCTTTCGTCACCGGCGCCGCGGCCCTGCGGGCCTACTGGTCGGGCAACGACCTTGAGAAGGCCGTGCGCCGCTCAGGCGAACGCCTCGCATCCGCCCTGGGGGCGATCGCCGACAGCCACAGCGCCGCCCGGCTCACCGTCAGCGGCCGGGGTCTCGCCATGGGGCTCGGCTTCCGGGAAGCCCCCGGGGCCGACGGCGGTGATCTGGCCTCCCGGGTCTCCACAGGGGCGTTCCGCCGGGGACTCCTGGTCGAGACCTCCGGCGCGGACGGCTCCGTCGTCAAACTCCTGCCCCCGCTCACCGTCACCGAGAGCGAGCTGGACCAGGGCATCGACATCCTCGCCTCGGCCGTCGACGCGGTCCTGCATCCCTGAACACGCACCACACGAAAGGAACCTTCCATGGATGACGCCATCCCCACCATCGACCTCGGGGCCTGGCGAAGCGCCTCCCCCCAGGAGCGGCGGAGCACCGCGACGGCACTGGACCGGGTGCTCCGCGAGACGGGCATGTTCCTCCTGGAGGGCCACGGCGTGCCGAGGGCGGCGATGGACGATCTACGCGCGCGGGGAAAGGAGTTCTTCGCCCTGCCTCACGACGCCAAGAAGCCGTACGCCGTCGGCGCGTCGTACGAGAGCGGATGGCTGGAGAGACACCCCGGCGGCGGTGTCGGGGTGCCCCGCGAGGAAGGTGTGGAACCGCCCGCGGCACCCGACCTCCACGAATCCTTCTACGCCGGCCCCGCCCATCGGACGGGCGACGAGGCGGTCGACCGCTACTGCTACCCGTCCAACCGCTGGCCCGACCCGGTCCTCCCCGGGCTGCGCCCGGCCGTCGACACGTACACCGATCACATGCAGCGCGTGGCCCACTCCCTCAACGAACTGTTCGCCCAGGTGCTCGGCCTGCCCGACGACTTCTTCACCCGGCGGGCCACCCGCGCCACCTGGACCCAGAACGTCAGCTGGTACCCGTCGCTCAACACCGTGGGGACGGTGGCGAGCGGGCAGATGCGCAACGGCCCGCACACCGATCTCGGCACCTTCACGATCCTCAGCCGGCAGCAGGGTGTGGGCGGCCTGCAGGCGTGGAACGAAGCCGAGGGCTGGTTCGCGCCCCCCTACGGGCCCGACGCGCTGGTGGTGAACCTCGGGGACCTCATGGAGCGGTGGACCGACGGGCGCTGGCGGGCACTGCGCCACCGGGTACTGGCGCCCAGCCCCAGCGCTCCCGACGAGGAACTGCTGTCCCTCGTGTACTTCTTCGAGTCCGACCCGGACACGCTCGTCGAACCCCTGGCCCCGCCCGTCGGCGGGGGCGCGGGGATGAAACCCGTCCTCGCCCGCCGGTCGGTGCTGGAGAAGCTCGGCGTACACCTGGACGCCACCCAGTTCCCGGCCTGACCCACCCAGACCGACTCAGGTCCGTATCCGCCGTAGAGAGGCTTCAGCCGCGTCATGACCTTGCACATCACCAAGCGATTCGACTTCTCCGCCAGTCACCGGCTCGAGGGCCTGCCGGAGAGCCACCAGTGTGCACGTCTGCACGGACACAACTACGCGGTGGAACTCCAACTGAGCGCCGAGCGTTCCGCGCTGACGAGCACCGGCTTCGTCCGCGACTACGGCGACCTCTCGGTGTTCAAGAAGTGGCTCGACGACACCCTCGACCACCGTCACCTCAACGACGTCTTCGACGAGAACCCGACCGCAGAGAACCTCGCCGTCTGGATGTTCGGGCAGTGGGAGAAGGACTTCCCAGAACTGACGGCGGTCCGCGTCTCGGAGACCCCCAAGACCTGGGCGGAGTACCGGCCCTGACCTCGGCCCGCCCCCAGCACCCATCACAAACGGCTCATGCCCGACACGAAGAGGAGGTGGTGCCCTGTGGAACCGGAACTCGTCGTCAATGAGATCTTCGGCCCCACTTGACCGTCCAGGGAGAGGGACGGTCGCTCGGCCGCAGGTGCGGCTTCCTGCGGCTCGGCGGCTGCAACCTGTCCTGCCGCTGGTGCGACACGCCCTACACCTGGGACTGGCAGGGCACCAGCGACAGCGGCGTTCGCTACGACCCCAGGACCGAACTGCACCGGCGATCGGTCGCGTCGGTCGCCGAGGAACTCCTGGGACTCGGTGTCGACCTCATCGTGATCTCCGGAGGGGAACCCCTGAGCCAGCAGGTGCGCCTGCTGCCCCTGGTCGACATCCTCCTCGACGCCGGCATGGAGGTGGAGTTCGAGACCAACGGGACACGCGTCCCCCACGAGCGGCTGGTGCGGCCCGGCCTACGCTTCAACGTCTCGCCGAAGCTGTCGCACGCCGGCGACCCGGCCGAGCGGCGCATCGTCCCGCAGGCACTGCGACGGTTCGCCGTCACACCGGGGACCACCTTCAAGTTCGTCTGCCGCACCACCGCGGACCTGGACGAGGTGGCCGCGCTCGTGGCCGACCACGGCATCGACTCGGTGTGGATCATGCCCGAGGGGCAGAGCCCCGACGAAATCAACAGACATATGAAGGAAATCGTCTCCTCGGTCATCGACCGGGGATGGAACGTGACCACCCGGCTGCACACGCTGGTCTGGGGACATGAGAGAGGCGTCTGAAGTGACCATGAACACCGTCGTACCGCGGACCGGAGCCGAGGAGAGCGGCGCCGACCCGCTCGTGGACCTGGCGCAACGCCTGCTCAAGGAGATCGGGGAGGACCCCGACCGGGACGGGCTGCGACAGACGCCCGAACGGTTCGCGCGCTGGTGGCGTGAGTTCATCGACTACGATCCCGGAACCATCGACACCCTCTTCGAGACCACGACCACCAGCCAGATGGTGGTGGTCTCGGACATCCGGGTGTGGTCGCTGTGCGAACACCACCTCCTCCCGTTCAACTGCTCGGTCGACATCGCGTACCGGCCCACCCACCGGCTCCTCGGCCTGTCGAAGTTCGCCCGGGTGGCCCACCGCCACGCCCACCGCCTCCAGGTGCAGGAGCGGCTGGTCGCCGACATCGCCCAGGAGGTGGCGGACATCACGGAGACCCAGGACGTCGCGGTGATCGCCAAGGGGGAGCACCTCTGCATGACGATGCGCGGCATCAAGGCCAGCGCCGAGATGACCTCCACCGCGTTCCTCGGAGCGTTCGGCGACGACAGCACCCTGCGCAGCGAACTGTTCGCACTGCTGCGCTCGTGAGGCGGTAGCCGCCGCGGCGGCCTGCGACCACCCCTGTCGGGTGCGCCACGGGCCGCCGCTCCGGCCGTCACATGTAGCCCTCCCGGATGGCGTATGCGACCGCGTGCGCGCGATTGCGCAGGTGCAGGCGGGTCATCGTGTCGTGCAGGACGCCCTTGATGGTGCGCTCGGAGTAACCCAGCTGCTCCGCTATCTCCTTGGTCGCCAGTCCATGCGCCACCAGTTCCAGCACGTTCAGTTCGCGGCCGGTGGGGCGGCCGGTCGCCACCGTGCTCAGAGCCGTGCCCTGCGCCCGGCGCTCGAGGTGGGTGAGGAGCCGACGGAGCAGATCCCCCGGCATGTTCCCCTCGTTGCGGGCCGTGGCCTGAATGGCTTTCACCAGTCCGGCGGGCGTGGCCTGATGGCGCCAGACGACCGCTGAGATACCTGCCTCGACAACTATGTTCAAGCGGTTCTCATCGAGCTCGTCGACCACCAGCACCACGCGTTTCGCGTGGTCCGAGGTCACCTTGCGCAATCTGGTGACCGATGGGGCGTCCAGCCGGTCGTCCAGCACCAAGGCCACGCCGCGCGCGGGGCCGTCGGCAGCACGATTCCTGTCCAGGAGCAGGGATATCCCGCGTTGATGGCCTATGTGGGCCATCACACCCGCACGGGTGAGGAGGTCTCCGCCGTACAGCACGACGGGGATGGGAGATGACGACATGTGTGCCTCGAGATCGATCGGCTCCCGATGCTCAGTGTGAACGGACACATCGGTGCGCAGGGTGGGGTGAGACCGAGACATTTTCGTCCTTTGCTGGCAAGCATGCGGTGAAGCCCCCGTACTGACCGGAGATCGTAATTCCTGGAAGCCCTTCCACCGGAGAGTGAGACCTCGCCGCCACGCCATGTTGGCGCGAAATACGTGTGTGTGGCCGAAAGTAGCTGACGCTGCTTGCGTGCGATGGGGGAGTGCGTATTACTGCTTGAACCTGTGTAGTGAAGAACATGTGAAGGCGTCAGGTGTCAAGGAGTCGCACATCTTGCGAGCTTCGGGCGTACCAGGCATCAAATCCACGGCTGGTGCGCAAACGGGTGCAGTGAGCACGAGCAGTGCGACTCAGCTGACTGCTGGGCAGACAGCGTTGTCATGGCCGTCTCTTGCTCGTTCACCGTCGCAATCAAGACAGCTCGCGATGACACACTCGCCGGATCCGTGACCGCAGTGCAGTTACGTGACTGCGGGTATGGCCCTGCGGCAACGTGACCGCGGACTCGGACCCGCGGAAGAGGCGATCCAGTCCCAGCGTCGTACCGACCGGGCGGGCCATCTGCACCTTCGGCCGTCCAGCCGCCCGTCGGAACGGTCTGGACGTACATGTCCCCGCCGCCCGACCGGCCTGAACAATGACGGACAGCACGCCCCCGGCCCGCGGTACCCCCGGCAGGCCACACCTCAAGGAGAGACGGCACATGACCACCAGCCCACCCGCGGTAATCCTTGTGGATCCGGTGCGGCAGCACGGGAAGCCCTTCAAGACCGCTGTCCGTGAACTCGGTTACTCCGTCGTCTCCCTGTACACCAACGAATTCCTCGCCTCCCCGGACGGCCACGCCGACGGCGACGACCTGTCCTTCTACTCCGCTGACCCGCTGGAGGCCGAGCGACTCATCACCGCCTCGGGCGTCGACGCACGGGCGGTGGTTCCCTGCCTGGAACCCGCGGTGCACCTGACCGACGTGCTGGCTCACCGGCTCGGTCTGCCCGGCAACGACCACACCCTCGCCCGCGCGCGACGGGACAAGTCGGTGATGCGGGCACACGCCGCCGACGCCGGTGTCCGGATCCCGGAGTTCCGACTCGTCCACTCGGCCGACGACATAGCGGCGGCGGCCCGCGAGGTGGGATTCCCGGTCATCGTCAAACCCACGATGGGCGCCGGCTCCCAGGGTGTGTGTGTCTACTCCACCGCCGCCGACCTGGAGGGGCGGGAGCCACCGGCCGCCCACGACATCTACCACGAGCCCGTACGCGCCTGGCTCGTCGAACGCTACGTGCGAGGACGGGAGTTCGCAGTCAACTTCTTCAGTGCGGACGGTGAGCACCGGTTCGTCGACATGTGGGAGTACCGTCGTCCGGACGACTCAGACTACGACTTCCCCCTCTGGGACATCGTCCAGGCCGGACCCGACCACGCCGACCGCGCACGCGTGGAGGAGTACACCCGCAGCGTCCTGGACGCGTTCGGCATCCGGCGGGGCCCCAGCCACACGGAGGTCAAGTGCACCCCCGACGGCGTCTATCTGATCGAGGTAGGAGCCCGGCTCTCGGGCGGCCCGGCCGTCGACCTGTGGACCGCCCACGGCGGGCTGCGCCCCTTCCACGACACGATCGCCTGCTACCTCGGGCAGCGGCCGGCCCTGTTCGACCGGCCGGCCGGCTTCCCGGTCCGCCTCGGCTCGGTCGTCGTGCACAACGAGCAAGGCCCGGGCACCCTCGTCGCAGTTCACGGAGCCGAGCAGGCCGCCGCCCTCCCCGGGGTGGACAACGTCGAACTCGGCTATGCGCCCGGCGAGTACGTCCCGGCGACCAACGACAACGTCAGTATTCCCTTCAGCGCCACCGTCCACGGAGCCGACCCCGAAGCCGTCCTCGCCACCCTGGCCGCCATCAGGTCCCTGGTGCGGGTGGAGACGCGGCCGGACCTGCCCCAGCACGTCACCGACGTGACCACGGCAGCCCACTGACATGCCGGACCCGCAGTCTCCCGAGCAGCCGGCGACCGGAGACGCCCCTCCACGGCCCACCGACGGGCCCCTCGCCGCCTACCGGGACGTACTGGCCGTACCCGGCGCCAAGAGGCTGGCCACGGCCAGCCTCGTGGCCAAGTGGCCCATCAGCATGTTCCCCGTCAGCGTGCTCCTGCTCGTCCCGCCCCGCTACTCCTACGGCCAGGCCGGCGCCGTAGTCGCCGCCGTGCTCCTCGCCAACGCGATCAGCAGCCCGATCCGCGGTCGGCAGGCTGCGCGACACGGAGCACACCGGGTACTGCGGATCTGTCTGGCCGGCTACGTGACCGGCATCGCCGGGATCGGCGCCCTGGCCGCCTTCACCGCCCCGCTCCCGTTCGTCCTGGCCGCAGCGCTGCTGATGGGCTCGTTCTTTCCACCGGCAGGCATCCTTCTGCGGTCCCACTGGACCGTGGTGGACCGTGAGCGAGGACGGGCCTCGGCCAACGCCCTGGAATCAGCCCTGATGGATCTGTCGCTGATCACCGGTCCCGTACTGGCCGGCTGGCTCAGTACCTCCTTCGCGCCCGTGCTGCCTCTCGCGCTGAACGCCGTACTGATGACGCTCGCGGTCGTCCTGCTCACCAAGCTGCCAGACTGGGCGGCGGCGCCACCCGGTCCTGCCGAGGGACGGCACCGAAGTGTCCTGAACGCTCCGCTGTATCGCTTGTTCGGTGCTCAGTTCCTGTTCTGTGCAGCTCTGGCCGCCACCGAGGTGTCGTTGCCCGTCTACGCCCAGCAGCAGCACGCGGCCTCCGCCAGCGGCTGGTTCCTGGCCGGGCTCTCGGCCGGCAGCATCATCGGCACGCTGGCCCTCGGCAGGCTGCGCAGCGCCCGGGCCACCCGCCTCCCGACCCTGCTCGTACTGCTGGCCGCAGGGACGAGCGGGATCGGGGCGGCCATGTTGTTGGGCCCGTTCGCGGTGGCTCTCGTCTGCATCCCGGCGGGCCTCGCCATCGGTTCGGTCTTCGCGAGCTACTTCACCGTCCTCGGTTCGGTGACGCCCCCTGGCACGGACCATGAGGTCCAGGGCTGGGCCAACAGCATGAACACGGTCGGCTTCGCGACGGGATCCTTCGGAGGGGCTGCACTGGCAGAGGCGTTCGGCGCCTCCGCCCTCCTGCTCTCCGCCCCGGCCGCGGCCGTCGCGGCGTCGGCTCTCGCGGCCCGGTCGAGCAGGACCGGGCGAACCGACTCGTAGAACGGTCGCCGCGGTTGATCGGCGGGTGCCTGGTGCACCGGCCCATCAACCGCGCCTGCTGCGCGTCATACGACGAGTCGCGGCCTCGCCCCGTTGTCACCTCGTGCGCCGTTCCGTGCGGTGTCGCCCGGACGACCCAAGGCGGTGGTCGACGATCCGGAAGGCCGATCCGGAAGGCAGACGGCAGACCATGGTCTGCCGCCGACCGACTTTCTGATGATTCCGCAGGCGATCGCCGTGCCTAACGTCGAGGACACCCGGAAGCGGAAACGCCCGCCCGGCCGTCAAGCCGCCCTCGACCGGCGGCACCTGCACCGCCTGCCGCCCCCGGGTGGCACGCCCTGAGGGGGCGTCGGGACCCGGACGGCCGACGGAGCCCAGACCGGCCCCGTCGGGCGAGGAAGCGGGTCGGTGGGTTTCCGGGACACACACGACAAGAGGAGGACTCTCGATGCAGCAACAGCTCAAGCACGTCAAGCGGGCCGCTGTCCTTGGTGCGATCTCGATCGCCGCGCTCGGCTCGATGCCTGCTGGTGCCGTCGCCCAGACCAAGGGGCCCAGCCCCAGCGCCTCCATCATCGGTGGCACCCGTGCGGCCGAGGGAGAATTCCCCTTCATGGTGCGGCTGGACCCCGTGGGCTGCGGAGGCTCGCTCTACGCCGACGATCTTGTGCTCACCGCCGCCCACTGCGTGAAGGCGAGCGGACCCGACACCTCACTCACCATCACCGCCGGCTCCGTCGACCTGAAGAGCACCGCGGCCGTCAAGGTGAAGTCCGCCGCCGTGTACAAGGCTGCAGGGGTGCCCGCAGACTGGGCGCTCATCAAACTGGCCAAGCCCATCAACCTGCCGACCCTCAAGATCGCGGAGACGACGAAGTACAACCACGGCGACTTCACCATCTCCGGCTGGGGATCGACGTCGTTCGGAGGCGACCAGCAGCGGTACCTGCGCAAAGCCACCGTCCCCTTCCTCGACGACGCGGGGTGCGCGGCATCGTCGTGGGGCGACGAGGGCGACTTCTACCCCGGCAAGCAGATCTGTGCCGGTGGCGGCAGCGCCGGCGGTGTCGACATCTGCAACGGCGACTCAGGTGGCCCCCTGTTCCGCAAGAACGACGTGACGGACCGGTGGATCCAGATCGGAATCAATTCGGAGAGCGCCTGCGGACACCCCGGCGATCCCGGCCTCTACGTCAAGGTCAGCACCTATGCGGCGAAGATCAAGAAGGAGGCCGCCCGTCTGCACGGCTGAGTCGGAGGCCGCCCGGACCGTCGGCAGCGCACCACGGGGAGCGGACCGGAACGACGACCACCGGACCAGGACGGAGGCGGCGCCTCCCGTGCCCATCGGCTGACAAGGCTCCTTGGACGCAGGGGATCGCGAGGTGCCGCACCTGGCCCGGACCTACGATCGAGGAATGACGATCGAGTACGAGTGGCGGGGCGACGTCGACAACGCTGACCTCGACGCGCTGCACGCCGACGGCTTCGGCCACCCCGTCACTCGGACCGACTGGCGGGAACGGCTTGAGCGCCACAGCCTCGGCTGGGTCTGTGCGCGGGAAGACGGCCTGCTGATCGGCTTCGTCAACGTGATCTCGGACGGCGGAGTCCACGCCTTCGTCCTGGACACCGTGGTCGCCCGGCACCGCAGGCGGAGCGGCATCGGCGGGGCGCTGATCGCAGCTGCTGCTCATGAAGCCCGTGCCGCGGCGTGCGAGTGGTTGCACGTCGACTTCGAGGAACACCACAGTTCGTTCTACGTCGATGTCTGTGGCTTCGAGCGGACGGCGGCCGGACTGATCGCCCTGCAGCAGGGTGGACCAGGATCAAGGGGCTGAATTGCGCTGCGGCATGGGCGCTGTCAGCAAGCCCTCGCCGAGCCCTTCACCCGCTCCTGTACGTCAGTTGGGCGGGACCGCACCCTGGAAGCGAATCGGCCCCCCGGTGGTGAAATCGGCTGTCGACGAGCCGGGAGGCAGCAGCGCACCCGTCGGAACAGCACCCGCGCACGACCCGCCGATCCACTATTGAACGTGTTCAGTTGTGGGTAGGGTGGCGGTCGAGGGCCCGCAGCCTGTTTGTGGTGCGGCTTGTGTGAACCGGGGCAGGGGGCGAGATGGCACATGTGTGGGGCAGACGTGCGGCCGACCGGGTGGGGGCAGCACCTTCGTCCATCTCGATGGCTGTGCTTTGCGTGGTCCTTCCCGCGATGGCGGTGGCAGTGGCGTGGGCCGCCCGGCTCGTCGGTGCCCCGGAGGGTGTGCTGCTGCTGATTCTGTTCACGCTGGTGGTCGGGCCGCCGGTGCTGTTGGCTGTGAGCGCGCTTCTGACAGCCGTATACGTGCTGCCGACTGTGGCTCTGGGGCACCGGCTCGGGCGGCTCTCGGGGCACGGGAGAAGGTGGTGGTGGGTGGTGGCCGGCACGGCGCTCCCGCCTTTGCCCGTGATCGGCCTGCCCGTGGCGGCCCTGATGTTGCGAAACGGAACCCACGAGTGGCGGCAACTCGCCATGGCCGGGTCGCTGACTGCGGGTGCGCTGTGGGCCGCGTCGGTGCCGGCTTGCCTTGCCGTCCACATGGCCGTGCTGCGTGAGGACGAAGGCCGTCCGGTCCGTCCGGTCGGTGACATCCTCATCTGGGGGACCCTCGGGTTGTCCGTCGAACTCATGGCGTTGCCGGCGTTCCACTGAGCTGTCGCGGACGAGCCGCGATGGGCCGGCGTGCACCCCGGCGGTCGCACGTCCCATCTGAACCCGGCCGCTGCGTGGGCTCACGGAGACGAGGTGCACGGGACGCCCCAGCGGCGTGAGAACCTTGCTCCGGGGTCGGATGGATGTCGCCCCATGAAACCGCTGTCCAGTGAGCGGTTCGAGCGCAGGTTGGACAGCCCTTCGATCAGCTCACGAGGGTCGGCATCGTCGCACGACTACGACGACCGGGAACGGCGCCGGTGCCGACGGCTGAGCCGGGACGACGATGGCCGGGGGACGCCAGCAGACGGCACGAACGACGCCGGCACGAACGACGCCGGCACGAACGACGCGCAGGCTGGTTGCCAGGCGACCGCCCGGCGCATCGTTGCCCTGCGCGGATGCATGAGCCTTCGGCGGCATCATGCGGGCCCCTGGTCGAACTCGACGACGGCGGGTCGTTTCTCCAGTCCCTCGTTCGTCGTCTGTGACTCGTTGGTACGGGCTGCGAGTTGCTCGGCTTCGAGATCCGGCGCAGATGCTGTCCGGGCTGCGCTCAACGGCCGTAGCGAGGCAGTCCGCTCGTCGCGGACGGTCGCCGACTCGGCAGGTCCATAACCGAATCCGGTCTTTTGAGATGCTGTAGCGATGGAAACCAGGATGCTTGTCGATCTTGTTGAGGAACTTCTCTCCGGCCCCCGCCCCCTGCCTGTCGTCCGTACCGGGAATCCGGTCTTGCGGCAGCCGGCCATGTCCTACGAAGGACAGCTCGGTGCGGAGCTGCTGGCTCGCCTCGTCGAGGCGATGAAGGAGTCCATGCGTGCCGCGCCCGGAGTGGGTCTGGCGGCACCGCAGATCGGGGTCCCGCTGCGGCTCGCCGTGATCGAGGATCCGGTGGAGCTGCCGCCCGAGCTGCGCGGAACACGTCCGGAAATGCCCGCGGAAGTACGCCACATCCGTGGCCGAGTGCCTCTTCCCTTCCGGGTGCTGGTGAACCCGCTGTACGAACCCGTCGGCGAGCGCCGTGCCGCGTTCTTCGAAGGATGTCTGAGCGTCCCCGGTCTGCAGGCCGTCGTTGCACGGCCCGAGCGCGTGCGCCTGCGCGGGGAGGACGAGACCGGACGGAGCTTCGACGAGGAGTTCACAGGCTGGCCCGCACGAATCGTTCAGCACGAGACGGACCACCTTGATGGCACGCTCTATCTCGACCGCGCTGAACTGCGTTCCCTGGCAACGCACGAAGCGGTAGCCGAGCACTGGCAGCAACCTACTCCTGCAGACGCCGCTCTGGCCCTGGGTTTCCCGCTGCCCGAGCTGAGGCTCGAGCGGTGAGGCCGACTGGTCGGCGGGGGCTGCCGGCTTCCGGGAGTGCGGGATCGGCCGGCGCAACTCTCGAAGCTGCGGGCTGAGATACCGTCCGCCCCGTCACCAGACGGCTGTGCCGGTCGACAGGGCAGCCTGCCCTGTCGACCGCCGAGACGGGACCCACGTCGATGCTCCGTGCCCAGCCCTTCGCGAGCGGGGCGGTGCGCTGGAGCAGATACGCCGGTGCGTCGGCGGGCAGTGGTATGCACGACTGGGGGCGCGGCCCGCGTTCTGGCGCATGAGACAGGCTCAACCCGGCGCGTTGCAAAGTGACACGAGGCTGCGAGCCTTGAGCTACTGTTGCCGTCCCGGTCCTGGGGGAGTCTCGATCGGGTCGCTATGACTGGTGCCGAACAGCGCAGGGCCTCCTGGCAGCTTGAAGGTTGTCCAGCCAACGTCCCGTCCAGAAGGCCCTGCTGCCCGCTCCTACGCTCCCGCCGCCGATCGCCGCACGTGCTGCGGCGTGTCGAGCAGCCCGACGCGTGTCAGGTCGGTGCGCCCGTCGGTCGGAGTGCCGAGGAGCTTCGAGTGCTTCGCCGCATCGAGGGAACCGAGATCGTGGATGGTGAGCTCGAAGTCACGATGAGCCTTGGCGTCCAGGGCCAGCGGCAGGTGGATACGCCCGTCCCCGACCATGCGTCGTACCCCACTCCGGCTGAGACCGAGCCCGAGCATGAGCAGTCGTTCGACCCGGACCGGCGCAGGCAGCTCGAAGCTGACCAGGACCTTGAACGGTGCCGGGTCGTCGAGAGCGTAGAGGGGCGTGCGGGTCTCCACCTCCCACGTGCCGGTCCAGTCGAGGCGGTAGCCGTTCCTCGCGGCCAGCGACGCACTCATCGTCAGCTCCCGGACCACGGCTGGGTCATTGTTCTCGTAGGCCACCAGGCGAGCGGGCTCCAGCGACGAGACGTGGACGCGCTCGTGGACGGGCACCTTCGAGGTCCGGTCGCACCCTGCACAACTCAGGAGTAGCCAGACGTCGAGGAGTTTGCCGCTCGCGTTGACACGGATCCTGCCCGAGGGCCGGTGCCGGCTGCCGGAGCAGTCCGGGCAGGAGCGTATGACGGTGGGCAGCGCGGACTCACGCACGGCCCACAGGGCCTTGCGGTCAGTATTCATGGATGTGGTTGCTTTCAGGACTGACCAGGAGCCCTCGCAGGCGAGGCTGCGGCTCCTGGGACATGACGGATGCACACGAGGGCGCGAGTCATCGCCTCGGGGCCGAGTCGTCAGGCTCCGGGGTCGACCGCGCGACAGGTTGGCTTTGCTTCGTGGCAGCCGTTACAGGTCCATGCGGGGGATCATGATCGAGGCCCCGGCCCGCGAGCAACTCGTTTTCCGCGCCGCCGGCCGAGAGGCCGTGGCAGCGCCCCGACCTCGTTGAAGGCAAAGCCTGAATAGCTTGGCCTGCCACGAACGTGCTTGCGGTGCCTTGGGGTTGGCTCAGAGATGAGTGGCTGTTCTCTTTGTTCCGATGCCGAGGGGGTGTCCGAACGGGATCCCCGATCGAGCTGCTTCGACCGACGACCGATGCCGTGCCTGAGACCAGGGCACCGTGCCGTCCGAGGGTGCGCGGCCCGAGTCCCGAGTCCCGCGCCCGCCGCGCCGGTTGTGAAAATCCGCATGCGGTCGCACGGGGCGCAGTGATAGACATCCGGCGTGGAAAAGAACCTTGAGTTCCCTGACCTGCTGCGACTCATCGACGAACGGTCGACCGCATTCCGCGCCGCGGTCGTTGCCGCGCCCAGCCTCGATGTGCAGGTGCCGAGCTGCCCCGGGTGGACGCTGTTCGATCTGGTGAAGCACCTGGGTGGGGGAGACCGCTTCTGGGGCGCCATCGTCGGCGCGGGTCCTGCCGACGCTCCCCCGGCCGAGGCCGCTGCTGCGCGCGCCGCCCTGGAAGTGCCGCGGGAGCGTGAGGCACTGTCGGCCTGGCTGGCCGCGTCGACGGAGCTTCTGCTGAGCGCGCTGCGCGAGGCGGGACCGGAGAACGGTTGCTGGACGTGGTGGCCTGCGTCGCAGTCACCGCAGACGTCCGGTGGTGTTGCCCGGCACCGGGTCCAGGAGACCGCGGTGCACACGTACGACGCCCAGCTCGCCGGGGGCGCCCCGCAGCCGCTGCCGGTCGCGTTGGCACTCGACGGTGTGGAGGAGTTCCTGTTCACCGTCTGCGCAACGCCGAGTGCCTGGCCGCACAAGCCCACGGCCTTCGACTTCCACACCTCCGAGGGCCGCTCCTGGCGCCTCGCGGTCGACGCCGACGGCGCACGCGTCACCCGTATCCCTGCGCCGACGGCCGCGACCGGTGAGAGCTCGGATGCGGCCGGCGCCTCCGTCCATGGCACAGCCAGTGAGCTGGTCCTCTACTTGTACGACCGCATCCAGGCCGACTCCTTGCACGTTGACGGAGACGCGGGGCTGCTCGACCTGCTTCGCGTATGGGAGCCGGAGGAGAAGTAGGATTTGGCGGGGGCCCGGTCGGCAGCTGTTCGCATTCTTCGCCGCGATGGCCGGGACCGAGCGGGAGTGCATCCGGGCTTCCACCGTCGAAGTCTCGATCCCGCCCGCAAGGGAAAACACGCCGGGGCCGGCGCCCGGTCATCGCCGACGCCATGCCCCGTACCGTCACCGGCCCTGGACGGCGGGCGAGTCCGTCGAGGAGATCCAGCCCGGCCAGCGGTCGGCGACGCTCGCGCCCGCTAACTCCTGGGAATCGACTCCTGCTTGATATCGCGCCGCAGTACCGGGTGGCGATACCGCTGGAAAAGATGAAGGGCCGTCAGCGGACTGCAGTCGTTCAGTGCCAGATTCCGCAGGTGGGTGCTGACTGCTTCGATCTCGTCGTCGTGCGCGTTCACGATGATGTACTGCCCAGAGAGCCATCGCTCCCGCGATGGTGCCCGCAGGACGAGCGGCTTCGCGGTCACCCCGGGGAGCCACACGTTGTTCTGCCTTCGCATCGTCCAGCCCGGCTTCGGATCCGGCAATCCAGGGGCGGAGGCCAGCGGCGGGGTACTCGTCCTCACCCGCAGGCGACGGAAAGGTTGTGCCACCAGTGACCGCATCCGCCGGAGCAGAAGCGTTCGCGGCGCCGTTCGTCTGCGACCGCGAGGACCTCGACCAGTAGCCGGAACGCCTTGCGTCGTTCGTCGGTAAGGGTGAGGCCGGCGATCTTCCCCAGTTGCTGGTCGATCGGGCCGCGGTTGATCAAGACCGCCGGGGTGTGCGTCGGTCGCAGCCCGGCACGTCGGATGCTCTCCGGTCCGTCTTCGGTGACGGCGCGCGCCTGCATGCAGTAATGGCGCAGGAACAGGAGCATGTCGGCCTGTTCGTTCCTCCAGGCTGTGGGCGTCGAACCACTTGATGCCCTGTGACATCGGGCGCAGTCCCTGGGCGAGTTCGTTCAGGATGATGTCCCACTCGGTCATGATCAGATCCCGCGGGCCAGCGAGGCGAAGAGCTCAGCGGTCTCGTCGACGAAAGCGCACAGTTGCTGCACCGCCTGCATACGGTCATGCGGGTCGAGAGCCGCCACGGCCCGGACTTCGAGCCATCGGTCCCAGGGACCGGCCGGGGCAAGGAACCGTGTCGTGTACTCGGAGCCGAGAATCTCATCGAGGTACAGAAGCGTCCCAAGGACGACTGCCTGGTCGTAGTCGAGGTCGGGACGCGACAAGTAGTGGTCAAGGTATGCGCTGAGCAGTTCGGCATCCGCTGCCGTACCGAACTTCGCGAGGGCGACGCAGTATGCCGCGCCCGCATACGGCCCCTCGCTGGCCAGCAGGAGCCGGCCTATGAGCTTGCGGAACTCGGACCTGTGGGCCACAGCAACCAGCCAGGCGGCAGTCTTGCGCTCGCGCCATCCACCCTCGAAGAGGACGCCGAGCTCCGCCGGAGTGATTTCGTACGCAGCCTGAGCCAGATCCCGCGCAAACGCGGAGCGCTCGACCGGGCTCAACCGGAAAACGCTCCCGCCCAACCGAAGGTATCGCCGACCAGGCGTGACGAACCGCCGAACCAGATCCTGCAACTCGGGATCGCTCTGGACATCACGCATAGCCGCATCCTGGCCCGGGACGGTACTCATGTGCCACAGGTTTGCCGGCTGCCTCAACGCCCCGTAGCCGCTGGTTCAGAGAAACATGCGTCAGCTGCCCAATGCTCCACATCAACCCCGAGATGCCCGCCCGGCTCTCCGAGCTCGAAACCGATGCTCCGGGTCTCATGTCAGGGATTCTTGACAATGGTTACATGTCAGGGCAGCCTGACATGCATGGGAGCTGAGGAAACACCGGCCTCGCTGGTCGGCCAGGTAACCAGCAAGGACCCCGAAGTGGGACTACAGGCGGTTGTTGCGCTGCGTCGCCTCCTGGAAGAGCTCGAACGGGTCCACGTCGACAACGCCCGCGACCAGGACTGGTCGTGGCAGAGCATCGCCACGTCGCTGAGTGTCAGCCGGCAGTCGGTGCACGAGAAGCACGCGAGCAGGCGCAAGGCCGAAGGCAAGGAGAAGTAGATGTTCGAGTTCTTCACGGACCGGGCGAAGCACGCCCTTACGTTGTCCCAGGACGAGGCGATCGCCCTCGGGCACGACTTCATCGGTACGGAGCACCTGCTGCTCGGGCTGGTCGGCACCGACCAGTCCACGGCCGGGGATGTGCTGCGGGAGGAGGGTGTCGAGCTGGCGCAAGCCAGGGAGCAGACCGTACGCATCCTGGAGGCGGACGGAATCGTCGCCACCGGCGGACAACCTGCCAAGGATGCCCTGTCGGCACTCGGCATCGACGTCGAGGAGATCCAGCGTCAGGCCGACACCAACTTCGGCCCCGGAGCCTTCCAGTACCCCAGGCCCGCCTACGCGCCGGATGCCAGGAAGGCGCTCGAACACACCCTGAGCGAGGCCCGCGCGCTGGGCCAGGAGAAGTTCGGCACCGAGCACATCCTCCTCGGCATGCTGGCCGCAGGAGAGGGCCGCGGCCTGAAAGTACTGGGCGCCCTGAAGGTGACCCCCCGTAGCCTGCGCGCGGCGGTGCATGCCCGCGTGGCCGAGGACGCTTCGTAGCGACGCCGAGGGGGGCAGGCGCCGCCTGGCGGGAAAGGCTGGGCGGCGCGTTGCACGGTCCTGGCGTCCTGCCAGGTCACCGCAGGCCCAAGCCGTCGTCAACGTGGGTGGCGGGGGACGCAACTTGGGACCGGGTCACGCTCGCGGATGTCGGCGTCGGAGCCAACCGGCGGCGCAGCGGCCCGAGGTGGTCACGGCACTAGGGTGCCGCAATGAGGTTACGCGGAGTGTTCATCGCACTTTTCATGATCCCGCTGGCGTGGGGGGTGATCGCCCTGCTGAGGGCCGGGGCGGCCCATGGCGCCCCATACTGCCCGGGGCCACAGGAGGACAGGGACGGCGAGGCTCGCCCCGGCCCCATGCGGGCCCAGCTACACCTGCGCGCTCGGCTACAGCACCAGCAGCGGAAAATCGACCGGCACGGCCACGTACGATCAACTCACGTACGCCCAGAAGGTGAAGCGCAAAGACCTCTTAGGAGAGGGATTGCTGTTCACGTTGTACGGAACTGCGGGCACGGCCGCCACTCTGATCGCCACCCGGGCACGGCACTGACTGATCGTTTCGTTGCAGCAGGTCAGTGCCAGGAGACCGTGGTGGAGGTCGGGGCTGCGTTCGTGGTGGATTCGTAAGGGCATGGTGCACGGTCGGCCACGCTTCGGCCTCGGCCACGATCCCGCAGTCGGCGCGGACTGCGCATGCCGGAACAGCCCACCACCTGTACCGGAACGTCACACCAGGCGACGCCCCGGGAGGGTAGTGCGTCGTCACTTGCGCAGACGCTGCCACCAGCGCCGCGGGCGCTCCTCCTCGACGCGGGCGTCTTCCTCGACGCGGGACGCGGCCTCGGCCGCCGCCTTGAGCCTCGCGGCCATCGCGACGACGCGTTCGGCCTGGATGCGGGCAGCCGTGCGGGTGGTCTCGTCGACGGGGTTGGTTCCCTGGGCGTCCACGTGCGAGGTGCCGTAGGGGTTGCCGTCGACGAACTTGGCCGGCTTCGTGAAGCCCGGGGTGACGACGATGCCACCGAAGTGGTGGACGGAGTTGTAGAGGGCGAGCAGGGTCGACTCCTGGCCGGCGTGCGCTGTGGCGGAGGAGACGAAGCCGCTGTAGACCTTGTCGGCGAGGCGGCCCTCGGCCCAGAGTCCGCCGAGGGTGTCGATGAACTGCTTCAGCTGGGACGAGACGTTGCCGAAGCGGGTGGGGGTGCCGAATATGACTGCGTCCGCCCATTCGATGTCCGCAGGGGTGGCCTCGGGAACATGTGCGGTGGCGGCGTGGTTGGCGGCCCAGGCGGGGTTGGAGTCAATGGCGGCCTGGGGGGCCAGTTCGCCCACCTTGACCAGACGGACCTCGGCACCGGCCTTGACGCCGGCGTCGTGCAGTTCCTTGGCTATCTCCGTGATGGTGCCGGTGGAGGAGTAGTAGACGATTGCGAGCTTCACGGGGGTGGTCATGATCGGCGATTTCCGTTCGCTGTCGGCAGGTGAGGCGGGGGAGTGCGGCCATCACGCAAGACGACCGGTCGTCTATAAGGTAGGCGATCAGTGGGCACCTGTCAAAAAGTCGGTGAGGTGGGTAGTCCTGATGGGCATACTCGGGCGGCGGCCGAGCGTCGCCAAGCCAGCGCTCATCCTCGTGCGGCCCGGGTGGTGCGCGCGGGCGCGGTGGCTGTGACTACCGCGTGGCCCGGGGCGTACCTGTCTTCGGCTCACCGCAGACCGCGACGGGGCACGGCTGTCCTCACGATCGCGCAATGGCCTCCCAGGCCGCGGTGACACACTCCTCCTCCTAATGCCACCACTCCGCCGCCTCACCATGCTCCAACAGCTCGCGGATCTTCAGCAGGTCCGCCTGCGGGGGGATGCCCCAAAGCACCATTCCGATCCGCTCGATGCCTTCGCGTGTCGTGCCGAGGCGATGGAAGGCCTCCAGCACGCTCGCCCGGGCGGCAGCAGCGCCGTTATCCGTCAGCACGATCAGTCGGATGGTGCAGTTCTGCGAAGGCTGAACCGTCTCCCCGGCCAGAGAAGACCATCATCATCCGGTCGAACCCTGATCATGTCTCCGCTGGCGACCCAGCGGGCGAACCGGGGAGTGTTGTCCAGCCCACCGTGCCGTCGGCAAGGTCCAGAGGCCCACAGGGCGTCGACACTCGCCAGTGGCCGGCCTTCCTCGTCTGTCTCCAAGCGGAAATGGACCTTCACCTGGTCGTCACTGGTGTCAGTCACCGAGTCATCATCGACTTCGCACCCACCTGACCGGACTGCGGGCACGAAGGTGTGGGGCCGGACACCAGGTGAGGGGCCGGACACCGCTACCGCTTCGACGGCGTCCGTAACGGCAGCCACGTCACCGTCCGCCGAACCATCTCCGCAGGAGGAGGACGGGTGATCTTGCCGCGTACGCGTGCCGCTCCAGACCGCCTGCATGCCCGCCGGTCGGGCGTGAAGGCGCTCTTGACCCCGATCACCACGTGCCGGCCGTGCTGGTGCACGAGGCAGTCAGGCTCGTCCTGGCTGCCGCGTGCGCCTGCTGTCGCGCGGTGCCGGCTTGCCTCCGCGGGTGGCATGTTCTGGACGCGGTGGTCAGCGGCGACCACGCCTGCGTCGGGGTGGCTCTCCTGGTGCGCGCACAGAGCGCGGTGCAGCAGAAGAGCTCATACCGCCTCAACTCGGCGCCTGCGCAGGTAGATTTGCTCGATTGGCAGTGCGGGAGCCGCCCGCGCGGGCTTGGAGGGCGGGGTGGGCGTGGGGGGCACCGCAGGTATCTCGGACCGCGAGTTCGAGGTCCTCAAGACGGACTACGAGATGGCGCGGGAGGACGAGCGCACCTTCGCCACCATCCAGGCGGCAGTCGCCGGGATCGTCGTCGCGCTCCTGGCCGCCCTGGCCACTGTCCTGACTCAGACGTGTCAGCTCAACGACCGGGCGAAGAACTGCACCGAGGCGCCCATCCTATTCCTGGCAAGTGCGCCCGCCATCCCCTTCGCCGCCCTGGCGCTGCTGCAACTTCTCGGCCTGGTCGCCACCGTGCGCAGCTATTACCTGCGGGCCGTGGAGGCGGAGCTGCGCCGGGCGGCCGCCGTCCCACTGAGGGAGTTGACCGGTGCCGGCATCAGCTCCCCCTCGTACGCCGCACTGATCGCCGAGGCGTCCACGATGCGCCGCGGCCGCTCCCGGTACCGGATCCTCAGCTTTCTGATCCTGTTCATCACCCTGTTGGTCTTCTCCGGTCTGACGGCCTTTGTCGCGGTGAGCCTCGGTGGCCGCACCGGCGTCGTCATGGCGGTCGCCTACGGCTGGGCCTTCATGCTGCTCGTCGCCGACGTGGCCTCCGCCACTGTCGGAGGCCGCTCGACCTTCCTGCACCTGGCCCGGCAGCTCGCCGCCCGGCAGGGAACCGGTCTGCTCGGTGGTAGCCCACCGCGCGGCCCCCGCCGACGTGGCCTGGTCTCCTACCTGGTGTTGCCCCGCCCCGAGGACTGGGTCAAATGGCTCCTGGTGCCCTTGGCATTCACCATCGTCGTCCTCGCCCGCGATCTGACACCACAGTGGGAACGGCTGCTGCTGATGGTGCTCCTCGTCGAGTATCTGGTCTATGCCGCCCGATACCAGGTCAACGACATCCGCGGCTACGCCGAGGACGCCACCCACCCCGAAGCCGCCGCTCGCATGCGCCTGCCCCACCCCGCAGATCCGGCGGCGCGGCGTCTGGTCGTGGTGTGCAGCGCGCTGGTCGCCGCGCTGCGGCTCATCACCGCCCTCGGTATCGCCGCTGCCGCCGGAGTGACCCGCAGCCTCCTGGCTGCGACCGCGGTCATCGCAGTGGCCGGGGTGCTCTACGAGTACCTGCGCGCCGTCGAGGCGCGTCCGGGCGGCACACAGCGGGCCGCCGCCATCGGGCTGTGGGCCCTGGTGGGCACCGGATACGCCCTGCGCTACGCGGTGGGCGCGCACGCCGCCGGGCTGCTGGTCGGCGACTCACTCGTGTGGACGGGTGCCCTCTACGCCTACGGCCTGGGCACGATGTTCGTCCTGCTCACCTGGGTCCTGGAGGCGAGCGCGTACTGCCGTGCCCCGCACCCGCTCCGGTGGTACGCCTCGCCCGCGCTGCGGGCCAAGCCTCACCTGCTCCTGCTCCTGAGGTATGTGCGGGGCGTCACCCTCATACCCGGGCCGCCGCCCACCGGGGCCCCGGCGGGCTCCTGCGGGGAGGTCCCTGTACTACGCGGCCGGTGCGCCCTGGGCGCACCGTGGAACCTGGCGTACTGGGCCACCGTGGCAGCCGCCGCCCCGCTCGCCCTGCGCCTGGCCGGCCTCGCCCCGGACAGTGCCGCCGGAACGTGGGTTCTGGCCGCCTCCGCACCGGCCGCAGCGCTGCTGCCGCTGGCGGGCGGCACGACTGCCAGGACGCTGCTCCTGGCGGCGGGCACCGTGCTGCCCGCCTTCGGCGTGGCGCTGTCTGCCGATCCCAAGGCGGCCCTGTTCACGGCGCTGCCCTTCGCGGTGTGCGGCGGCCTGTACACCTCCTTCCGGCAACAGTCCTACCGTGACCTGAAGCACTTCCTGCCCGACCTGGCTGCTGCCGCCCGCCAGGCCGCAGTCCGCGCGTTCCGCGTCCTGGTCGGCCGCGCCACCTGGGACGACCTGACCCGCTGAACGCCTCCCATGACCCACGAGCGCGGCCAGGCTCGGCGGATTGACCGCAAGCTCCCGAGTCGGCGCGGCGGTGAAGTGGACCACGCTCGAGTACTGGATGTCGCGGTTGGCTAGGGTGTGCAGCTGTGGGACGGGGAGAGGGCGGTGACATGGTGAAGAGGGTCGGGGGATCGGTCCCTGTAGGGCGGACTGCCCGGATCCAGGACGTTGCGGCCCTGGCCGGGGTGTCGGTGGCCACGGTGTCGAACGTGCTCAACCGTCCCGGGCGGGTGACCGCGCAGACGTCGGAGCGCGTGATGCGTGCGGTGCGGGAGCTGGACTACGTCGCGCACCCGGGGGCGGTCGGGCTGCGCAGTGGCCGGGTCCGTGCGCTGGGGCTGGTGGTACCCGACATCGTCAACTCCTTCTACGCGCGGATCGCGGGCAGCGCGGCCGACGCGGCCTATGAGCGCGGCTACTCACTGACGTTGTGCCACAGCGGCGACGACCCCGAGCGTGAGCAGGGGTACTTCGACATGCTCGCCGATCAGCGGTCCGCAGGCGTGATCGTGGTTCCGGTGGCCGCCGACCCCGACCGTCTTGCCCGGCTGCGTCGACGCGGGATCCCGCTGGTCACCACCGACCGTGCGGGCTCCACGACAGATGGCTGCTCGGTTGCCGTGGACGACGAACGAGGCGGCCGGATTGCAGTCGAGCAACTCCTCGCCGACCGCGCGGGGCACCCGGGCGGAACCGACGGCGAGGTGACCGTCGTGGTGGTCAACGGCAGCAGGGACATCCAGCAGTGCGCCGACCGCTACCGGGGCGCCGAAGAAGTGGTCCGGGACCGGCCGGATGTCCGGCTGGTGGAGGTCACCGTGCGGGAGATGACGCTGGACACCGGGGTGGCTGTGGCCCGCTCGCTCGCAGAGGCAGCGCACCTGCCCGTCGGCGTGTTCTGCACCAACGACTTCCTGGCGGCTGGGCTGGTCCGCGGGCTGCTGGAGTGTGGCGTACGGGTGCCGACGGACGTCCGGGTGGCCGGGTTCGGTGATCTGGATGTGGCGATGTTGTCGGGGATGCCGCTCACCAGCGTCCGTCAGTCCGTCGAAGACCTGGGCCGAACCGCCGTGGAGTTGCTGCTCGACGAGGTGGAGGCGGCGGAGGGTGCACACACGCATTCCTCGCACGTGTTCGCCCCCACTCTCGTCGTCCGCGATTCCGCACCCTGACCATGCCGTGCGGGCGGGGCCCTGTCCGGCTCACGTCGTTGTCCGCGTCGGCGCGGAAGCGGGCACTGCGACGCTCACATTAATGAGTCGACGTCAGCAGGGCCCGTCGAAACGGTAGTTGACCGGAGCCTGCGTCCGGAGCCCGGGACGGTGCATTGTCGAGCGCCGCCGCGTGGACGGGCCTGGCGACGGCAGCTCGACCGCAGGCGTCCGCGGTGAGCTGGCGCAATGGCTGGTCATGGGGGCCGACGCCGAGGACTCGTTCCGCATCGGGCCGGCGGCCGGGGAGCCGCCCCACCGGGTGTCGCGTGAGACCACATCCCGGGACCACTGCACGCGACACGCCAACACCGCCTGCTGGCAGCCGGGTTTCGTGTCGCGCACTCCTGGGGACCTGCCGGATGCGCGCGAGCGTATTACCCGGCGGCAGGGAACTCGGCGGTCGACGACGGGACCGCCGGTGGCAGCGCACTGACAGCGGCCGGCGTTTTCGATTACCGCGGTGCGTTGATCGTGACTCCTCCAGCGTGCATAAATCCATGACGTGTGCGCAGGTGGCGCACCGTCCTGTCGATGCCCAGTTCGTTGGTGAGCCGGGAGCTCCCGGCCACCTCGGTGCACACCGGCCGGTCGAGCTCACCGGCCTCCAACCGACCGCAGGGCGCCAGGAGATGTACCCGAGGTGCCCGCCCATCCCTCGGAAGACCGTGCCCGCCCTTCCTCGGGATGCCATGAAGCCGTGTGATCAGAGGCAGGCTTGCCGGACTTCTCGCGCCCGTGACATACGCACGGTGGCGCCGACAGGCCTGATGTCCACCGACCGGCGGGTGAAGCGTTCCCCGGGCCCTGGCCGGTCGCGGTCGGCGGTGCTGAGACCACGACGGGGACCGTCAACCCGCAGTACGACAGGGAACTCAGTCTCCTGCACGGACTCTTGACGCCTCGCCGCGGGCGCCCTACGGTCCCTCTCAGCTCGCGTTTGAAACGTTTTACAAATTGGCGTCCGCCGCTGCGGCACGTTCCGAAGGAGCCGAACCGTCACCATGGAGACACCCGCACCCGCTGATGCGGGGCTACCCCGCACGACCCCGCGCAAGACCCGGATCGGCCTCGTCGCCGGGGGACTTGGCGCGTACTGGCCTCAGTTCCCGGGCCTGCTGGAACAACTGCAGCACTCGGCCCGCTCGGTCAGCGACCGGTTCTCCGGCATGGGATGCGAGGTTGTCGATGTCGGCTTCGTGTCCGACCCGCAGGAGGCCGCCGCGGCGGCCGAGAAGCTGCGATCCGCAGACTGCGACCTGATCGTCACCTTCCTCACGACCTATCTGACCGCCTCGATGGTCCTGCCGGTCGCCCAGCGCAGCCAGGCCCCCGTGCTGCTCATCGACCTGCAACCGACCGCGTCCATGGACCACGCCACGTTCGGCACGGGCGAGTGGCTCGCCTACTGCGGTCAGTGCCCGCTGCCGGAGATCGCCAACGTCTTCCGCCGGGCTCGCATCCCCTTCCGGTCGGTCTCAGGCCATCTGCACGACGAGAACGCCTGGACCCGAATCGAACGCTGGATCCGCGCCGCAGGCGTGCGCGCCGCGATGCGGCACGCACGGCACGGGCTGATGGGACACCTCTACCCCGGCATGCTCGACGTGTCCACCGACCTCACGCTCGTCTCCGCCCAGTTCGGCTCGCATGTAGAGGTCCTCGAAGTCGACGACCTGCGGATCCGCGTCGCCGAGGTCACCGAACGGCAGGTCGACGCGCGCGTGGCCCTGGCCCGTGAAGTGTTCACCCTCGACACCTCCGTCGTCGAAGAGGACCTGCGCTGGGGTGCGAAGGTCTCGGTCGGCCTGGACCGCCTGGTCGACGACTTCGCCCTGGACTCCCTGGCGTACTACCACCGCGGCCTCGACGGCGAGCTCCACGAACGCCTGGGAGCCGGGATGATCCTCGGGGCCTCACTGCTCACCGCGCGCGGCATACCTGTGGCCGGTGAGTACGAGCTGCGCACCAGTCTGGCCATGCTCATGGCCGACCGTCTCGGCGCGGGCGGGTCGTTCACCGAACTTCAGGCACTGAACTTCGACGACGACGTCGTCGAGATGGGCCACGACGGCCCTGCCCACCTCGCCAGCAGCAGCGCCGACCCGCTGCTGCGCGGCCTCGGCGTCTACCACGGCAAGCGCGGCTGGGGCGTGAGCGTGGAGTTCGACGTACGGCACGGCCCCGTCACCACGTTCGGGCTCGGCCAGGACGCGGACGGCACCTACATGGTGATCGCCTCGCAGGGCCAGGTGGTCCCCGGCCCCCTGCTGGAGATCGGCAACACCACCTCTCGCGTGGACTTCGGCTGCGATCCGGGCGAGTGGACAGACGCATGGAGCGCCTCCGGCATAGGCCATCACTGGGCCCTGTGCGTCGGGCACCGCGCCAAGGACCTTCAGGCGGTCGCCGACCTGCTCGGACTGCCGTTCGTCCACGTCACCGTCTGACGGCCGAGCGAGTCGAGGCGGCCCACGCCTTCCAGCGCAACGGGCCAAGCCTGTTGCTTCTGATCCGACCCATGGAGGAACGACATGAGGAACACCGCGCGGTTTCGCCGGCAGCTGGCCGGGATCGGGCTGCCCCTGATCCTGGCGCTCTCCGCGGCGCAGACGACGTATGCGGCTCCGGCCGGTGAAGGCAAACCCCATGCGGGACCCGGCGAGAAGACGGTCACCCTGGTGAACCAGGACACCGACGGGAACCCCACCATACGATTCGACGTCAACGGCAACGCCATCGACGCCCACGACGGCCAGATCCAGCGCTTCGGCGACACCTACTACCTCTACGGCACCAGCTACGGCTGCGGCTACGAGTGGAACACCCCCGGGGCTCCCTTCTGCGGGTTCGTCTCCTACAGCTCGCCGGACCTGGTGCACTGGACACCGCGCGGACCACTGTTCGACGCCTCCTCGAAGACCTGGCAGAAGCGGTGTGACGGCGGCACGTACGGCTGCTACCGGCCTCACGTCGTGTTCAACAAGAAGACCCGGAAGTACGTGCTGTGGATCAATTCCTACGACACCGGCGTCGGCTACCACGTCTTCACCTCCGACCACCCCACTCGTGGGTTCGAGGAGGTGGCCGTGCCGGACCTCGCGGCCCCCGAAGGCGCGCCCGGTGGTGTGAACTACGGCGATCACCAGGTCTTCGTCGACCACGACGGGGTCGCCTACCTCGCGTTCACCGACTGGATCCGGGGCGGCGACATCATCATCGAGCGCCTTGACGATACCTATACGACAGGCACCGGCCACTGGACCCGGACGAATCTGCGCTCGACCGAGGCGCCGACGATCTTCGAGCGGGGAGGCACCTACTACCTCACCTACTCCGACCCCAACCGTGGGTACATGACCACCGGCACCGGATACGTCACCGCGCCGACCCCGCTCGGGCCCTGGTCGGGGAGCAGTGCCAGCCGCGACGCCTGGTCGGTCTCCGACGGGATGATGAACATCGAGGGTGGTGGTGTCGGTCTCAGCCGAGAAGGCGAGGAATGGCGGGACTACTCCTTCGAAGCCAAGGTCACGCCCAGGCGAGCCGTGGGAGGCGACTACGCGCAGGTCGGCCTCGCCGTACGCGGATCGGCTGCGGGCAGCTACCAGTGGCTCATCGGCAACTACCCGCACCAGGGGGCGGTCGGCGGCAACCTCACCAAGTTGGTGCCGGGCAAGCCGGCCGCGATCGTGAAGCTGCCGATGGCGATCACCACCGGGCAGTCCTACGATGTGAAGATCACGGTCGAGGGCTCACGCATCGAAACCCGGATCGACGGCCAACTGGTGGACACCACGGTGGACACCACGAGCGACCACGGTCGCGTCGGATTCCGCGAGAGCCAGAGCGATGGCGAGAGGGCAAGCATCGACGACGTCACAGTCACCGGTGCCGACGGAACGGTACTGCTGTCCGACGACTTCTCCGGCGGCCTGACGAAGTGGGACCGCCCGGAGTCGACCATCACCGGCACCAACATCACCACAACCTCGTGCGGTGGTCAGCCGGCAGACGTCCTGCCGCTCAAGACCAGCTCCGGCACTGTCTACCTCTACCAGTCGGACGTGTGGATGAACGCGAAGGCGAACGAGGCCCTCGCCAAACACTACTGGCAGCCCCTGGAGTTCAACGGTGACGGCTCCATCCGGCCCATCGAGTGCGGCCGCTCCTACGGCCTGACCGTGCCGGTCCGCCCTGGCAACCCGCAGAAGCGAAGTAGCCAGCTGGAAACCGGGGACGCCGGATATCGCACCCACTGGGACGTCGCCGGCGGACTCGCACGTGCGCAGGAGATCACGATGCCGGACGCCGGCCGACTGCGAGCGGTGCGCTTCACGACCTTCCAGTCCGGACACCCGAACGCGCCGCTCGTCCTCGACCTGCGTCGTACCCGGACAGACGGCACAGGCACCACTGTTGCCTCCGTGGAAATCCCCGCCGACAAGGTGTCATGGGCCGCGCGATGGGCCGAGCTGAAGCTCGATCGGCCGCTGCAGGTTCGCGCCGGCGACCGCTTCGCGCTGGTGGTCCGGTCCGCGACCACACAGGGCGCCTTCGGCATCGCCTACAGCGACACCACCCCCTACGGTGGGGGCCGGGCCCTGATCAGTCGCGATGGTGGCGAGAAGTGGACCGAGGAACCCGGCCGCGTCCTGCACGTCGAGGCCGACGTCTCATGATTCCGCGTCACTGAGTGGGGGCGCCGCTGAGGGCGGCAGAGACCGGAGCGCTGATGCCGACCTACCAACGGGCCGCACAGCCGACGTACTGCCCACACGGGCGGACCCCGGTGCGTTCACCGCCAGGCTGGGCCGGTGCCGGTGCCGGTGCCGGTGCCGGTGAGCGGGGTGGCTGGTTCGCCCGCCCGCCGACAGTGAGGGCGCCCTCGCCGCATGCCCGGTCGACGTGCCGGATCCGGGCAGGGCAACATCCGGCTGCTCCGGCCTCCGCAGGGCGTCGGATTCGTATCCGCGCCGCCCGTGTCCCACCGAGCGGAGGCGGCACCGACCCCAGCACGAGGGGCAGCGCACAGACCCAGGGCGCGGCGTCACAGGAATGCACCGGCAGGTCTGGAAGGCAGAGCCACGCCGTACCGGCCAGAGGCGCAGTCCGCTGCGGTGCATGGGGCTGCGGCGGCACCGGCAGGCCAGGGAGATCCCGACGGGTTCCCCGGCCTGCCGGACCCACGTAACCCATGACAGTCGGACGTGGCCACCACGGGTGGTGATGTCCGCCCAGCCCTCGTGAAATGTGCAGTCATCCGAGCGCCCCGCTCGGGTCGTCACCGCCGATGCGGGCCATCGCCTCGACGGCCCGGTTCGGCGGCAGTGACCTGCCGCTCACTTCGTCTCGGTCCTTCATCTGCGTAAGCGCACGATCAACTGGCGTAGGTGTGGATGCAGTCCCGCGGGCTGCCTTCCGACGCGGCATGTCTCCGCTCACTCGCGTTCGGGTGTGCCGGGGGCCGGTCCCGCGTGTCCCGGCCTCCTTCTGTATCAGCCTTCACAGTTGGCCAATGGCGAGCCCGCCCTGGTGCAGGAACGGCCGCCCCCGCGTACGGTCGTCCCGCCGTACGGACTCGGCGGGCGCCGTACCCGCAGGTCAGTGGCTGGGACGTCCCGCGCGGAGGCCACTTCGACGTCAACTGTGGCCGGACATCGCGCTGTGCCCGCAGTCTCATTGCGGAGCCGGCCGGTTCGGTCGACTCCACCCGTGCGATCCCACCAGGAGCGTTCCCGTGAAACTGACCAAGAAGCTGACGGCGACCCTGCTCACGTCCGCAGGCCTGGCCTCGGCCCTCGTCCCGCTGGCAGCCTCGTCCGCCTCGGCCGCCAGCCAGTACGGCTGCTCATACCCGCGCGTGTGCGTGTACGGCGGCTCCTACGCCGACGGAAGCATCATCGGCTGGTTCCAGGACAACGGCTACCAGAACATGCCGCTGTCGATCCAGAATGAGCCGGACGCGGTCGTCAACACGCGTAACGACGACTCCGTATGGCTGATCGATACGGGCGCCACACCGGACCGGTACATCTGCATCCCGGCGAAGACCGCCGCGAACCTCGGCAAGTACGACCACCCCAACGGCACCACGTGGGCGAACGACGTCGACACCATCAACATCTTCAACGACAACGGGCTGTGCAGCGGCACCAACCGCGTGCAGCAGGGCACCGTCCCCGCCAACTGGCCGTAACAAACGCGGCCGTCCCCGGGCCCAGGCCGGGGACGGCCGTTTGCGTCGCGGCGAGAGGTGTCGGCCAGGACAGCAGGACCGCATCGACGACGCCGTGCGCAAACTGATTGAGGTCCGCAGACAGGTGGGGACGCCCGACGTGGTCACCGTCCTCGCCGGCCAAGTTGCCTCGCTGCCGGCTGCGAGCGCCGGACCCGACGGCGATCCGGAGGCACTGTTCGACACGATGATCCGCGCGCAGATCGCCCTGGTCCGCAGGATCAATGCGCTCGAGAAGGAACGAGCCGACGGCTGACCGGCCGGTCAACACTGGTGTAGTGCCTCCTGCCGGTGCAGTACCAACCTGCACGCTGGCGGTGTCCCGTTCGAGCGAAGGGATCAGCTGTGCCCGACCGACCTGAAATCGTCTGCATTTGCGGCTCTACCCGGTTCGTAGACGAGATGCGTGCGGTGAATCGTGATCTGACCCTCGCCGGGGTCATTGTTGTCGCGCCAGGCGAAGCTGACGAGTTGATCACCGACAAGCAGAAGGCGGCACTGAACGCCCTCCACCTGCGCAAGATCGACCTGGCAGACCGGATTCTGGTGGTCAACCCTGGCGGGTACGTCGGCGAGTCCACAAGGGGGGAAATCGACTATGCCCGCGCCATTGGCAAGCCGATTTCGTTCACGGATCCCGACCCCGCTGCAACGTAGTTGGCCGGGGGAGGACAGGGCCAACACACACCAGCCCGATGCCACCGCCTCCGCCCCGGAGGCGGTGGCATCGGGGGAGCGAGAGGCCCCTTGGCCCGCTCCAGTACCAGCGCGCCGTCTTTGCCGGTGCGGTGGCGGGGGAGGAGCTGCGCACCCCGCGCCCACGGCCGTGCGGGGGCGCGCGTACGACGTCGTGGCGCACCAGCAGACGGCGATGCCCGGGCAACTGCTCGCGCTCGCGGACGCCTACCCCGACGATCAAGAGCCGGGGAGCGGGACCTCAGGGAGCGTTGACCTGACGGCGCCGGGAGCCTTACGGGGCGTCTCGAAGGCGAAGGCGAAGGCGAAGGCGAAGGCGAAGGCCCCGCCCGCTCCTCAAGAGGAGTGGGCGGGGTGAGGGGTGGTCAGCGGCGGTCGCGCGGCGAGACATCCACGATGACCGGGGAGGCCGACCTGCTGGAGGAAGCGCGGGAGCGCTCTTCCTCGTCCTCGAAGCGCCGGTACTCCTCCGGCACTTCGGAATCCGGCAGTGAGTCCATCGTCATCCGCGCGAACTCCAGCTCCGCGTCGCGGTGGATGTCATGCCGCGTGGGCAGGTCACCGGCCTGCTCGCGCGCGGCGACGGGGCGTTGGTCGTACGGGTCGAGTCTCGTGCCGAACCGCCTGCTGAGCGGGTCGTAGGGCGGCCTGATGTTGTACTCGGCCTCGCGGTACTGGTTCGGCCCGATGTACCCGTTCGAGCCCATCTGCGTGATCGGCACGCCGAGCATGGCGGTACCGATCTCCGACGCGGCGGACTCGTAGCGGAGGTGGTGCATGTTCGTCTGCTGCGTGCCGACGAGCATGTTGTCGCGCCGCTGAGGCGTGCCGTGCACAGGGTCGCCGTGCGACCAGGCGGCCTCGCGGTGCAGCCAGCTGTACTGGGCGGGCCGGCTGCCCGACCGCCGCGCCGCGTCCCGCGCGGACCCGCCCATCAGCGTGTTCTGGTCGGGGACCCGGCGGCGCGGCACGTTCGCCATGGAATCGCTGGTCACGTAGCTGACGCCGTTGTTCTCGTAACTGCGGTTGCGGGAGTGGGTGTCCTCGATGGTGTCGTCGTCTTCCCAGGAAGGGCTGCGGGTGACAGTGAAGATCCGCGGGCCCGCGCGCTGCACCGCCGGCACCGCCGGTGTCGCGGACGGCGCCGCCGCCTGCGCGTCCTGGGCGGGGACGTCCGCCGGGTGCTGCGTGGGCGCGTTGCGCATCCTCGACGCCCACGCCTCCGCGTCCTTCTCGTCCGCGTCTTCGGCGTGGGAGACGGAGAGCCCGCCGCCGTTGTTCGTGCCCGCCACGGGCCCCCGCTGCTGCTGCCAGGTGTGCCGCAGCTCGTGCAGGATGGTGTGCTCGTCGCGACCGCCGTCGCCCACCACGATGTGCCGCCCCGTGGTGTAGGCGCGGGCCCCGAGCTCGGCCGCCGAGCGCCGCGCCTCCGCGCCGGTGTGTACCTCGACGTCGGCGAGGGAAGAGCCCAGGGCCCGCTCGGCCTTGAGCCGGATCGCCGGGTCGACCGGCCGGCCCCTGGACTGAATGACCTGAAGCACGGACGAACTCTGCACCGGCTGGTCGTGGCCACACCTCGAGCCGTGGTCGTGCTCCTCTCCGGCCCGTTCGCGCCGCTGCGTGGCGATCAGGTGTGTCACGGCGGCGTTGCCCGCAGAACGCTGCAGTTCCAGGAGGGGGATGACCGGTGCGGCGGGTCGCGCCGCCCGGCGCGTCGCGTCTGGTGGCGCGGACACGGCGCCCCTGTGGTGTGTGAACATGAACTTCCTCTGTTGCGATAGTGCGCGTTGGTACCGCCTCAGCAAACCGCCGCGCCGGAGCGACGGCAAGGCATCGGAAGGGCACATCCCGAGGACCCTACGGCCATCGCCAGCCGGATGGCGGCGCCCGAGGCGACCGGACCGACAGGCACCACCGGTGTGCCATCACCTGGGTGGGCCGCGTGCTTGCCGGCCCGGCCGGACAGAGGCCGCGCCGGCCGGGTCGGGACGGCTGACTGCGGCGTCGCTCGCGGACAAACCGTTGAGCGGACACGTACTCAAGGCGGAAACGGACACCTGTGGTGCCTTGCAGGCAACGCAGGGCCAACGGCCAAGGCTGTCCGGCCGCGCTAGCGCTGAGTACCTGGACGGGAACGCCGCATGTCCGGCCAGTTGTTCCTGGACACCGAGCCAGATCACGAAGGCGTGCATGAGCGCGTTGCCGAGGTGAAGCCCCGCGCTGTGGGCGACCCTGTCGGAGGCCGCGCCCTACTGGACCGCCATGCGCTCCGCCGGCCGTGTTCCGGGCGCTGGGCTGCTCGTCGCGGGCAGGCGGGATGGAGATCGCGGTGTCGTCCCTGGGGGACATGGCGATGCTCCTTCGGCGTTGGGCAGCCAGTCGGACTTCGGTGACCGCGCCCGGTTGTTCCAGCAGCATCGTTCGGGCTTCTTGACCCAGGTGGTCTGCTCGCACCTGTACGGGCAGACGCATCGCTGCTCTCAGCCTTCACCAGGAGGTTCGCCCCACTTCTGAGTGAGAGGAGGTTCTGCGAACGAATCCGGGCGTGATGGGAGTCCGGTGACCCGTGATTGATCTTGCCCGCGCAAAGGACCGTTTGAGCGAAGAGCGGTCAGGGGGATGTGTGCGGAACTTCCCGGTGGGGCGCGGCTGCGGGCGCGGTCATGTCGAGCAGGAGCAGGGCGTCGTGGTCGGGGGTGCCGGGTTCGGCGGTGTAGACACCGATGCGCTGGCCGGGGGTGCCTTCCAGCTGCATGGACTGGGAGGTGAGCGTGAGGGTGCCGACGCGGGGATGGTGGAAGGTCTTCTGTGCGGGTTTGCGGCCGGTGACCTCGTAGCGTTCCCACAGCCGGGCGAAGTCGGGGCTTTTGAGGAGGAGCTCGCCGACGAGGTTGGTCAGGTCCGGGGCGTCGGGTGCGGTCCCGGCGACGGCGCGCAGGCGGGCGACGCAGGCGGTGATCTGGCGGTCCCAGTCGGTGAACAGGGAGCGCGAGGCCGGGTGGAGGAAGAGGTAGCGGGCCAGGTTGCGGTGTTTGGCGGGCCAGTCCTCGAGTCCCGCGTACAGGGCGAGGCCGCCGGGGTTCCAGGCCAGCATGTCCATGCTGCGGCTGATGACGTAGGCCGGGTTCGGCCGCAGCGACTCCAGCAGCAGCTTGAGGTGGGGTCGCACGGTGCGGCCCGGGGCCGGGGGTGGCTCGGGGGCGTAGCGGGCGGCGCGGGCAGCGAGCTCACGCAGGTGCTGGTGCTCCTGGTCGTCCATGTGCAGGGCGCGGGCCAGGGAGTCGAGGACGGCGGGGCTGGGGCGGGTCTCCTTGCCGCGCTCCAGGCGCACGTAGTAGTCGATGCTGATGCCGGCGAGGGTGGCCAGCTCCTCGCGGCGCAGGCCGGGGGTGCGGCGGACGCCGGCGCCGACGGAGAGACCGACGTGTTCGGGACTGGTCTGGGTGCGGCGGGCGCGCAGGAAGCGGCCCAGCTCGACGCCCTCGCTGTTCGCGCTCTGGGATGCCATGACTCCAGTCTCACCTGCCCGGCACCTGCCCCGCAGACGGGAGGGGGGCCCTGTCATTACCCCCGAAGAGCCCGCCCTGCCACACCCGAGCAATCCGGGCGAAGGTGAATGAGGAAGACGCCGGATCCTCGCGCTGCCGGGGCTCCAACCGGCACGACCTGCCGGGCCGGGCGACAGTGAGAGACCAGGCCACACCATGATCGGAAGAGGGCGAGATGCAGTACATCAAGCTGCGTGACCTGGAGGTTTCCAGGATTGGGCTGGGTGCGATGGGCATGTCCCACGGCTATACCGGCTCCGGTACCGATGACGCGGAGTCGATCCGGACCGTGCACCGAGCCCTGGAGCTGGGCGTCACGCTGATCGACACCGCCGAGATCTACGGCCCCTACACCAATGAGGATCTCCTCGGGCGGGCACTGAAAGGCCGCCGGGACCAGGTGGTGCTGGCCACCAAGTTCGGCCTGGTCTCGCACGCCGGCGACGGCGCGTGGAACCAGGATTCCAGCCCGGCCAACATCCGCACCGCCGTCGAGGGCTCCCTCAAGCGGCTGGGCACCGACCACATCGACCTGTACTACCAGCACCGAGTCGATCCGAACACGCCGATCGAGGAGACCGCCGGCGCCGTGGGCGAACTGATCGCCGAGGGCAAGGTGCGCGCCTTCGGGCTCTCCGAGGCCGGACCGGACACCATCCGCCGGGCCCACGCCGTCCAGCCCGTCACCGCGGTTCAGTCCGAGTACTCCCTGTTCACCCGCGGCATCGAGGAGCGCGTGCTGCCCGTCCTGCGGGAGCTGAACATCGGCCTCGTGCCGTTCTCCCCGCTGGGCCGCGGTTTCCTGACCGGCACCGTGCGCTCCACCGACCAGTTCGACGAGAACGACTTCCGCCGTGACAACCCACGCTTCACGGGCGAGAACTTCCAGCGCAACCTGGCGCTGGCCGACGAGGTCAAGGTCCTTGCCGACGAGGCCGGTGCCACGCCCGGTCAGGTGGCACTGGCCTGGCTGCTTGCCCAGGGCGACGACATCGCCCCGATCCCCGGCACCAAGCGTGTGGCCCGGGTCGAGGAGAACACCGCCGCGGACACTGTCACGCTGACTGCCGAGCAGCTGGAGAGGCTCTCCAGCCTGCCGCCCGCCGCCGGCGACACCCACACCGAGGCTCAGGCCCGGATGCTCGAACGCTGACCCCCGGCCCCTGAACGCCCCCCGTTTGGAGCAGTACCTCTGATGCGTGCAGCAGTGATGTACGGAGCCGGTGACGTCCGCGTCCAGGACCGGCCCGACCCGAAGATCGTCCATCCAGCCGACGCCGTGGTCCGCGTCGTCGCCTCCTGTGTGTGCGGCAGCGACCTGTGGCCCTTCGCCTCGATGCCCGCTACCGGCACCGGCCGCCCCATGGGCCACGAGTTCCTCGGCATCGTGGAGGAGGCCGGCACGGACGTGACCGGTCTGAAGGCCGGTGATCTGGTCGTCGCCCCTTTCACCTACAGCGACAACACCTGCGACTACTGCGCCATGGGCCTGCACATCTCCTGCCGCAACGGCGGCCGGTACGGCTTCGACGGCGTCGACGGCGGCCAGGGCGAAGCCGTCCGCGTCCCGTACGCCGAGGGCACCTTGGTGAAGCTACCGGTGGCCGCCGACTCCGCGCTGCTGCCGTCGCTGCTCGCGCTGTCGGACGTGATGACCACCGGCCACCACGGCACGGTCACCGCCGGCGTCGGCCGCGGCGACACCGTGCTGGTGGTCGGGGACGGCGCGGTCGGCCTGTGCGCGGTGATCGCCGCGAAGCGGCTGGGTGCCGAGCGGATCCTGCTCGCCGGCCGCCACGAGGCCCGCACCGGCCTGGGCCGTGAGCTCGGCGCGACCGACGTGGTCGCGGAGCGTGGTGAGGAAGGCATCGCCCGTATCCGGGAGCTGACCGGTGGCGCGGACAAGGTCATCGAGGCCGTCGGCACCCGCCAGGCTTTCGACACCGCGCTGGGCGCGGTCCGGGACGGCGGCACCGTCAGCCGCCTGGGCGTTCCCCAGTACGAGCAGGGCCCGATCGGCCCGGCCGCGTTCATGCGCAACATCACCCTGACCGGCGGCGCCAGTCCCGCCCGCGCCTACATCGAGCAGCTGCTGCCCGACGTACTGGACGGCACCATCACCCCCGGCCGCGTCTTCGACCAGATTTTCCCCCTCGGCCGGGCACCGGACGCCTACCGGGCCATGGCCGACCGCCAGGTCCTCAAGGCCCTCCTCCGCCCCTGACCACCCGCCCCGCGCAGCGAAGGAACATCCCGCTCATGCAGACCGTCACTTTCAACAACGGCGTCAAGATGCCGCTCCTCGGCTTCGGCGTCTACCAGATCCCCGCCGAGGACACCGAGCGCGCCGTCTCCGAGGCACTGGCCTCCGGCTACCGCCTGCTGGACACCGCCGCCGCCTACGGCAACGAAGAAGCCGTCGGCCGCGCCATCAAGTCCAGCAGCCTCCCGCGCGAGGAGCTGTTCGTCACCACCAAGCTGTGGGTCCAGGACGCCCCCGCCCAGGACAACACCCGCCGCGCGTTCGAGACGTCCCTGAACAAGCTGGGTCTGGACCACCTCGACCTGTACCTGATGCACCAGCCCTTCGGCGACGTCTACGGCCAGTGGCGCGCCATGGAAGCCCTCAACCACGAGGGCCTTACGAAGGCGATCGGCGTCGCCAACTTCTACCCCGACCGGCTGATCGACCTGATCATCAACAACGAGATCACCCCGCAGGTCAACCAGATCGAGGCCCACCCCTTCTTCCAGCGCGCCGACTACCAGGACCTCATGCGCGAGCACGGCGTGCAGATCCAGTCCTGGGGCGGCTTCGCCGAAGGCAGGAACGGCCTGTTCGCCAACCCGCTCCTCGCCGAGATCGGCAAGCAGTACGGCAAGTCCGTCGCCCAGGTCGTGCTCCGCTGGCTCACCCAGCGCGGCGTCGTCGCCATCCCCAAGTCCGTCCGCGCCGAGCGCATGGCCGAGAACATCGACGTCTTCGACTTCGAGCTCACCGACGAGCAGATCGCGCGGATCGCCACCCTCGACACCGGCAGCTCCCTGTTCTTCGACCACCACGACCCCGAGATGGTCAAGTGGCTTGCGGGGCGCCGTCTGGACAGCTGAACGCCTCACCCACCTCCCCTCGCCGGCCGCGGGTGCCCCCAAGGCGAATGCCCAAGGGCGCCCGCCCGGCTTGCACGGTTCACCAGGAGCCGCCCACCATGATCACGCCACAGCACCACGGCGCCCTGCCGGGCCGGCGCACCGTTCTGAGCGGCGCGCTGCTGACCGCAACCGCCGCCTTGAGCGCGACCCTGGCAGGCTGCTCACCGTCCTCACCGAGGTCCGGCACCCCCACTGCCTCCCAGTCCGACGCCACGAGCGGAGGCAACGTGAAACGAGTCCTGCTGGCCTACTTCTCCCGCCCGGGCGAGAACTACTACTACGGCGGCCGCACCGACCTGAAGGTCGGCAACACCGAGGTGCTCGCCGACAAGATCGCCGACCGCATCACCTGCGACACCTACCGCATCCGGGCCGCCGACCCCTACCCGCACGACTACGACGCCACCGTCCAGCGCAACGTCCGCGAGCAGGACACCGACGCCCGCCCGGCCATCGAAGGCCGCCTGCCCTCCCTCGACAGCTACGACACCATCCTCCTGGCCAGCCCCATCTGGAACGTCCGAGCGCCCATGATCATGACGACGTTCACCGAAGCCCTCGACTTCCGGGGCAAGTCCGTCCACCCGGTCACCACCTACGCCATGAGCGCCCTGGGCACCACCGAACGCGACTACGCAGCCACCTGCCCCGGAGCGACCATCGCCGAAGGCCTCGCGGTACGCGGCGAAGAAGCCAAAGACGCCGACACCGAAGTCGCGGCATGGCTACGACGCATCGAGCTGCCCACCCGGTGACCGGTCCTGCCGGGTACGTCACGGCTGTGCCCCGTCCTCGCCACCGTCCGGCTAAGGTGCGCTGTCGTGGACGCTGATGATCTTGACTACCGGGCCCGAACGCTGACGGGCTGCATTCCTCCGCGGCTGGTGGCGCGACTTCTTGAACTCGGTCATGAGAGGGAAGTGGAGTTCCAGGCCGGCCGCGGGGAGTGGTTCTGCGCGCTGGAGTGGGCCCGGCTGCTCAAAAATCGGGGCCGGCAAGAGCAGGCATTGCAGGTGCTCGCGCCGTACGTCGCCACGAACTGGTGGCCGGCGACCCAAGCCGGGGCGGAGTTGCTGGAGGGCTCGGGCCGGGCGGAGGAGGCGATCGCGCTGTCCCGTCCGTACGCGGAGGCCGGTGACCGGCTGGCGCTGGCCTTCTTCGCACGCCTGCTGGCCCGCCACGGCCGCAGCGGTGAGGCGTTCATGCTGCTGCGCGCTGGGATCCAGGACTGGTTCCTCGCCCAGTGCCTGGTCGATGTCGCCGAAACGGCGGGCCTGGACGAGGAAGCGGCGGCCCTTTTGGAGGCCCGGGCGAAAGCGGCGGCCCCTGCCTGTGCCGACCCGGACTGCGACAACCTCCGGATGGAACCGTCCAATGCCGTCGGCCTGCTCGCCTCGATCAGGGAACGCCAGGGCCGGATCGAGGAGGCGATCGCCCTGCTGCACACCCGCGAGGTCACCTCCGTCAACGGCCGTGACCAGCTGGCCGACCTGCTGGCCAGACACGACCGGAGCACGGAACTACGGGCGTACGCAGCGTCCGAGTACCACGGGCACGCCGTGCAACGCCTTGCCGAAGTGCTGGAGGAACGCGGCGACGTGGAAGGTGCGATCGCCGCCTACCGCACCTTCGGTGCCACGCCGTCCGGCATGTGGCATGTGGCTGTGCCGCTGTCCGAGCTCCTGGTCCGGCACGGGCGGAGCGACGAGGCGATCGAGCTGCTGCGCGTGCTCACCGAACACGACGCGGAGGACTGGCTCGTCCATACTCTTTGCACCCTGTACGCCGACCACGGTCGGTCCCAAGAGGCCCTGGCCCACCTCGATGCCATCAAGGCGCGAGGCGATGGCAAGGAGTACTGGGACCTCTTCCGGATGCGGCTTCCGCTCATGGCCGACTGCGGTCTGCTCGACGAAGCGATCGAGCAGACGCGGGCGCACCCCGAGGGTGACACCTGGTACGCGGCCTGGGCCTTGTCCGACATGCTTGACAAAGCCGGCCGCGCCGAAGAAGCCGACGCAGTCCTCGCGCAACACCCGGAAGTCAACAGCTCTCTTCGGGCCGAGCGCCTTATCGACCTCGGCCGCATCCAAGACGCTGTACGACTCCTCCAGCAGCCGATAAGCAAACCGGCCACACCAGCCTGGGACGGCGCCTACTCCACCGAACCACCGTTCTGACAGCTTGGGCTGGTACGCGCTACGTCTCCACCGGACGTCGCGCGCGCCGGTTCAATACACCCCCGTCTGGACGGAACGCTCTTCAACGGCCGATGCGCCCGGTGCCGCCTTGCTCTCAGCCGTCGTCTTCCTGCCCGCCTGCCGTCAGCATGCTCCTCGGTGTCCCGGGGGACACTGTCGCTGGGGCCGCTGCCTTGCTCGGCGGCGGAAGTTCGACAGACCCGGCGGACGGCATTTCGAGGTTCAGGCTGTTGACGTCCGTTGCGGCGGGTCGCTGACCCGTGGGCGTGAACCTCAGGGGGAGTGTCCGTACATGTGGAGAGAGGGCCGGCGCTGTGGTGAGTTCCCGACCGCTGACTGGGGGCGAGGCTCAAATTGCGCTCAGGTGATGATGATCGCTCTGTCCACGCGGAGGGTTGTGTGACAGAAATGTGCGCAGACCACTTCATCAGGGGGCGGCGCGGGGGAAAGGGTAGGTGCCTTGTGGGCATCGTCAAAAGCGGAGCTATAGGATCCGTTGTTGTATTCACGGTTGTGGCCGGGATGGTGACTTCACCGGCTTTCGCGGACGAAACGCCTGCCGCTTCTGTGCCCGAGGAGCCGGCGACCGTCAACACTGCTCCGCCGGAACAGCCGGAGGGAACCGACCTCGTCGACCGCTCGGAAATCGAGCCTGAGCCCGTGGTCACGGCACTAGATCCGCAGCCCGGGGCCACGACCAGGCCGCCGAAGCCGCCGATCGATACACCGGATGCCGAGCACTGCTCCGAGCGGAATGTCTACGTGCCCAAGACCAGGGGCGGGACGTACCACAAGGGGGTTGGGCCCACGCACTCCAACGACAACGGCACATCCCGTGTAACACGCTCGACCTTCATCTCCGATGCCACCGACGAGGTCGGGGTGAGCGTCACCGCGGGGTTGGCGAGCAGCGTCTCCGTGATGATCGCGGAGATCGAGGGGAAGTACGAGGTCAACCTGACGGCCAAGCTGACCGCGAGGCTCGGGAACTCCATCGCCGTCGATACACCGCCGAAGAGGACGACGAACGGCAAGTACGGCGCCTACCGCCTGAAGAACACGGGCACCAGCTACAAGATCTACAGCAACTGCAAGACCTCGACGAAGAAGACCATCACCAGCTACACCCCGCTGAAGGTGGGCTGGTACCTGTGGGAGAGCTGACCCCTTCGCTTCCTCGAGGCTCCCAGCGCAGTCTCATCCTGGTGACGCTCGCTACCGCCCTGTGCGTGGCCGGCTGCACCGAAGAACAGACGGCACCGTCGAAACAACGGTCTGCCTCATCATCCGCTGAGCCCACCGCGACCGAGAGCCAGGACGGGGCCCAACACCTCAAGGGAGAGAGCGTCACCGCAGCTCCGAAGCAGGTCAACGACGGAGCGGTGCTGCTGTCCGTCGCCTCCATGCGGGGCAACGCGCAGCTTCCCCTGACCAGGAAGATAGGCGCCGGGCTGCTTGCCGTTCAGGTCAACTGCCAAGGAAAGGGAACCCTCGAAGTCGCCGTCGAACCGGTAGGCATCTCCTTCCCGCTGAAGTGCACGGACAGCGAAGTAAGCAGCATCTACAACGAAATCCGGCTCAAGAGAGCTCGGGCTGAAGGAAGCATCCAAGTGACGGCCCCCTCGGGTGTCCACTGGGCTCTGACTGCCGAGCAGTAACGTCCCCAGGCGCCAGTCGAGGCCTCCCCTCCCGGGCCCGCCGCTGCCCTTTGCGTGCTCGTCGGCCTTCGTGCTGCGGTCTGGGTAGGCCGGGTTGCTCAGGCTGCGTTGATCTCTGCTGTCTCCACGCGGGCGCGCTGTGCTGATCGCGGCTGCCTGAGTGGGGTCTGCCCATGCGGGCAGGCCGTTGTGGGCCCGTACGGTCGTCGTGGGATGCGGGGCCTGTCACCTATGTCGTGCAGGAGTGTCAGTTGTCGCCGCGGGAATCGGTGGGCTGCCCGTCGAGGCTTCCGCGAGCAGGCCGGGTGTCCAATCGGGGCCGCGATGCTGCTGCCACCATTGGTCGATGGTGCTGAACTTCTCGTCGAACTTGGGGTCCCAACTGAGGAATCCGGTCGTCGGTGTCCGCAGACGAGTTCGGCGGCCATCCGCTTCGTAGATCACCACAATGTGGTTTCCCTGGAAGTTCTCGACACGGATGGCCTGGACGTCCGGCCACTGAATCGTGCGGTGGCGCACGTTGTGTACGACGGCCTTCGACGCCGTCAGAGTCACACCGAAGTAGTGCCAGGCGATCAGCATCACGAGCACCAGGGCGAACCACGTGCTCAAGGACGTGGTCATCTCAGAGCCGGATGCGTTCGAGGTGATCCAATCCCATGCCTCCGTGCTCCAGACGAGGAGCAGAGGTAGAACGGCCAGTAGGTGCTGGAGGCTCGTGTACCGGTATCGGATGCGCTCCGTGGGCATAGCCCTGACCTGCGGTTTCTCCACGATTACCTACCTCTTGTACAGCACGGCGCCACCATTGGGTCATGATCGAAAAGCAGCATGACGGACTGGCGGTGAGCTGTCCATCTTCACTGGAGTACTGCAGGCTTCGGGCGAACCGGAAACAACTCACCGGTGGCTGTCAGGTGGCCGTTCTGTCGGTCCGGGTGGCCGCTGTGGGGGCTGCGTTCCCAACTGCGTGCCGGCTGCCTCGCCAACTTGCGGTGTTCAGCGTTATAGGCCCTGGCAGAAGTCACGGATGATGTGACTGTCGGCTTGGGTGCTCGTTGGGATGTTCGTGGGGAAGAGAGTCGCGTCCGTGGGTCGTCTCGGATGAACTGTGGTCGCTGATCGAGCCGTTGTTACCGGAGCCGGGGCCGAAACTGGTGGCCGGCCGGCCGAGGGTACCGGATCGCAGGCGCTGTGCGGAATCCTGTCTGTGCTGCATACCGGGATCCAGTGGGAGTACCTGCCGCAGGAGCCGGGGTTCGGTTCGGGCATGACGTGCTGTCGTCGGCTTGCGGCTTGGAACGAGACCGGCGTCTGGGACCGTCTCCACCTCGCGCTGCCGGCAAAACTACGAGCGGCGAAACAGCTCGACTGGCGACCACGTCGGTGGCCGCCGGCCGCGACGGGGCCGGTTTCCTGGTCCTGGACGGTGTCCACAGGGCCCGCCCGTAATCGCTCAGTCGTGGGGGGTGCGGGTGCGCCCGTCGCCCAGGCTGCGAAGGATCACCGAGGTCCAGGAGGCTGGCAGGGACATGGCGCGCCATGCGCTCTGCATCGCGATGCGCTCTCCCTTGAGCTGGCCCCAGCGGAACTCACAGTGCTGCCGCGTAGCAGTGGATGGCGACCAGCTGGGACGGGCTCCATCGTTGCTCGACGGTGGCGATTCGTTCCCAGCCGAGCTTCTCGTACAGGGTCGCCGCGGCGGTATCGGAGGCCACTACGTCGAGCAGCGGGTGTAATCCCTGCCGTCGTGCTTCCTCGGCAGCTCGGCCGACCAGTAGCGCACCGATCCCATGCCCTCTCGCCTGTGGTGCGACGAACAGCCGGCTGACCATTGCGGTCAGCTCCTTGCTCGCCCCGTTCCGTGCGCTCCACAGATCAGGGGCAAGATCTCCTCTTCCACAACTGGACAAGCTGACATGGCCGACGAGATGGCCGCCCATTTCAGCGACCCAGGCCCCTAGCAGCGAGGCCCCCGACAACCACTCATCCGGCTGGTCAGGCCAGTTCAGCGGGTAGCGGTCACTCTGATGGACATCTGAGAGAACCCGCACGCACTCTGCGAGGTCGTCATCAGTCCTCCGCCGGACCCATCGGCCTGGTCTCCTTGCAGCAGCTCCGAAGCTTTCGATGTTCACACGGCATGGAATCACGGGCCACAGGGTTGCAACCAGCCACTTCGCAGTCACTTCGGGTGCGCGCCGGTCGTGCAGCTGCTTACCAGGTCCGTGCGCCAACTGCGTTGGGCCCTACTCGTACGTACCTCGATCCGGCTTCCGACTTCACGCCGCTCGGACATGGGTGCGGTCAACAGAGTCAACTGCGCCCCGGGCCGGGGAGCACCGGGTGGATCGCGAACGGTCAAGCGTCGGATACCACGCCCGCTATCGATCCGGAGGACTTGGTCCGGCGGGTGATATCCCAGATGTGGCTGGACGGCCCGAAGGCCGCCAGCCTGTGTGTATCTCTGGCTGCCGGACTTCGTGACGTGCGCCGTGGCGGAGGTCTGGTACTGGGTGAGGAGGGCACGCAACTTGTCGGCTGGGCTCTCTCGTCTACTACTGGGCGTGACACAACGAGTTCCTGAACCCATCACCGACCCCGCCCTCCTGGCCGCACTGCGGTCAGGGCGCCACTGACCGGGATCCAGTCGGCTGTCGGGGAGTTCACGTCCCCGGACGCACGACGTGCTGCTTCGCACACCCGGCGGTGGCTGAGCGCAAGGTTTACCCGGCCAGGCTGGCCGCCGGGGCGGACATCGACCTTCGAGGCACCCCCCTTTCCGATCGCTTGTTCCACTCCCTTTTGGACGCCCTGCGCGACTCCTCCGCAACGGGGCATCCCCAGCTCGGAACGGCCCGTTTCGAGTCGGCGGTCTTCGAAAGCACCGCCTGGTTCGAGCAGGCGATTTTCACCGGCCCCGCTCTGTTCACGTCAGCGACCTTCCGACACGAAGCGTGGTTCCAGGCGGCTGCGTTCGAGGACACTGCGTCATTCGAGAACGCCCTCTTCGAGCACCATGCTGGATTCCAGGAGGCGGTCTTCGAGAGCACTGCGCACTTCGCGTCCGCGACCGTCGACGGCAAGGCCCAATTCGTCAAGACGACCTTCGAGGGCACCGCCGAACTGACGTCGATGACCCTCAACGACACCGCCTGCTTCGAGGAGGCAGCCTTCCGCATCAGCGCCCGTTTCGATGAAACCACGTTCAGCGGCACGGCCTCGTTCGCGGCGGCCGTCTTCGAGTGCGACATCCGATTGGGAGCTGTGGCCTTCCAGGGCCCCGCCTGGTTCGACGGAGCGACCCTCAAGGGCGCACCCGTCACCGTGGCGGCTTTCGAGGGCTACCCCGGTTTCGAGGGCTACCCCGGTTTCGAGGCCCCCAACTTTCAGCCTACCGCTCACTTCTGAACGACAAGCACGGATTCGGAGCGCGTAGTGCCGGCCGAGGAGCTGCCCGCGGAAGGCGCGTTCGTAGCGGTGGCGTGGCGATGTGTCTGCTGGCATGTTGCGGGCGGCTCAGATTGGACGGCTGGACCCTGCGCAACGCCGACGGCCACCCCTACCGCTTCGTCAGCGCCGCCTCGCCGGCCGCACCACCTTTCGGATCCACATCGACATCGGCCGCGACACCCGCACCGACCTACGGCGGGCACGGACGGACCAGTCAGCCGCCTCTTCGCCTGTGCACGAGACCGGCCGCATCAGGCGTTGGCTGCGGAGAGACGGAGAGACGGAGAGACGGAGAGACGGAGAGTTACAGAGTTACATCGCGATTGGCCGTATGTGGGGAATCCGGACTGGCCGCTGACATACGCCTGTCCCGCACATCCGGGTCCGGCCGAAGCAGGCATCGAGGTCACCCGCCTGTTTCCCGACGCACGCTCCCAAGCTGCCTGACCGGCACTCGATCCGACTGCCACGTGGGCCACGGGATGGGGCTTTGCTGATGCCTTCCGTCCGCTGGAAACACACCACGAGAACCTGCGACTTTCGGTCAGACTGAGCTGCCCGTTGCGGCGGGTCAGGCGGAGCACCGTGGTCAAGGTGCTTCTTGACCCACCGCCAGTTCAGTCCGGTCTCGCGGGCGATTTCTCGAGAGGCTCGCACCAGCCTCGTGCGGCGCGCCAATCCGCCGCAACTGCAGCCACCAGTCAGCATCCAGAACCGTCGCCGGCCGCCCTCCACCTCGGTCACCCGTCAGTCAGAAGGATCCTCAACGCGGCACAGAGACATGCCACGTTCCACCGCACGTTCACCCGCACGTGATTCCGCACTTCCGCTCGTACGCGGACAGCCAGGGCCGGGGCTTGTCTGCTACCGGCGTTCGGAGCTCGGTCCGGGTTACTGCCCGGGGGCGGGGTGGTGCCTGTATGCTCCGCGCCCGTGGACGACATACGGAAGACGACCATCTCCTTCAGCGGAGTTCTGACGCGGGAGGAGTTCGACGAGGCGCTCGCGGCGATCGGTTGGTTCCGACGCCTGCGGTGGCTCTTCTTCGTTGCCTCGGCCCTGATGATGACACTGAGCTTGAGGCTCGCCGTTGAGGGCGGCCCCATCAACGCCGGCCAACTGATGCTCGCTCTCGTCTACGGCGTACTCGGCCTGTGCCTGCCTCCGCTGCTTGCCGGTCGCATGTTCCGGGCCGACCAGGCCACGGGAGAGAAACAGGCCCTCATCGACGATGCCGGCTTCGTTGTCTCCCGCGGATCCGAGGAACTCGTGCGGGGACCGTGGAAGGCCATGTACCGCTACTACGAGAGGGAACGGGTCTACGTCGCAACAGGCCGCCTCGGCTGGAAAGCCGTCCTGATGATCGTGCCCAAGCGGCTGCTCACGCCCACCAGCGAGACTGAGCTGGTGGGCGTGCTCACCAAGGCCCCGTTCCGCCGCTCAAAGAACCGCCACGAACCCGCGCGCTAGCCTCCTCGCCAGACCGCGACGCTGCGAGCCCTCTTGTCGCGCCACGCGTGTGCGGGTGCCCGGGGGCGGGAGCGACATCCGAACCCTGCAGCTGGACTCGTACGCAATCGCAGAGCGACTGCGATCTCTGCAGACAGAGTGAACAGCCCGAGCCGCATTCCGTACTCCTACTGACAGCGCCACTTGCCGCGCTATGCCCAGGACCAGAGCGCGGGCCTGGTGATGGCCGGGACGGCTGCCCTAGCGCCCAATTGGGTGAGCCCGAGGCGGTCCGACTCGCTCCGCCACAGGTTGCCGTCCAGGATCACGAACGCCTTGGTCCGCACGAGGCACATCGCTTCGGCCAGGGTGGGCGCGAGGGGCGGCCAGTACGTCCACGGCCTCGCGTAGATAGCGGTATGCGGTCGCGATGCCGATACCCGAACCCGGCGGCGAGTTGGCTGTAGGTGTCACCACAGCGCAGATGGGCCAGGTCGAGCAGAGCCTGACGGCCGGCGGTCAGACGCTGCCACCGGGTCCCGCTCTCCCCTCGCCGGGCAGCGAGTCGCTCGGTTGGGTACAGCAGGGGGCGACTGGACAGGTTGATCGACGACGGGTAGACAAGCACACGAAGTTCCTGGTGGCTGCGGGCGATCTTGGTCGAGAATCCGTCTACCAGGAGCCTCGTTGTTCCGCAGTTCCGTCCAACACGTGTGGCAGAGCTTTTCAGTTGGCCGGTTGAGCGTTGACCGGGCAGGTGCGTCGTATCCCGTGCGGGCGCCGTCCCCGTTCTACTCCACCGGCTCGCACCAGGCGGCGACGAGATCCTGGAAGCCCGAGAAACGGGTGCCAGGAACAGTCTCACCACTGAGCGTCTCGCCGTTGAGCCAGCAGATGTCGAAGATGTCGGTCTCGGTATCGAGGAGGCAGCACACACCACCGGTGGTGGCGGTGAGGTCGGTGAACACCTTCCTGACGCTCGCGGACTGCATGAACATCCGGCTCATACTCGAGGTAGCGGCTGTGAATTGCAGTGACGCAAAGTTCGGGTGCCATGCGGGGGAGAACCTGACCGTCAGGTAGATGTACCCGACCGACACCCGTCCCTGCTCGTCGACCCTGTCGGAATCCCGGAGGAAGAAATCGTGCACCGCGTCGTCGACGCCGACGACAATTGAGGTGTCCAGTTCGAGCGAGCCGCCCGCCGAACAGTCGACCGGTTCGCTCTTGAACTTGGAGGTGAACGGCACGATCAACTGCTCTCCGCCAGGCAGGATCACCGGAAGCGGCGGCGTCTCGCGGCCTTGGGGGGCGAGCTCGGCCAGCCGGGTCAGCGCTCTCGTAACGTTCCGAGGGGGCATGAAGATCTCATAGCTGTAGTCCAACCCCATACCGCCCCGCCTCCCCTGTCCTGGACCGTCATCCTGTCATGATGGGGGTAGATCGCCCAGTTGATTCCAACGTGGCTGGCTTCGTCCGGACGCAGTGGGCAACGAAGCGCTCAGTCACAACACGCTTCCACCGCAGCCAGGTTGGAAGTGGCTTACTGTTCATCAGAAAGATCCCCACGCCCCACACGGTGATCATCACCGTACGAGGCGGGGATCGGAACTCCGGCCTAACTGATCGTTTCAGAATGCCGCCCTGCGGAGACGCTTGCGGCCCATGGAACAATCCCCTTCAGCCACGGGCTCGGGGGGATGACACCGTATGGAACGGGTTGGGGATGCACGAGGGCTCGTGCTTGGTTTCGTCGGCGCTCTGAACGCGGTTGACGAGGCCATGAGGGCGGCGATCCCCTCGCTCGAGCGACTCGCAGATGTCCTCGGCCTGGCCCGTTCGCGCCGGATCAGCCGGAGTGGGCAGGTCGGCACCTACTCATACGCGGTTCATGGGGCAGGGTGCCGCTTCGTCAGCGACAACGGCACCGAGGTCGATGTCGACTTCGCAGCCGAGGGGAGCGAAATCTTCGACCTCTGGCGCCTGCGCTGGTACGGGCTGAGCTTGCCCGAGCCTCTTGATGTCACGGATCAGGACCTGCGGACCGCTGTGCGGTCTCTGCAGCCGCTTCTGACCGAGGTGCGACCGGGGTGGTTCGGCGTCGCCAGCTGATCGCTTCAGGATGAGGTGCGCAGGCGGCGCAGGCATATGAGGCTGCAGGCCAGTTGGAGCAGCCCCTGGTGGAGATCGGCGCGTCGTTCGTAGCGGGTGCGGAGCCGTTTGAACTGGTGCAGCCAGGCGAAGTCACGCTCGACTACCCAGCGCACCTTGCCCAGTCCGGAACCGTGGGCGACGCCGCGTCGCGCGATCAACGGCTTGATGCCCCGCTTCCACAGCATGCGGCGGTACTTGTCGCAATCGTAGCCCCGGTCGGGACACAGGCTCCGGGGCTTGCAGCAGGGACGTCCCCGCCGACCCCGGATCGGCGGGACGGCGTCCAGCAGCGGCAAGAGCTGGGTGACGTGCGCCGGTGAGCGTGACCGCGAGCGGGGTTCCGTGACGGTCGACGACCAGGTGGTGCTTGGAGCCGGGAGGGCGCGGTCGACGGGCGAGGGGCCGACGTGATCCCCCCTTTGAGAGCCCGGACGTGCGACCCGTCCACGGAGCAGTCATCCAGGTCCAGCAGACCGGCACGGCGAAGCTCGGCCAGCAGGGCGGTATGCAGGCGCGGCCACACGCCGGCCTCGGTCCAGTCCCGCAGCCGGCGCCAGGCCGTCACCCCGGAGCAGCCCACGGTCTCGGCGGGGACGTCACGCCACGCGACACCCGTTCGCAGCACGAACAGGATGCCGGTGAGTGCCGCTCGGTCAGGAACATGCAGCCGCCCGGGTGGCGACCGCGCCTCTCAGGCGCGGGCGGCAGAAGCGGGGCCACCCGCTCCCACAGGCCGTCAGGAACAAGATCAGCACGCACGCAGGACACCCTGCCGACCGAGATCGTCGAGCGCAGCGCAAGACCCACAACTCAACTCATTCTAAAACGATCAGTTGGAGACCATCTCATTCGGCGAGTCTGCGGTAGCAGATGAGGGTGCAGGCGATGCTGGTGAAGACCAGGAAGTGGTCGCCGTCGGCGGAGCAGGTGGGCACGACAGCGGCGCGCCCGGGTTCCGGCCGCGCCGCTGACGAGCTGTGATCAGCCCTCGGGGGAGCCCTCGGGTCAGTGGAGCTTGTTGACGGCGGTCTTCGTCGTGGTGCGGAAGGCGGTCAGCGGGGCGTCTTCGAAGTCGCCCATCTGGCCCCAGCGGACGAGGGTGACGGTGCGGCCGTCGCGGCCGACGGAGAACAGGTGGATGTCGGAGATGCCGATCTGCGGGTCGGCGGTGTCCAGGCTGTAGACCCAGGCGCCCTCCTCGACGGCGAGCTTGCCGTGGGAGGCACTGACGGCCTGCAGGCCCGGGTTCTGCTGCTCCAGCAGAGGGCCGCAGCCGGCGAGGGCCCCGCGGAGGGTGTCGACCAGCTTCACGGCGTCGGCCTCGGTACGGGCGACGGTGGTGACCTGGACGCCGTTGGTGTCGAGCTCGGTGCTGAACTCGCGGTAGCGGGTGTTCTGCGCCGGGATCTTGTACGGGGCGCAGAGGACGCCGCCGTTCTCCGGGACGCCGGTGAAGACCTGGGTAGCGGTCCACGGCGTCGACGACGGCGGCATCTGGGAGGCGGCGAGGAAGGCGGGCTGGGCAGCGGCCTGCACCGGGGCTGAGGCGAGGGCCGCGAGGCCCAGTGCGGCAGCGGCTGCGGTGGCGAGTGCGGTGCGAAGCTTGTTCATGGTGGTTGATCCCCCGTCGGGTTGTTCGTTCGGTCAGTGCTCAACCAGCGTGGGGCCGGCGCGCGCCGACTGCAACGATCACGCGCCCACCAGCCGTCCCGGAACCATTCCACCCCCGCTGACGTGCAAGGGCGTGAAGGATGGGACGCAGGGTCGAGGGGGATGGAATGCCGAAGGACGCCGCCGTCGAGGAGTTCGCGGGGCTCGTGCGCGCGCTGAAGGCCCGGGACGGGAGGAGTTACGAGGCGCTGGGCCGGCGGCTGCGCGTCAGCGCGTCCACCCTCCACCGCTACTGCTCGGGCGCGACCGTCCCGGAGGAGTTCGCCGTGGTCGACCGCCTCGCCCTGCTGTGCGGGGCGGACGGGGAGGAACGGCGGGCCCTGGAGGCGGCCTGGGCGGAGGCGGACCGCGCACGCCGCCGAGCGGCCTTGCCCGCGCCCACGCCCGTGCCGGCCGTGTCGGCCGCGCCGGAATCGAACCCGGAACCGTCCGCGCCGGAACCGGGCCCCGGCCACGCCCCGGACCCGACCACGGCGGACCCGTCCGTCCCGGACCCGATCGCGCCGGAGACGCCCGGGCGTGCCCGCCCCCGTCGTGGCGCCCACGCTCCCCTCCTCGTCGCCGCTGCCGTCGCCCTCGTCGTGCTCGCCCTCGCCGCCATCCTGCTCGGCCACCCCACCCGTACGGCTTCCGCCCCCGCTCCCGCTTCCACCGCTCCGGGGCGGACCGCGGCCCCCCTCCCCTTCACCTGGAGCATCGGTTCCCAGCTCTGGGAGGGCGGCTGCGGGCACACCTACCTCGTGGACCGGGCCCCCCGCGCGGTCGCCCCGCCGCCGGTCGCGGCCGACTCCGGGGCGTGGGCCGGGAAGCATGGTGCCGTGCACGGCGGGGAGGCGCTGGTGCGGATCACGGTGCAGGGCCGGTCACCGTCCGACGCCGTCGTCCTTCATGCTCTGCACGTGCGCGTGGTCGACCGCGCCGCGCCGCTGCCGTGGAACACGTACCGGATGGACAACGGCTGTGGCGGCGCCGTCACCCCGCGCCACTTCGCCGTGGACCTCGACCGGCCGCGCCCGCTCGCCAGGCCCGTCGACGGCCTTGACGCCTCCGGCGCCGAGGTCCGGAAGATCCCGGCCGTCTCCTTCCCGTACAAGGTCACCTCCTCCGACCCGGAGGAGCTGCTGGTCTCCGCGCGGACGGCGGGATGCGACTGCCGCTGGTACCTGGAGCTGGAGTGGAGCGCCGGGAGCCGTAAGGGGACGGTGCGGATCGCGGACGACGGGAAGCCGTTCCGCACGAGCGGGACCAGGGGGAGGCCGGCGTACGTGCACGACTCCGCCGAAGGGCGCTGGATCACAGACTCGGACCCCGGACAGACCGGGTGACCGACGAGTAACTTGAACTGACATAGGCCGAGCAAGCGCTGAGAGACCGTCTCATTTGGCGGGTCTGCGATAGCAGATGAGGGTGCGGGCGATGCTGGTGAAGGCCAGGAAGTGGTCGGCTTTGCGCTCGTAGCGGCGGGGGAGGCGGCGGCATCCAGCGAGCCATGCCATCGTGCGTTCCACGGTACAGCGGTGGCGGCCCAGGCGTTGTGAGGACTCAACTCCCTTGCGGGAGACGCGGTGGGTCATGCCTCGCCCGCGTAACCATCGTCGCAGATGGGCGTAGTCGTAGCTCTTGTCAGCGTGGAGCGTGCCAGGCTTGCGCCGCCGAGTTTGCCCTGTCGACGGTCATAGCCACGCTTGGCTCGGCCAGGGCCCGCCCGGTACGGAACGCCGGGCGCCCGTGTTCGCCAAGCCCGGTCCAGGCTGTTTCCTTCGGATCATCTGGTCGTTGGTTGATGTGTGTCGTTGACTGATGCCCAGTGGTCGAGGATCGAGCCGTTGCTGCCGGACCGGACGCCGAAGCGGGGTGGGCGGTGGCGTGATCACCGGCAGGTGATCGACGCGATCGCGTTCAAGTACCGCACCGGGACGCCGTGGATGGACCTGCCCGAGCACTTCGGGTCATGGAAGGGCGCCCACAACCGGCTGCGGAAATGGGCGGCCGACGGCACCTGGGAGAGCGTCTTCACCGCGCTGCTCGCCCAGGCCGACGCCGAAGGCGATCTCGACTGGGTCGTCGCGGTCGACTCCACGATCGTCCGGGCTCATCAGCACGCCGCAGGGGCCCGTCAAAAGGGGCTCCGGCCGGCGAGCCGGACGACCATGCTCCTGGACGCTCCCGCGGGGGACTGACCACCAGATCCACCTCCCCGCCGACAGCCGCTGCCGCCCCGCGGCGTTCGTGCTCACGCCCGGCCAGGCCGGGGACGCACCCGCGTTCCGTGAGGTCATGGCCCGGTTACGGGTACCACGGCCGATCGGCCGACCTCGGATCACACCGGACGTGGTCCTGGCCGACAAGGCTTACTCGTCCCGCGCGATCCGGGCCTACCTCCGTCGGCGCGGGATCCGGGCCGTGATCCCGCAGCCCGCCGATCAGGCCGCGAACCGCAACGGCGGGGCCGGCCCGGTGGCCGTCCGCCGGCCTTCGATCGTAGCGCCCACAAACAGCGCAACACGGTCGAGCGGTGCATCAATAAGCTCAAGCAGTGGCGCGGTCTGGCCACTCGCTACGACAAGACCGCTGCCATCTACTTCGCCGGACTGCACCTCGCCGCCATTTTCATCTGGTCAGCGAGATGATCCGGAAGGGGCGCCCAGCGGCGATGCGCGATGACAGTGTCCTGCTCAGTCGTCGAACCACACGACGAGGCGCACGTTGTCGTCACCGTGCTGTTCGGCGTGTTCCTTCATTGCTTCCCATACAGGTTGCCACTCGCCGGTTTCGGTGACGGCGTCTCTGCGGCGAATGGTGACGGATCTGTAGAGCGTGTCCCCAACGAGCCACTCACTTCCTTCGGGCCACTCCCGCGCCTCGCCCGCTTTGAGACCGACAGCCTCGGGGAATGCGCGACTCCAGGAGGACTTGCCCGTCATCCTGAGCCCGTTCGGCGTCTGGCGGTATTGGTGAAGCCGGCTGTCGGGCTTCTCTGCGAGCTCGTTCCAGTCGACGGCCTTCACCTCGGCCCACGTGATCCACGTGGTGCCGTGGAAGCCGTCTTCGCCGTACCACTCGGTCAGCTGGGCGAACCGTGCACTCACGGTGGCCGAGGCGTCTGCGGGAAACCCCCTGCCTGCGGCCAAGGGGCGGAAGTTCGCGTAGTTGCGGACCCCGAAAAGACAACCGAACGCGTCGTAGTCACGGACATCGTTGAGGGAGCTGAGGGCGTGTGCGCTGTACCAGATCGGCTCCTGATCCTCTTGCGGCGCCCGATACTCGAGGAAGCCGCTTATGTCTGTACCCATGCCAGGCATTCTCCCGACGCCGTCAAATGATTTCGTCTGCACTGGATCGACGACCTGCGCATACCTGAGCTGCCTGCGGTAGGTGATCCGAAGGAAACGGCCTAGAACCGTGCCGCCGGCCTCAAGAAGGGCTCCGGGCCCGCCGACAGGAGACGGATCGGGTCCGCGAAGCCGTAGCGCCCGCAGCTGGTGTGATGGCTCCCGTACTACTGGCCATCGCGGACGCCTGGGCCAACCTGCTGGAGGCCACGACGAGCCGTCGTGCGACGTCACTCGTCGTCGGTGGCGTCCGGGTTGCGCAGCGGGCGGGCGTATACGCCGGGCAGGTCGGGCAGGCCCTCGCCGGGCACGTCCGCGGGTTCGGGAAGATGCTCACCCAGCTCCAGGGCGACCAGCTCCCGCAATGGATCAAGGCGGTCCGCGCCGACGACCTGCCCAGCCTCCACACCTTCGTCAACGGCCTCGAACGCGATCTCGCTGCCGTCACGGCCGGCCTAACACTGCCGTGGAGCTCCGGCGTCGTTGAAGGGCACGTCAACCGGATCAAAATGATCAAGCGCCAGATGTACGGCCGGGCTGGCTTTGGCCTGCTGCGGAGGCGAGTGCTCCCTGCCTGAGTACAGCCCTGTCGCACGACGAGCGGTCCGTTCAGCTGATCGCGAGCGGCACAGGATCCAGGCCCAGCTTGCTCCGGCATGACTCGACGGTCCGCGAGACCCAGGCGGTCATGGCTTCGCGATCTGCTGCGATCGCGTGAAGCTCACGCGTCTTCTCCTGGGCTTCGACCATCCACGGGGCCAGCGCGCTCTCTCGAAGGACTCGTTGGAAGTGATCGCGGGCCGCGTCCGGGTCCCCGGTCCGAGCGGCCGCGATCCCGGAGTCGAAGCTGTCCCAGAAGTATCCCCTCCGCACCGGCCTCGACGTCAGGTATCGGGCGACGTCCGGCAGTGCCGGGAACTTCTCCCTCAGCGCGGTCACGTTCGCAGCCGCCTGCCGACTGAGTTCGAGCGCCAGCGGCGTGAACTGCTCCTCGGTGCGAAACAGCTCGGAGCCGATCCGGACTGCGTCTACATGGAAGGCCAGGTGGTCCACGTCGTGCCATAGCCACATTGCACCGACGTACAGACCGCTGCCGGCAATCCGTGGCGGGGTGAACTCCACAACCCCGAACCACCACTCGTGATCATCAATCCACAGCCTCGACCGCCCACGCTGGGTCACGGCGAGCGACTTCAGGGACTCCCGCGCCGCGAGGTGATGATCCGGAGCGCCGGACTGCGATCTGCCACGACCGACATTATCGACTGTCCCACCGGCACAGCGTAGGTCGCAGTGGCACATCACCGTCGCAGAGCCGTCCAACAGCACTGAGCGTCACCGTTGCACAGGAGTTGGACCAGAACCCGTTCTCATCGACAACGCCACTGCGTACCTTTGGTCGCATGCCTCGCTGTTCGAAGAAGCCCCGTCGACTGGTCGCCAACGGGCGCGTGTACCTGTGGACGATGCGCCACAGCCACCGAAGGGACGCCGAGGGCCGGTCCGTGGACTGCCGTCAAACCCTGACCCTGTACCCGCAACCGGTCGGCACCGGCGGCCCGCTGCGCATTGTGTTTGCTGCCGGTCCCGGTCGATACGTCCCGGGCGGGGCCCCATTCGGGTCCGGGGACGTGGGCTTCATCAGGGGTGCAGCGCTGAACCTGCACGAGCCAGGCGCTGCCCGGGCTTTGCTCGACGTGGTGTTGGCCGGTGGGTGGCAGCCAGGGGAGCGGCGGGCGGTGGAGGTCGACGGCTGGTTTCTGCTGGAGCCGGCGGTCGCCGGGCGAGCGGAGAACACCAGCCCCCGAGGGCCCGCAGGGGGTGCCTCCTCTTCGCCTGACTTCATTTGAAGGCCGGCCGACGGGATCGGCTGCATTCGGTGCCGTGAGGTGGCGGGCGCGGGGTAGTCGGTGGTCACCCGGACGGCGCTTTTGCCGCTCGGCCCGATCCCTCAGCCCCCGAGGAGCACCATGTTCACCTTCAGCGCGTTGTCCCGGCGACTGCAGCGCAGTGCGCGCAAGGTGTTCGGATGGGAGCGGCTGCGCCCGGAGCAGTTGCGGGCGATGAAGTCGGTCATGGAAGGGCGCGACACTCTCGTGGTGATGCCGACCGGCGCAGGGAAGTCCGCCGTCTACCAGGTGCCCGGGGTACTGCTGTCCGGTCCCACCGTCGTCGTCTCTCCTCTGATCGCCCTGCAACGGGACCAGGTGTACGGCCTGTTGAGACGGGCCGGTGCGGGCGCCGCAGCCGTGAACTCCACCCAGAGCCGTGGCGAGAACGACGCGGTGTGGGACCGGATCAGCGAAGGAGACGTCGACTTCGTCTTCCTCGCCCCGGAGCAGCTGGCCAAGGACGAGGTGGTCGAGCAGCTCGCGGCGGCACGGCCCGCGCTGTTCGTCGTGGACGAGGCGCAGTGCGTGTCGACCTGGGGGCACGACTTCCGGCCCGAGTACCTGCGGCTGGGCCAGGTGATCGACCGGATCGGCCGCCCGCCGGTGCTCGCCCTCACGGCGAGTGCCGCCGCCCCGGTGCGTGCGGACATCGTCCAGCGGCTCGGCATGCGCGACGTGCGAGAGGTGGTCACCGGCTTCGACCGGCCCGGAATCCACCTGGAGGTCATTGCCTTCCGGAGCGCCGCCGACAAGCGCCGGGCGGTGGTCGAACGCGCCGCCGCTGAACCCAAGCCCGGGCTGGTCTACGCGGCAACCCGCAAGGAGTCCGAGGAGTACGCCCGCGAGCTGGGCGACCTGGGGCTGGGCGTGGCGGCGTACCACGCCGGCCTGCCCGCCAGGGAACGCGGCGCGGTGCACGACCGTTTTCTCGCAGGGGAGCTGGACGTGGTGGTGGCCACCTCCGCCTTCGGGATGGGCATCGACAAGCCGGACGTCCGGTTCGTGCTGCACGCCTCGGTGCCCGGCTCCCTGGACGCCTACTACCAGGAGATAGGCCGCGCCGGACGGGACGGGAAGCCGGCCCGGGCGATCCTCGCCTACCGGTCGCAGGACCTCGGCATGCAGCGGTTCTTCGCCTCCGGACGTCCCGACCCGGACATCGTCTCCCGGGTGGCCGGCACACTGCAGGAACACGCCGGCCCGGTCCGGCCGAGCGACCTGCGCAGCGAGACGGGCCTGACGGCCAGCCGGCTGACGGCTGTCGTCAATCTGCTGGAACAGGTCGAAGCGGTACGCACCAACGAATCGGGAGACCTGGAGACCACCGGCGCCGTCGATCCGGCGGAGGCCGCCCGCAAGGCCGTCGAACTCGGTGACGCACACCAGCAGCTGGAGCGATCGCGGGTCGACATGATGCGGGGCTACGCGGAGCACACGGGCTGTCGGCGGCGGTTCCTGCTCGGCTACTTCGGGCAGGAACCGGAAGCCGGGGGGTCCTGCGGCTCCTGCGACCGCTGCGAGGCCGCGGCACTCTCCCAGGACGCTCCGAAGGCGGCCGCGGGGTTGCTGGCCGGCACCGGTGGACCGGTGGCCCCGCAGGAGGTGAGCCGCGCCGACGACGCCCCGCACCCCTTCAGGCTCGGCGCCCGGGTCCGGCACGGTCAGTGGGGGGACGGCTCGGTGATGAGCCAGGACGGCCGTCGGCTGACCGTGCTGTTCGAGACGGCCGGTTACCGCACGCTCTCCTTGGACGTGGTCGAACAGAACGGCTTGCTGACGTTGCGCTGAAGGTACGCGGCCGGCGCGGACCACAGGCCGGGCCGCGGGCACTCGTCCCGCCGCCGTGGGATCGCGGGCCCGCTCCGGCTGGGCCTGATCCGAACGAAAGACCCTGGTAGTGCTTCGTTACCTTGGGTGATCTTGGCTGGTGGTGGCTCTTGGGGGTGTGAAGCTTGCGCGCTCGGCGGATCAGCGCGCGGACGGTGACGAACGCGGCGGCGAGGTGGAGGTGGAAATCGACGACCTCGCCGTCGCGTTCGAAGCACCTGTGGATCTTGCCGTAGCCGTTCGTCCATGACTGCGTACGTTCGACCACCCAACGCTTGCCAACTCGGATCGGGGCCGGGAAGCCCTTCACGGCTGTCTCACCGATCAGCCTGTGATCGCCCAGTGTGGTATTGCCGAACTACCGGCGAGGACCTCGTGTCGCACAGGCCGACCGGGTGCAGATGTCTCGAGTCGAGCGCCGGGTGCAGATTTCTCGAGTCGAGCGCGGTGATGTGCCGCTTGAACACGGCTGAGGGGTGAGACCGATATGTCGGTCTCACCCCTCCAGCCTTGCTTTGTGGCGCGCTGTGGGCGGGCCCATCATCCTCCTGTGTTCGGGTGGACGTGTGCTTGGTGGTGCGTGTGGGTGGGTTTACCAGGCGCTTGCGCCGCCGTCGACGGGGTAGTTGGCGCCGGTGATGAAGGACGCCCGGTCGGAGGCGAGGAACGCGGCGAGTTCGACGATCTCCTCGGGCTGCGCGAAGCGCTTGAGGAGGACCTTGCTGGTGACGGCGTCCCTCATAGCCTGGTTGTCGCCGAGGTCCCGGTCACTTGCAGGGGTCAGGACCGGGCCCGGGCTGATGGCCACGGCCCGGATTCCGTGGGGTGCGCCCTCGAGTGCGAGCTGTCGTGTCATTCCGATGACGCCCGCGTTGGCCGCGGTGTGGGCGACCATGGGGGGAGTGGAGCCCGCGATCAGCCCGGCCTCCGATGCGACGTTGATGATGACCCCGCCACCGCGCTGGACGAGGTGGGGCCAGGTGTACTTCGATACGAAGAAGGGGATGTCGAGTTCCCCGGCTTCCGTCGCGCGCCAGTCCTCGATGGAGAAGTCGGGCATTGCGCCGAAGCGCATCATGGCCGCGTTGTTGTAGACGGCATCGAGCCCGCCGTAGGCAGCTGCGGCCTCGTCGGCCATCCGGTGCACCTGGTCCGCGTCGGTGAGGTCGACCGGCGCGATGCTCGTCATCTCGCCGCCGGCCTCGCGTACGAGGTCGGCCGTTTCCGCGTTCTCGGCGGCGTGGATGTCGACGCCGACGATCTTCGCCCCCTCTCGGGCGAAGATCAGAGCGGCGACGCGACCCATACCTCCGCCGGTGCCCGTGACGAGTACTACCTTGCCGTCGAGTATTCCCATGACCTTGTCTCCTGCTTCTGGATCTGTCAGCCGAAATTTGCTTGACGAGGCAAGCATGCTCCTGCCTCTGACAAACGTCAAGCGCCGATCTGACAAGCGTCAAGTGCGTCGCTTATGCTTCTCACAGGCGCGGGCGATCGGCGGGGAAGGCTGCGGCACCGTGGCAGCGGTGATCCGGGGGAGTGGCGACGGCAGGCATATGGCTGTGAACGGATTGGTGGAGAAGTGGTCGACGGGAATCGCAGGGCCGCGAAGTCGCCGGCGCGAGGCAAGTACGCCCCTGCGCAGCTGGACGAGGGTGAGATCCTCCGGCGCGGGCTCGACACTTTCGCCGAGCTCGGCTACGCCGCGACCACGGTGCGGGAGCTTGCTCGGCGCCTTGAGGTCAGCCACAACTTCATCAATGACCGCTATGGGTCAAAAGACAACTTCTGGCGCACTGTCGTGGACTTCGCGATGCGGGACGATCAGGACGATTTCGATCATCAGTTGGCCAAGTCAGGCGACGACGACGAGCACCTGACCGGAGTGATCGTTCAGCTCTACCGCCGATCAGCGAACGCCTCGGCAAAAAACCGGCTGCTGGCCGACGAATCCACACGCGACTCCGACCGCTTGGACTACCTGCATCAGCGGTTCATCCAACCGTTCTGGGACAGCATCGAGCCCGCCATCAACAACCTCATAGCCGTAGGCCGCATCCCGCGAGTCCCGCCGCACGTCCTGTACACCGCCATCACCGGACCCGCGCTGGCCCTCGCCCAGGCCCCCGTCGCCGACCGCCTCAACCCCACTGCCGCACCGGTGGCGCAGCAGGATCGCAACGACATGGCCGATACACTCTCCAGCCTCGTTTTGCACGGCCTGCTCCGCCCGTGCGGGCAGTGAACGGCGTGTGCCGCAGCAGGGCCGGGTCTTGACGGTCGGCGACTCGACCGACACCACAACTGCCAGCCCCTGTTCCGCTTGACCTGCCGCGCGCAGGGAGCAGGCACGGGTTGCGCTTCGGATCTCGGGCCCGGCGGGCGGGGTCGTATCCTCGGTCGCAAGGTACGACGACCTGAGCGCACTCGCAGCGCTCGTGGAGCGGTTCACGCCCGCGGAAGCAGCCGAACTCGAAGACGTGCGCCGCCTCGACGACCTGTTCAGCGGCCACCCACGGGTTATCGAGACCATCCAGACAGTGCTCCAGAACGACGACAGCCTGCGCCAGGCAGCGACGGCCCTGGATGTCCACCACTCGACATTGCAGGAGCGCCTGACCTTGCTGAGCGCCCAACTCGGCTATTCGCCGACGAAGGGCCGCAGACGCCAGTGCGCCATGGTCGCGTCGCTGCTGTGGCGCGTCGCTCACTGATCGCGCCCGCGATCGCCGAACCTCACCGAGACAGTGGATGTCCCGCGGATGAAAGAGACGCCCCCTACCACCCTCAGGCCGCCCGCGACCAAGCGCTGGAGCAGCGGCGCCGTGCCGCTGAACCGAAGGCGAAAGCCTGCCGGAGAGGGCCTGGCTGAGCTTCCGGGAACAGCGGGCGGTCTGCCGGGCGCCGCCCCCCCCATCAGCTATTTGCCAGTCATCCTGAGCGTGGTGGTGGAGATCGAGGCGGCCAGGAGCGACCGCAGGAGATCGGTCGGTTCCGTCACCGGCCCCGCGTCCTGCGGGGATGACGATGGACCACCTTTCATCTGCAACAGCGGCGCGAAATGCGTCTCGTGATACAGCTTGCCGCCCACCGTCAGCAGATCGGCGACCGCATCCGCCCCACCCGGGACCGCTCCAGGCCCAGCCACTCCAGCAGGGTGGTGTTGATCTACGCGCTGGTGCCGTCCATCAGCGTCGACAGATACCCGCACGGAGCCTGCTCGTACAACTCCTCAGCACTGCCCACCGGATGGTGAGGCAGTCCGGTGGCGCCCAGAACTCGAACAGGCGTGGCATTGGAGCGTGCCAGCCTACGCCTTCCCCCAGGACTTCCTCGGCCCTTCCCACCGAGTCCGGCGGCCTGGTCGTTGAGCATGTCGTGGCATGTCGTGGCGGGTCGTGTCGCCTCGGCACCCGAAGTACTTCGGGTGCGGCCGCGCGTACAGCGATGGTACGGGGACGATGTACCGCTTCCTGTCCACCGAGGCGGCCTAGTCCCCGCCCCGGGTCTTGGCGGGCGGGATGGGCGCCTGGTGCTCAGTGAGGGTGGCGTTCGCGGCCCGGTACGTCGCCAGTCGCGGGTATGTCTGGTCGACGTGGGACAGCCTGCCGTACTTCAGCGGGTCCGTGTCGCCCATGAGCGGGGTGTAGCCGATGTTGTAGCCGTGGGCGACCAGTTGCGCGGCGATCGTGACGTTCGGGTCCTTCGGGCGGGCCTCGTTTCGCAGCGGCGGACTGTGAGGGGGCGGTGTACCGGTCTGCGCGGTCCGGCTGCCCGGGCCGGGACCCATGATCGCTGGCGTACCGGCTTGGTGGTAACCGCCATGCCCCGAGGCCGGGTTCCGGGCAGCGGCCCACCTGGTGAGTATGGGGAACTTCTCCGTCGTGGGGCTGCCGTCCTCGGCTGTGTATGTGGTGATGGAGGTCCCGGGCTCGCCAGGCATCTCGAGCACGCCGTAGGAGACGTCGAGGGTGCCGGCCTCGGGGTGGCAGTAGGCTTTTTTGGCCGGTGCGGTGCTCGTGGACGTCCTGAGCGGCCCAGTCCTGTCGAAACTGCGGGCTACGGGTCGACAGCTCGCCGACGAGCGCTGTGAGGCCGGTGTCGGGGGGTCGCGTCCGACCTGGAAGCGGAGCATCGCCGCGGTCAGGCTGCACGCCAGCGGCCAGTGGGCGAAGAACTGCTCCGCGCGGGAGTCCAGGAAGGTGAACCGGGCGAGGCTGTCGCTGTCGAAGAGCTGGGCGAACATCGCCCGCCCGGGCAGGTTCGTGGCGATGACGTCCTGGTGGGTGTTGTAGGCCGGGGGTACCGCCAGGCTGTCGAGCACCCGGTGCATCGATTCCCGCAGGCCCTTCTGAACCGGCGTGGCCAGACGCGGCGCGGCAGTGCCTCGGGCCGGCGTGTTGAGGTGCTCGCGTTCGACATCGGTGAGCTGCAGCACGCGGGCGATGGAGTCGAGCACACCGTCGGAAGCGGTGCGCAGCTTCGTGCTGCCGCGTTCGAGCTTGGTGTAGTAGTCCGGGCTCATACCGGCGAGGACCGCGGCTTCCTCCCGCCGCGGGCCCGGCACGCGTCGTTCGGAGTCACCGGCTGCGAGCCCGGCCTGCTCGGGGGTGATGCTAGCCCGCTTCGCGATGAGGAACTCACGGATGCCGTCCTTCGTACCCATGGCCCGTACCCATGGCCGCCTCTCGAAATGCGCAGGCAGTCAGCCGCCCGCACGATCAACGGTACGGCAGGGAGTGCGTCTCCTGGGGGGCCTGACGGACCCTCCCGGTATCGCTTTTACGGCCGGCGGACTCGACGGTGTCGCGCCGCACGTGCGTCTGATCGTGAACACCCCCTGCCCCTGGCTCGCCGAAGAGCCGGCCCGGCGGGGAAGCGAAGAAGAGGGCAAATGTAATGGGCATCAAACATTCCGGGGAAAGTCGTCGTCATCACCGGTGCGGATCGGTGAGGCGACCGCGAAGCTGCTGGCTGCCAAGGGGAGCCAAGGTCGTCCTCGGCGCTCGACGCCACGACCGGCTGGAGCGGATCGTCGAGGAGATCGCTGCCGCCAGCGGCGAGGCAGTCAGCCGGGTGATCGACGTCACCCGGCAGGCGGACGACGAAGCGCTCGTGCAGCTGGCCAAGGAGACCTACGGGCGCCTCGACGCGATCTTCCTCAACGCCGGCCTCATGCCCAACAGCCCGCTTTCGGCACTCAAGACCGAGCAGTGGCACCAGATGGTCGACATGAACATCACCGGTGTACTCAAACGGCGTCGCCGCGGTGCTGCCGACGTTCATCGGGCAGAAGGCCGGCCACGTCCTGACCACCTCCTCGGTCGCGGGCCTGAAGGCATACCCGGGCGGGGCCGTGTACGGCGGAACCAAGTGGTTCGTGCGCGACTTCATGGAGGTGCTGCGGATGGAGTCCGCAGCCGAGGGCACCAACATCCGCACCGCCACGATCTACCCCGCGGCCATCAACACCGAGCTGCTGGGCGTGATCAGCGACAGGGACACGGCCGAGGGCGCGCAGGCGGTGTACGACCGGTACGGCATCGCGCCGGAGCGGGTGGCCGACGTCGTGGCCTACGCGCTCGACCTGCCTGCCGACACCACCGTCGACGAGTTCACGATCGGGCCGGCCGCCCAGCCCTGGTGAATGACGCGCGGGGTGACGACGCCGCGCGATTTCCCCGCGCCTCGGCACCTGCCCCGCCCTGCCGGGGGGCCGGGTGTGGTGTGGGGGCGCGCTGTGAACGGAGGGGAAGGCCGGGGTTGCGAGCCCCGGCTCCTGGGCCGCGAGCCTGACTGGCCCGAGGGAGGTTGAGTGGTCTGGGGCATCTGCCGCCCGGCAGCGAGCAACCCTGGGTCCTGTTCGCCGGGAGGACGACTACCTCGCTGACCGAAGGGCGAAAATCTATCCTGACCAGAGTAGACATCAGGTGGTGGTGCGGTTATGGTTTCTCTCGTAGCCAGAAGGACAGCAGGGCCGGGCAGAGACGAACTGCCCGGCAGCAATACCCGCAGTACAGGTAGGTGCAGTTCGCAGGACGGTGCGGTGGTGGAGTTTCGAAGCCAGGGTTGTTGCAGGACGGCGACGGGACTGACGACCGGACCGGGCGGCCCGCAGTGATCAGGGGCCACCATGAGCAGGACCGCAGTTGACGCGGTAGCAGTACCGGCTTGTGCAGTTCGCAGTACCAGCAGTGCAGTGAGTAAGCGGTACCTCGGTGAAGGCGTCGGCTGCGGGCGCGCGCATCGGGAGGTTCGGCAGTGGGGTTCCAAGCCAGAGCAGTGGCAGGACGGGCGACGGGGCTGGCTGCCGAAAGGGTGGCGCTGTCACAGGCCACCCAGTAGTACGCATCACAGTTCGCGTACCAGCAGTACGCAGAAAAGCAGGACCAGCAGGTGAGCAAGTCAGTGATCCCAGAGGGATGAACGGAGGATTGAGGCACCATCAGGATCGCCCGGACACCACGCGAGTCCGGGTACCGCAGGACATCGATAGTGAGGTGGTCTCCGGTCAAGCAACCCCGATCCCCGCACCCCCGACCCCAGCATTCAGGTCGGGTACGCGGAAACAACAGGCCGGCACACGTTCAGGGCCGGCAGATGGTGTAGCAGTTCCTTTGGGGTCCCGGTGCAACATGGCACCGGGGCCCCTCCACGCGTTCCCGCAGAAGAGGTGCAAGTGACAGCAGACGACTCGTTCAACCGTCTCGACGACGACGACTACCCCGCCTACACCATGGGCCGCGCCGCAGCCATGCTGGGCACCACCCAGGGCTTCCTCCGCGCCATCGGCGAAGCCAAACTCATCACCCCCCTGCGCTCACAGGGCGGCCACCGCCGCTACTCCCGCTACCAGCTGCGCATCGCCGCTCGCGCCCGTGAACTCGTCGACGGCGGTACCCCGATCGAGGCGGCCTGCCGCATCGTCATCCTCGAGGACCAGCTCGAAGAAGCACAGCGCATCAACGCCGAATACCGCCGCACCGCCAAAGGGGCCACCACGGACTGAACGGCCGCACCCAACACCCCTGTCCTGCCCTCCACCACCCTGCCCCCGCGCTCCGGGCAGGGCGTGGGGTGGGATCCTGGAAGGGTGCATTCCGCCCGTCCAGCACCTGAAGAACTGATGGTGATCAGTACCCGCTATCCCTCCCCCCCGGGCGCTCGTCATAGCCCCATGGGGGAGCGCCGGCCCGGATACGAACGAGCGGCTGGCAGCCGTCTTCGGCGAAGCCATGGCCTCAAGGAATCCGGTGACAGCCGACCTGGCCGGTCTGGCCTTTTGCGACGCTCATCTGCTCGAGCACCTGCTCGCCATCCGCCTCAGAAGGACACTGACACTCGTCGGCCCGTTAAGCGACCAAGTCCAACGACGCTTCGCTGTCACCGGCACCACGAAGGTCTCCGACGTCGAGCCGTGCCTAGTGCCGCATCAGGCAACGTTTGCCCTGCCGGTACGGTCAGGGCATGGATGTCAACGGCCAGCCAACTCTTGATGAGATCGAAGATCGCTTCGTTGAGCTTGTCGCGGGTCGGTTGCCTCGGGACGAGGCTGACCGCTGGGCGGCGAGGTGGGTGGTGGAGGACGGGATCGTCTGGGACGACCTGTCCTGGTGGGCACTGAACTGCCTCTACGGAATCGATCTCCCCGCGGGAGAGAGCGGCGACTACCTGCACGACGACGAACAGGTACGGGCATGGCTCGCTGAGCTGAGGAAACGCCGAGCGATGTGAAGCAACCGCAGCGCCGTCCCAGGTCCCGGTCACTGCCAGGATGTGCGCATGGCCGAACGGATGCGTGTCCGAGAGATCGATGACGATGAGGGGCGGCGACTGCTGCGGATTATCCGCAGAGGCACCGGGTCGGTAGTGACCTGGCGGCGCGCCCAGATGGTGCTGCTGTCCGCGCAGGGCATGCCGGTCGCGAAGATCGCCGAGGTGTCGTTCACCAGCGATGACAGGGTCCGGGATGTGATCCACAACTTCAACGCCGACGGCTTCAACTCTCTGTATCAGAAGTACTCCGGTGGCCGGCCGAAGACGTTCACACTGCCGGAGCGCCGTGAGATCAAGAAGATCGCGAAGTCCAAGCCGACCGAGCACGACCTGCCGTTCTCGACCTGGAGCCTGTCCAAGCTGGCGGACTTCCTGGTCGCCGAGGGGGTGGTCGACGACATCAGCCACGAGGGCCTGCGCATCCTGCTCCGCGAGGAGGGCGTCTCTTTTCAACGCCTGAAGACCTGGAAGACCTCACGCGATCCGGACTACGCGGCCAAGAAAGCGCGGGTCGAGCACCTGTACGCGATCGCCGACGGCGAGGTCATACCTGAGGAAGACGAACCCGAAGTCATCTTCTGCATGGACGAGTTCGGGTCGCTCAACCTGATGCCCCGCCCGGGCGGCAGTGGGCCGAGGGCGGCGGCAAGCACAAGGATCCCGATCGCGAACCGCGCCGGCGGCGGCGAGCGACACAACCGTTACGGCGGGGTACGGCACCTGTTCGCCGCTCCGGATCTGTCCAAGGACAAGCTCTACGGCCACATCAACCGGTCAAGCCTCGCACCCAGTTCCTGGAGTTCTGCCGCTACCTGCGCAGCCTCTACCCGGCCGACGTCAGGATCGCGATCGTGGCCGACAACTTCTCCCCGCACCTGACCACGAAGAGGTGTCAACGGGTCGGCATCTGGGCTGCCGCGAACAACGTCGAGATCGCCTACACACCGACCAAGCTCCTGGCTCAACCGCATCGAGGCCCAGTTCACGGCCCTGCGCTACTTCACCCTGGACGGCACGGACCGCGCCGACCACAAGGAACAGGGCAGCATGATCCGCCGCTACATCATCTGGCGAAACCGCCATGCCGACGACCAGCACCTACAAGCCGTCGTCGACAGGGCAAACGTTGCCTGACGCGGCACTAGCTGAGCCATCCATATAGGCGTTGCCTGCAGTCACGAGTGGCGCGACCTTCCGGCTCCCCCTCCCGAGCCACGGCGTCTTCACCACCGTTGGCCTACGCCCCCACCAACCGTGACCTGGCGTTCTGACACCAGGGAAGGCCCGAACCCCAGGAGCTCCTGGGGTTCGGGCCTTCCCTGCGTTCCGGGTTCGTAGTGCTTCCTGCCACTGGGGCGTGGAACAAATGCGGTTCGGATTGTGACTGAGCGGCTCGTTGGCCTGTCTGGCCAACGACGTGTACGCACGGGACGCAGCTTCGGGCAGCTTCGGGCGTGGCGGATTGCATGCTGGTCAGACTTCGCAGTCCGCCGAGCGAAGGTGTCTTACGGGCGAGCAATCCAGCTTCGGGGCAGCTGGAGCCGGACTGCTGCAACAATGCGGATGCGTGCCACGAGTTGGGGCATGCGGCGAGCCGTGCTTGAGTTCAGGTTCTCTGGGCTTTGGTGACGTTCGCGATGAGGGTGGCGATGACCGCCTCGTCGGGGCCCGGGTCCGGCTTGAACGCGGCGAGTTTCTCGGGCGGCATAGGCCCGGTGGTGTCCAGGACGTTCATCGTAGCGATGACGCCTCCGACCCGTACCGCGGTCACCAGCTTCCAGGCGAAGCCTCCGTTGTCCAACCGGGACAGGGTCCGGTACCGCAGTGCGTTCTCCCCTAGGTCCGGGGCATCTAGCGCCTCGGTCGTGACGGACGCCTTTCCGAACGTGTTGCTGAAGCTGAACCGGCCGCATGTCCCGAGGGCCTCGCGCAACTGCTTCATGCGGGCCCGAGCAGCCCCTTCCGAATAGCTCATCAGGTTGGTGCTCCTAGGAGCCATGGAGGTCCCCGCCCGGTACATGATCGACGAGGCCGCGGCGGCCTCCCCACCGTCACCCCCGGTTGCCTCCTTCACGAGCTGGCAGCCCTCCGGGGAGACGGTCTCCTTAGCGTCGAAAGAGGAGTCCGGTTCAGCCCCGTCGCGCGAACTGCTTTCCGTGATTTCGAAACCGACGGTCTGGTCTGCGGTGAGCAGTGCCGCCTTCAGCTCGGCAGCAGTCAGCGGTTCGGAGTGCTCCCCCGCCTTGCCGGCTGCCGTGCTCGTCGCCAGCCCCGGCTTTCTCCCGGCGTCGACGGGCTTGGCACTGTCCCCGCACCCTGCGGTCAGTCCTATCGCCGACAGCAGCGCCACCACCGACACCAGTCTTCGCCCACTCTTTCGCACCATCAGGTCCCCACCCTCGAACAGACACTGTTCACTTACTTACTGGCGAACGATATCCGGGCATGCCTAAGGGTTGTCCCGTAAATGATCTTCACTGGGCGAGACTCGGGTCAGGCTCGTAGCCTCGTCCACTCGGTCTCGCGCAAGAAGTCCGACCCGGGAAGTGAGCAGGCTCGCGACCGAGGCCCGCGCGCCCTCTACCGGGTGACATGGAGGCGGTTCCGCGTCGGTGATCAGTGGTGCGGCTTTACCTTGCGTCCGCACCCTGCACTTCGCACAGAGGAATCGTCATGACGACAGCTCCGGATCAGCAGCCTTCCCAGGTCCCCCAGCCCGGGATGCCTCCGATCATCATCAACAACAACGTGGCGGCTTCGTCATCTGCCTCGGCGACGGCGATCGCCGGCGGCTTCGGTAGCCGGCGGCGGCGTCAATCGTTCTGGGTCCACTTCTGGCTGTTCATGTTCACGATGGGGATCGGGAACGTCGTGTACGCGATGAGCGTGAGCCGGTGGAACAGGGATCGGGGCCTGTAGCGCTGGCCTGGAAACCGCAAGACCCTTCCTGCACTGGGTGCGGGAGGGGCCTTGCGGCTGTTTGCGGGGCGCGTCCGTACTTCGTGTGGCCGGGCGGAGTGGTCGTCCGCCGGCCCGAGCTCACGCACTGGACAGACGCGACGACATTCACGAAGCATTTCTCGGCCTCGCCACCTGCCTCATCACCCACCGACACGCCCAACGCCTTTGCTAGCCTCGATCTTTCTTGACGGTCCGCCGACGGAGTCGGCGGACCGTTTCGCTTTCGGTGGCTGAGGGTGGGCAGGCCAACAGCCCGAGTGTCGCGTCGGGTGAGCGCCGGGGTTCCACTGCTCCGGTGTGGTGGTGCGGATTGTTGGGGTGGTCGGTGTGGCTGGTCAGCCGGGGCTCGGCAGGGCCTTGAGCCGATCGATTGCCCGGGTAATCTCGTCGGTCCAGGGCCATCGCGTAGTGAAGCGGAGCCAGCGGCGTCGGCCGGCGCTCACGAGCTGGGCGGCGGCGGAGAACAGCCTCAGACGGAGCTTCTTGGGTTCCCAGCGGCGGGTGGCGCCGGTCAGAGCGAGCATCGGCATCCAGGCGAGAAGGTCGAGTGCGAGGGAGACGATCTCCAGCCAGATCCGGTTCTGGGCGGTGTCGTGCAGGGGCAGATTCCGCAGGCCGGTGTCGCGGGCGCCTCGGATGCGGTCCTCACAGCGGGCCCGGCGGCGGTGACGCAGTTCGAGGTCGGCGAGCTGGCCGCCTTTTGTATTGGCCGCGAAGCAGGTCAGCCGAAGCCCGTCAAGGTCAGTGAAGCGCAACTGGGCGCCGGGGTGAGGCCGTTCCTTGCGGACGACCAGCCGCATCCCCATCGGCCACGTGCTCAGGTCGGGCATGTCGGTGATCTCCGCGACCCAGGCCTTCTTCGGAATCTTCAGGACAGCCTGGTGGATGGCGTCGGTGATGGTCATTCCGACGGAATACGACAGCCACCGGCCGGGCCGGGAGAGACAGTCGAGGAAGGCATGGGTACCGCCGGCGGAATCGGTGCGGATCAACGTCTGCCGGCCCCGCCGCAGGTGTCGGGGCAGTTGGGCCAGGGCGAGCCGGGTGGTTTCGATGTGATCGGTGGCGGTGTTGGAGCCTGCGTTGCCGGGCCGCAGCAGGGCAGCCACCGGCTCTCCGGAACCGGCCTGGCCGTGGTCGACGAACGCGACGAGCGGGTGATGGCCGAAGGTCTTCTTCCAGGTCGCGGTGGCGTCCTGCTTCTCGGAGTGCGCCAGGACCAGCACGCCGTCGATGTCCACGATCACGGTGCCGTCGGCGGCCGGACCGTCCGCACCGGCCAACTCCCAGACCCGCGACCGTACTCCTGCCCGCGCCGACCGGATCGCGGTGAGCGCCTTCGGCCCGGCTGCGGCGAGAGCGTCGACGAGACGGGAGACCGTCGGATCGGAGGCCACCGGGCCGAACATCTCGGGCTCGGCCCGCAGCATGCCGATGTCGGCCAGGCAGTCTCCGCCCAGCGCGACGGCCAGGGCCACATCCAGAAGGATCCTGCCCGGATCGTGCACCGTTCGCGGCTTGCGCCACGGCGCCATTGCCGCCGATATCGCGGTGTCCAGGCCGGACGTACGGACCGTCTCGACCAGCAGCACCGCCCCGGCGCGAGACCGCCCCGCGGCCACCACCCTCGACGCGGACACGCGGGTACAACCCGATACGCTTACTCACCTGGAAAGTGCCTCCGACGGGCGCGGGAACGAGGGCCCAGACAATCCTCATTCTCGCTGGGCAGGGGCATTTTTCGCTCTTCTGACCACCCGTCGGACAACCTACTCGGGTGACTCCGCGAGGTTGGCTACGCGGATTCCATCACGCGATGGTGATGAGGCAAACGACCCTGACCGCACCCCGGGTCCCGTTCTTTACCGTGCGGGCGACCTCATCACTGCGAGCATAGACGGACACGCGACGGCGACCAGGGAGTGCTCGGGGCAAGATCGTACGCTCGCTTCACCTGAGGGGTGCTCCTCCCCTCGCACCCAACCGGACCCTCGACAAGTCCCGATGCCGCTGGGCAGGAGTACTTCTCCCAGCTGTGATCAACTCGCAGACCGCCCAGTTCGTGAAAGCCCGAGGTTAGGGCGGGGCTTGGGCGCGGGACTTCTCGACTGGACGCAGGCGCGGGCGCGGGAGGCCGGCAGCGAAGGCATCGTGCAGACCGTGCCCGATGCGGATACCGCTGCCGTGGCGCTGCTGGGCTCACGCGGGTACAAACCGCTGGTGACGGCCTGGAAGTGCGCCAGCACATAGGACAAACCCCGTTCCTCCAGGCCATGGCGGAAGGGGGTGCTGACGCCGTAACCCGCATCCGCGACCACGACCGGGGCTTTCAGCCCCCACCCGGTCACGTTGTCCAGCAGCCCGACCACCGTCATCAACAACGTGATGGGCCACCGACTCTGTCGGTGGCCCATCACGAAGGATCGCGGTCAGGGTTGCCCGCCCTGCCTCTTTGAACAAAGAAGTAACCGACGAGGCAAATGCAAGCGATAAGCGCCAGCAAGGCCCATCCTCCAGAGTTTCCCGAAATGATCAGAAATGCTGAGAACAGCACTCCGACGACGGCGAAGAACGTGGCGAACTGCACATACCGCTTTACAGCAGCTCGCTGCTCCACCGACCATCCCACATGAGGCATGCTTTCTCCTTCCGAAAGTCGGGTCGGGATAGCGAAAACGCCCTCCGCGCGGATCCAGCGGGCGGTCCGCCTGCGGCCACTTCCTCCTCGAGCAGGCCACCCTGAAGTGCGTCTGCATGGCGATCATGCCCCTGGACCCCGTCGGCACGGGCCAGGCACTCTGACCATGCGCTGAAAAACCACACTGAACGCCTTTGACGTCACTTTCGATGGCCGACCCTCCGCAGCCCGACAGTAACTCTCAACAACCCGAGCTACACCGGCGTATTTGACAGACCCCCCACACGGGCGGACCGGAGCGCCATGGAAATCGTCAGCACTGTGCCGTGACTTTGCCGTCGCCACGACCCCTACCGGGCCTATTTTCTCCGGCGACGTGTGAGAACGAAGATAACAGCGATAAGGAAAAATAAGATTATGAGAGCTATTCCCCAGACCGGAAGCCCAGCAGTGGAGGGAGGCATTAGCGCGGAAAGAGTCATGACTTAGTCCTCTTGAATATGAAAAAGAGTCCACCAATGAAGATCGCGGCTCCGATGATTATGGGGAGCGCTGGGCGGGAGTTTCCGTCGCCCGCATCTTGTATATCCAGGAAGAGTAAAGAGGCGCCGCAGCATAATGCTAAGAATGCTGATCCGACTCTTACGGCTTGACGCATTGATAACTCCTGCCCTATGGGGGCGGGAAAGGGATCCCGCCCCCATTCTGTCGATTAGCTGTACGCGGCTGTAGTCGCCCCGGCGGCAGCCCCAGCCACGACCGAGCATCCGGTCAGTCTCGCGCCCACCGAGACCCCCAGAGTCGCAAAGGACCCGGCGGCAGCGCCCGCCATGCAAAGGCTCTCCACGCCAATTCCGGCAAGGATGCCCATCTTGGTCGCGTTGGCGCCCTCTGTGTCACCCGTCAGCGTGTCGTAGGTGAGGCTCGCCCAGTCCCCAATGCCGGTGACATCCCCGAAGCTGAGCAAACCGTTGGGGTCGATGCGATTGACGGGGTCGCCTTCGGCGTAGAGGTATGGGTTCTCTTCCTGGCCGGAGGGATCGGGGCTGGTGAAGCGGCCGATGTTGGGGTCGTAGTAGCGGGCGGCGAAGTGGTAGAGGCCGGTGGGATCCTGGTAGCCGCCGGCGAACCGGTAGGGCTGGGGCACCGTCTCGCTGGTGGTGCTTCGGGTGACGCCTCGGGGGCTGTAGTCGTAGCTGTTGGCCTTCGCGCCGGTCTCGTCGGCCATGGCGACCACCGAACCGAGTGCGTCGGTCAGGTAGTAGTAGCTTTTCCCCCGCGGGTCATGGAGTTCAGAGTGCCCCCCGGTTCACGGTTGAATCCTGTGTCCACTCCGGCGGTCGACGTGCCGGCCAGGCCGATCGGGCCGTTGTGGAAGAACGTGTCACCGAGCTTGATCCGCTCGGACTGGTCCGTGGAGCCGTACTGCCCGGCGTATGTCTTCCCGGCGACGGTGACCGAGGTCATCTGGGAGTAGTCGGACCATTTCTCGCCGGTCCTGGTGCCCTCGGGGGTCGAGGCGCCGGCGGTTTCGTTGCCGATCTTGTCGTAGGACCAGTTCGCCGTCGAGCCGTTCTTCGCGGTGACCTGCTGGGCGTCGTTGATCGTGTACGTGGTGCCGCGCGGGCAGCCGGGGTCGACGCCCTGGGAGGTGAGGTTGCCGGCCAAGTCGTAGCAGTACTGCCACGAGCTGTTCAGCGTGGTGCCCTTCTCCTCCTTGGCGTAGGAGAAGCGGCCTGCGCTGTCGTAGCTGTAGGAGGTCTTGAAGCCGCTCACCGCGTCGGTGCTGGTGCGGATCTTGCGGCCGTCCTTGGTCCCGTTGAGGTAGGAGTACGCGAGGTCGACCATGGTGCCCTTGGGTGAGGTGGCCTTGATCTTCTCGGGGCGGCCTGACTTGTCCGGGGTGACCGTCTGGACGGTGCTGCCCGGGTAGAGGGTCTTTTCACGGAAGCGCGGACGCTCACCCGCAGGCCCTGGCGATCACCGAGCTCGCCTCGCCCTGGGCGAACCTCTCGGCCGCCTTGAGCCGTAACTCCTCGCGAAACTGCTGACGTTCGGCAGTCAGCCCGCCCCCTTGTGGATACCGCATACCCCGGTGATACCGCAGGAGCGAGGACCAGTCAGCCCCTACGACCCCACGAGTTCAACCTCAGTAGCAGGCCGCGTATCCGGTTGGAGGTGCGGGTGGCTTCTGCGGCGAGGTCGTGGTCGAAGCCGGTCAGGACGGTGAGCTTGGCAGTGATCTCATCGGTGACTTCGAGCGAGCGCAGGGTGCGGGAAGCGTCCGCGATCACCGCCGCGTCCTTGGCGTCGGTCTTCGCCTCACCGGGATACAGGTCGGCGATCCGGCGCATCGCGAGCCCTGACAGGTAGGCGACCTTGCAGCCGGTGTCCCGGGCGACGGCCAGGGGCAGGGCGCCGACGGAGGCGGGCTGGTCCACGACCACCAAAACGGTGCCGAACTTCGCGGCCAGCTTCCCCAAGACGGCCCGCAACTTCGGCTCGCTGTTGGGCAGCTGCTTGTCGAAGACCATCTTTCCGGCCGGAGTCAGCCCGTGTCCGTGATGGGCGCTTTTGCCGACGTCCAGACCCAGGAAGACGCCCACCTCGGTGGTGTCGAACATCGTTGCTCTCCCTCTCCCCGAAGGATGTTCAGGGTGCCGGCCTCGGCCCGGGTGTCGTGCTCGCGCATCCACGTTATGACGACCTGCTGCCCGCGAACTGTCCGGCATTGCGCCGGACCGGATGGTGGCCGGACCTCTGATCAGCGTCTCCGACGAACACCCCCGGGCCCGGTGACACCACCCCCCAGGCCATGCGTTCGACAGAGGGACACAGCCATGCCGCGCCCGGAGGCCAGCGGCTCCGTTGCGGAACCGCGGAAAACATAACGAGGGCTGCCGCACGATCGGGTGACATCTTAACTGGCCATATAGCTGGCTTGAAAGACACTTCTAGCCAGTTCGGAGAGTCCGGCAACATCCTCTTTCAATGCGGCGAGGGGCTTCCCTTGCCGGGACGCACACCGGTGGTGGATTGTCAGGAGACCACGGACCGGACGCTTTACCGACTTCTGATTGGGGACCGATGAAGAGTGCTCGTTTGGTGATCGCCCGGCTTGCTGCCGTGTTCGCAGGCGCCAGCCTGTTCGTTATCGCTTCCACCCTCCCGGTTCAGGCAGCGAGCTACTGGCGAATGTCCGTTTTTGCGAACTACGTCGGCGTCGGGGCGGACCGACACTGGGTTGAGGTCTGCGACAAGGAGGCGGACGGGGTCGGAGTATCCGGCACCTTCTACTTCAGTAGCGGATCTCCGGTCAAGGTCGGTGACGGAAACGGATCAGCTGCCGGGTGTGGAAACCGAACCTTCTCCGGCACTGTAGTCGGCGTTGAAGCGTGCTGGAACGGGGCGGATATCGTTTGCGACTACAGGTCGGTGCCCTCCTAGCACTGGTCGTGCCCGCGGAACGGGTCACCATAGCGGTGGTGCACTGTTTCGCGAGCGAATGCCGACAACAGGCCGACCTGGGTCAGCTCTCTACCCTGCCAGGTCCAGAATTCTCATTCCTGTGCAAACTCGTCGGCACCGTTATTGCAGCAGCAGTACCTGCATCGAACGAATCACATGCACGATGCAGTCAGTCATTCTCTGCGCGCAGGGTTGTAGCGGCGCGCACTCCCGCAACCATGTGTCGCTCGTATCCGAATGAAAGTGACGGTAAAACTTATGCGCAGAAGCCGGATGGCCTCCTACGGTGCTGCTGCACTGACAGTCATTGGAGCCCTGCTGTTCTCGGCTCCGGCCGCGTCCGCGGCTGGAGTATCCGTGACGGCAACCACGGCCCCTTCGTGTATAGGCCGGTATGTCACCGAGACCCCCGCCGGCTTCGATGTCCTGCTCTCGAACAACTGCGGAAAAACTATGAGCGTGAAGGTTCTGGTGGACTACGCCGGCGACAGCAACTGCTACGTGATGTCGGCCGGGACGCAGAAGCTGTACATATACGAGGGCGTCCTCGGCCAGTACGACAAGACCGTTCTCTGCTGAACTGCATCGCACCACAGGAATCCGCTGGTGCCCTCGTAACAGCGGCGACGGAGCCTCGATGAGTAGGCTGAATCGCCCGAGGATTCTGGGGCCTTGCTGAGTGCTGTGGGGGTTGAGGTTGATTTGGGTGCTGATCTACGGTGCCGGCCTTGACCGCGCCGTCGTGGCCACCTCCTTCGTCTCGGCCGCGCTAATGGGGCTTCTGCGAGTTGGCCACCGAACGGGTGGCGGCTGCGAAGCGCGCAGTGAACGGGACTCCCGTGCTGTTGACCGAGATATCTGTCTCAACGACGACTCGGGGGTCCCGTTGTTCATCTATTCTGCCGCACTCGACCTGCCGTAGAGCTCGTAACGCGAGCATGGTGAGACGCGGTCTACCCTTTTTGGGGTGTCGTCCCTCGCTGTTATTGCTTCTTCGCACTCATCGGCGCCCCCCGCCGTCGCCTACGCGGCGCTCCTGGATGCAGAATCCTGGCCGTTGTGGTCCGCCTACGCCGACGTCGAGTGGGATGTACCTGCCGGAGTCGACCGGCCGGCACGCGTGGATGACCAGCGCACCATCCGTTCCCTTACTGGGCGTGTGTGCTACCGCGAGCGCGTCGTCGAGATGGTTTCCCGACCAGCGGTTCAGCTACGAACAGGCCGCAGGACTGTTCACCTCTCATCGAGGGTCTGTGGACCTGGCCCGAGCCCTCCATGGCGGCACCGACATCACCTGGTCAGCGACCTACCGACACACCCTCCCTCTCCTGGACATGCTCAGGAGGCGGCGTCTGCAGGTTTGGGTCCAGGATCTTGCGTCATACGCCAACTCGATCGTGATCCGTAACTCCTAGAACTGCAGCGCCAATTCATGATCCGAACTTCTTCAGACGTCTCCAGCAGATGAGGCTGCAGCCCAACGAGACCACGGCGTCGTGGAGTTCGATGCGTTGTTCCCATCGGACGGCGAGACGTTTGAACTGGTGGAGCAGGGCGAACGTCTGCTCGACGACGTAGCGGAGCTTGCCCAGGCCCTCCATGTTCGGGGCACCCTTGAGGGAGATGACCGGCAGGATCCTGCGGCGCCGCAGTTCCAGGCGTACGGCCTTCGAGTCGTATGCCTTGTCGCCCAGGACAGCCTCGGGGCGCCGTCGCGGTCGGCCGGGCCGGTCAGCGACGGGCGGGATGCCGTCGACCAGATTGAGGGTCTGGGTGATGTCGTTGACGTTCGCCGCGGTGGTGATGACTTTGAGCGAGGTGCCGCGTCCGTCGCAGATCAGGTGGTGTTTGCTGCCCGTCTTCCGCCGGTCGACCGGCGACGGACCGGTGCCGGCGCCCCCTTTTTCGCGCGGATGTGGGAACCGTCCACGCAAGCCCGCGACCAGTCGAGCTCGCCGGCCGCGTTCAGCTCCCCGAGCAGGACCCGGTGCAGCCGGTCGAAAACCCCCGCCTTCTGCCACCGGTCCAGGCGGCGCCAGCACGTCTGTCCCGAGCCGAACCCAAGCTCCATGGGCAGGAGTTGCCGCGCTATGTCGTTGTAGAGGACGAACAGGATGCCCTGGAGACAGAGCCGGTCCGACACCGGCCGAGGCCCCGGTGACCGCTCCGGCCACGGAGGCAACAACGGCTCGATCAGCGCCCACAACTCATCGTCCACGACCCACGGTCGAGTACTCACGCCATCACGAACGGTCGAATCTTCACACTGATCACGGTCAGCCAGCACGTTTCACCAAGATTGTGTTACGAGCTCTTTGTGTGCCTTGTCGGCGGTTTGTGGTATTTCACCGCAGCGGGGCTGCTGTTGATCCGCGATAGTGGAAGCCTGATCGCGGTCTTCTTCGGTCTCGCGGGTGTACTCCTCGTCCTCGGGGTCCTGCGCATGGTGTTCGGTAGTCCCGCAGGTCCTCGTACTGCTGTCAGCGGGGCCTGGACGGCTCTGCTGACTGTGCTGTTTCCGCTCGGTGTATGGCTTACACCGACTGTGACTTCGGGCAGCGCCATCGAGTTCTCTCAGCTGGCAACACGGCAGGGACTACCGCTCCAGGGCGTGATGGGAGCAGTACCGCCCCTCGTAATCCTGGCCATCGCCAAGCGACACACCACCACCTGACCCTCGCACTGGCAGGCGCCGCTATGCGTGGGCCCCCCGGTTGAGTGAACTGGGTGTGGGCGGCACCAATGAGTTGAGCCGGAGCCACGACTCGTGAGCAATCCAGGTGAGTAGACCCTTGGGGTCGTGGTGAGTTTCCGGCCGGCGACTCACCACGGCAGGTCAGGGGCGGGTGCGGCTCCTCACCACGTCGATGCCGCGGCACCCTGCGTCACTGGAAGCTTTTCTTGTCGAACCCTCATTACGGCGCACACCCGGTCGACGCGACATGACCCGGACGGCGGCGGCACGAAGGGCATCCGCTGCGCGGATGCCCGGGGCGGGAGCTCGGTCACTGGTACCAGACACCAGCCTCCCGCCTCCGGCACCCTGGCACACGGGGGAGCGCCGGCACTCAGCGGGCCCGAACCGCGGACACGCCTGGTCCTCGAGTTCCTGCCGCCCGGAGCGCGGCACGGTCGCCAGAGGCTCTGGCGCCGGTAGTGGCACCCAGGGCAGTAGCCACTCTGGTGAGTGGGTGGCGCGGGTGCCCGACACGGGAGTACGACCGACGCTATGACTGACAAGTGTCGAGGGCCGACCTGTGCCCAACCGCGGGTCAGACATCAGTTTTCGCGTGGTGAGTGCTCGGACTTCCCCTCTTGCCCTGGCTGCCTTGCTCTGGGGGGCTGGTGTTGGGCGTGGTCTCGGGGAAGCGAGGGCGCTGCGCCGGCCTTCTTCTCCGACCCGTCGCGGAGATGTGGACCGGCGACCAGGCTGTGACCTGACGGTAGGCCTCCGCACTCCGGCTGCGAGGCTGGCGGCTACGCCTCGTGCTCGTCCCGGTCGAGTTCGGCGGCGTGCAGGGTGTGGGCCTCGGTGACGGCCCGCGTCCATGTCCACTCGTTCCCAGGTCGTCCTCGTGAAGCTGCGCCGGGCGGGGGACCAGAATGGGCTTTCGCCGCTACATCCCATAGGCCGGCGCGACCGAGGCACTGCGCGCCCCCAAGGAGGGCCCGCCGTGACGAGACGCAACGGGAGCACTGCTTCACTACGTGGCGGGCCGATCCGCGTCGTAGTCGTCACGGCCGGGTTCGGCGGTGTACTTCGCCCGGGCGTCGGTGACGGCCTGCTCCCAGATCCACGCGCAGTCCCCCTTGCGTCCGGGCCGGCCGCGCGGCCAGGACCCGCTCGTAGCCTCTGGCCCGGCGTAGCTCGCCGAGGGCGATCTCGACGGCCTTTAGCGCGCTCCTGGGACATCGCACGCCCACCACGGGCCCTTCCGATGCTCCGCACCGCTCTTAACGGCACCATCATCGAAACCGGCACCGGCTCCTACCGCCTCGCCAGCACCCGAGCATGCACCGAAGAGCCGTGCAAGGCCGGCTGAACCCTGGTGCTTTGTCCGGGAAGGTTCGCCGGGTGTGGGCAGGCGAAACTCCGTACGGACGTCTCTGCCGGCGGATTGCGTCATGCCCAGGATGAAGGGGGTTTCGTGATCATGGCAGAGCGTGCGGTTCCGTCTCGCGTGGTGGCCGCGGAGCGTGTCGCCTCCGAGGCGGCTTTCAAGAAGAGTTGCATCCCTGAGGTGGGCAGGTTGCTCAGGCTGGCCGCTGCTGCGAAACCGCACGGAATCATTGCGGAGAGCGGCGCCGGCTCGGGCGTGGGTACCGCCTGGCTGCACGGTGGGCTCGGCGGTGGTGGCCGCCTGGTCACCGTGGAGCGTGACGAGGAGCTTGCGCGTCGAGCGGCTGGTGTCTTCGCGGACGACGACCGCGTCAGCGTCCTCACGGGTGACTGGCGGCTGCTTGCTGCTGCTTGAGCAGCACGCCCCCGCACGCCCCCTTCGATGTTTTCTTCTGCGACGGCGGAGGCAAGCGTGACGACCCCGAGAAGGTCGTCGAGCTGCTGGCTCGCGGTGGCTTTCTCGTCCTGGACGACTTCACCCTGTCGCCTCGTTGGCCTCCTCGTTGGAGGGCGAAGTGGATGAGCTCCGTCTGTTCTACCTCACTCATCCGGCCCTGGACGCCACTGAACTGCTCACAACGCCCGCCAGTTCAGCGTTTGTTGCGGCACGCCGCCTCTAGCGAGGAAGGCGTGGAGCGTTCTTGATCGCGCCGCGAGGGCTGGTCTGCCGCCCCAGCGGATGCCCTTCTCGCTGCGGATGCGGGCGCGTTCCTCGCGTCGTGCGGCGAGGACGTCGGGGTGGCGGGCGTTGGCGTTGCGCCAGCGCAGGTAGCGGTGCAGGGCCCGGGTCTGCGCGGGATGGCTGCGGTGGTTCGAATTCGCCAGGGTGAACTGCCGCAGCGGGCCGAAGTGCGCCTCGATCGGGTTGGCCCGGGACGCATAGGTCGGGGTGAAGCACAGCTCACTCTTGTTCTTCTTCGCCCAGCGGCGGATGTCCGTGCCGGTGTGGGCGGAGAGGTTGTCCAGAATGATGTAGATCGGTGCGTCGTCAGGCCGGGCGGCGCGGATCGCTTTCAGCGCGGCCAGCGTGTTGGCGGCGCCGTTTGCGTCGACGGTTGACGCCCCACAACCGGTCGTCGCCGACGGCGTAGCAGCCGTGGAAGTAGGTCAGGCCGTGGGTGCGGTGGTAGGTCGCCGGCAGACGGTCGGGCTTGCCCTGCTTCGCCCAGCAGGACCCTGCGGTGGGCCGGATCCCCAGGGGCCCGAACTCATCGAAGGCGAAGATACGGTCCGGGAAGTGCTCCAGGACGTGCTCGCTGCGGTCGAGCTTGGCGTCGCGCTCAAGGTCGGGCGACTCCTTTCAGGTCTTGGTGCGCTGGAAGGTGATGCCGCGGCGCTGGAGCAGGCACCGTGAGGCTTCACGGCCGATGCGGATGACGCGTCCGTGAACGCGGCGCAGGTAGGCGCCGGGTTCGCGGAGCGACCAGCGGGTGAAGTGCTGGCCGAGCTTAACGGGTCGGGTGGTGGCCGTCTGAACGACGAAGTCCTCGTCGTCACAGGTGAGTAGGCGGGACGGTCTCCTGCCCATCGAGGGTCCAGACAGGCCAGGCCGATCTCGTTGGACCGGTGGATCACGTCCCGCACCGTGTCCTCGTCGGCCTGGACCAGCTGGGCGATCATCGGGACACGGTTGCCGCCGGCGGACGCGAGCAGCATCATCGCCCGCCGATAGCGCACCGAACTTGTACTCCCCCCGGCGCACGCTCTGCTGCAGCTTCCGCCCCTCCTGGTCGGTCAGTCTGCGCGCCCGCACAGGCTCAGCCAGCACACCTCCAGCAGTCGGAACGGACGTCACCGCCCATCCAACCGCTCCAATCGCCAACCCCGGCGACCTTCCCGGTCAGAGCACTAATCGGCCAGGTCCGCCGCCAGCTCGTCGCGCCAGTGCACGGACATGCGCAGGCTCAGGATCGTCTCCGCCGCCGCGGGCGGGGGGAGCAGCAGGAACCGGCGCAGGGCCCCGGCCGCCGCGTCCCGTCCGTGCCACGCCGCGAGGTCGGTTTCGGTGACGGGCGCCGGGTCCTGCTGGTGGCGGGCCGAGTCGAGCAGTCCGCGGACGGCCCGGGTCTCCGCCCGGATGGTCCGCATCCGCAGATCGAGGGCCTCGTCGGCCGGGAGGTCCACCAGCGCGCCCCTGCCGGTCTGCTCCAGCGCCCGGGCGATCTCCGGGTAGCCGTCGATGCCGGTCTCCGACGCCAGCCGGGCGAGCTGCGCGGCCACCGCGGAGCGCAACCGCTCCGGCGGGGTCCGCTCCGCGAGGGCGCCGAGGTCGAAGTCGCGTACGACGGTGACCGGGTGCCGCGCCTCCGGCACCTCGTCGAGGACCGGCAGCAGCAGCGCGCTTGCCAGCGGCGCCGCTGCGTCGTCCGCCGGGTCCCAGCTGATGCCGTGCTCCGCCGTCAGGCCTGCCAGCAGCCGCGCGTAGGCGGCCGTCGAGCCGGGCCAGGGATCAACGCCGATCCGCTGCCACTGCTGTCCGCCGCGTCCGAGCGCGGGCTGCCCGTCGGGGCCGGTCACGTAGTCCTCGCGCGGCGATTCGACCCGGTGGCCTGCCTCAGTCCGCTCCGTGCCGTCCTCCACGACGCTCACGCGCACCTCGGGTCCCTGCTTCGTCAGCCGCACCACCCGGGTTCCGCTGGACAGCCGTCCCAGCACCTCGAGACGGCCGAACTGGGCGTCACCGCCCTCCTGCGTGGCGTACGACCACCCATCGCCGCAGGACCCGGCCCGGACCATCGGGCGGTGCGCGGCCCAGGGCGCGCCGGCGGACAGCTGTGCCTGTTCCCGGCTGCGCGGCCTGGCGGTCGCGGGCACGGAGCCCAGCCGGTCCAGGAGCTCCCCGGGGTCGATGCCCGCCACGAACACGACGTCCGGCTGCACGGGCGGTGCGGGTTCGGGTCCGAAGAATCCGCCGCTCCCGAGGGTGAAGACGCCGTATACCCCGTCGGGCTGCGGGGCGGGCGGGGCCGGCTCGGCTGCGGGGACCTGCGGCTCGGGGGACGCGGCGGCCAGGCTCAGGGCGGAGGCCGGGTCGGTGACGACCGTCCCGTCCCCGTCCCAGATCAGCCGGCCCTCGTGGGCCAGGGGTATCCGCCCGTCGAAGGACAGGCCGTTCTCCAGGGCCGTGGCGAGGTCGGAGAGGACGTGTTGCAGTCCCGACCACGGGGTGAAGGACGAGCCCGTCTCGTCGAAGTACCGGCCGACCCGCCCGTGGTTGGGGCCGGGGCGGGTGGCCAGGAAGAGTCCGTCGGAGGACTGCCAGCCGACGCCCAGGGTGATCAGCAGCCGTTCGTGCGGCCAGTAGGCGTGCTCGTCGCGCTCCTCCTCGTCGAGGTCGTCCTCCTCGGCAGCGTCCTCCCCGACCTCACGCAGGAATTCGGCGCTCCAGACGATCGCCTCGACTGAGGATGGTGGTCCGTAGTAGTCGAGCGTGAGCGTTCCGTCCTGGAGCTCCACACCGTCGTGCCGCAGCAGCGACTCCCTCAGGTCGGGCGGGAAGGCCACCCCCAGCCGAAGTTCGGCCGCCTCTATGGCAGCTGGTCGGGCCGGCGGCCGCAGCAGCCCGTGGGTGAGGGGGGCGTGCCGCGCGAGCCAGCTCTCGATGCGGTCCCAGGACTCTTCGACGGTGAACGTGATCATGCCCGGCACCCTAGGCACGCGCACTGACACCCGGACGGCCTGGGCTGTCCGTAGTCCCCTCAAAGGTGTCCCCGTCCGCGACATCGCGAAGAAGCTGACCATCGAGGTCGGCAAGAACACCCTCGCGTCCCGCCCCACGATCCGCCACCACTCCAGATCACCCCCGGCATCACCGCCCGCGACCCGATGCAGCCGCCGCGGCCAGATCCTCTCCCGCTCCCAGTGCAGGGCCTGCTCCCACCACCGGGCCACCACCGCCTGCGCCAACGCGAACACCCTCTCCGGCTCGGCCCCCGTCCGCACCGCCCGCCGCGCCACCCCCACCCACCGCCGCTGCGCCGCGACCACCTCCGGCAGACGCCGCACGTCCAGATGCTCGTGAGGCTGGTCGGCATCCGCATCAAGGAGCCACCGCCCGTGCCGGACAGACACACGGGCCCACCGCGGGGCGTACAGCACCGCCCGCCCAGCCGCTCCCGTACGCCGGGCCGTGCACAGACGACAGCCGAACGCCACCGGCCCGGCAACCGCACCACCGATCCGCCACGCCGCCACCGGCTCCCCGGCATCCCCGGCCGGCAGCCTGGCATCCTCCCGCCCCCAGGACGGCAACGCCCGCCCCAGCACACCCTCCTCCACGCCGCACAGGCCTGCCAGAAGCTGCCGCCCCGCCGTGTTCAACAACACCTCGGCGTCTGCCCGCGCACCCCCTCCGTCGTGCCGAGGCTGGTGGCTGCGCCACTTCCAGCAGGACCGCAACACCTCGGCATGATCGGCCAGGCGTCGACGGGCCGGGGGTTCTCGGATCTGGCCCTGTCGGGGCTGGAGTTGGGGCATGGCGGGCTGGCCTCGGAGTTCGAGACGTTCTGCGACCGCTGGGAGTGGGGTGTGCGGGCCCTGACGCAGAAGGGGGATCCAAGGACGTCTCGGGCGGGGGCCGTTTTACCCACATGACAATGTGGGCGCAGAACGTGCAGGGCCTGCGGAACCTGTTCTACCTCTCGACCGAGGCCAGCTACACGGGACAGTTCCCAGCCGGCAAGCCCCGTATGGACATGGAGCTGATCTCTGAGCACTCCGAGGGGATCATCGGCACGACCGGATGCCCCTCGGTTGGGTGTCATCCAGACCCGGCTGAGGCTGAACCAGTACGACGAAGCCCGAGAGGTAGCGGCCGCCTACCAGGACATCCTGGGCAAGGAAAACTACTACCTCGAACTGATGGATCATGGCCTGGATCTGGAGCGCAATGTCCGCGGGGACCTGCTGCGGCTGGCAAAGGACCTGAGCATTCCGCTGCTCGCCACAAACGATGCTCACTACGTCCTCGAGGAGCACGCGGACGCGCACGACAACCTGCTGTGCATCGGCGTCGGCAAAGACAAGAACGATCCTGGGCGCTTCCGGTTCAACGGCACCGGCTACTACCTCAAAACGGCCGCCGGGATGCGGGAACTCTTCTCGGAGCTCCCTGAAGCATGTGACAACACCCTCCTGATCGCCGAGCGCATCGAATCCTACGAGCAGGTGTTCGCTCCTGAGGACGAAATGCCGCAGTACCCGGATGTCCCGGTGGGGGAGACGCAGGAGTCGTGGCTGCGCCGGGAGTGCATCAAGGGCCTGGAGATGCGCTACGGCTCGCCGATCGCGGATCCGGTCATGGAGCGCTTCGAGACCGAGATGACGGTCATCGGCCCGATGGGCTTCTCCTCGTACTTCCTCGTCGTCGCCGACATCTGTCAGTATGCCCGGAACCAGAGGATTCCCGTCGGGCCGGGCCGTGGCTCGGCGACCGGATCGATCGTGGCATACGCGACCCGCATCACTGAACTGTGCCCGCTCGAGCACGGCCTGCTCTTCGAGCGGTTCCTGAACCCTGAGCGCATCAACCCGCCGGACGTCGACCTCGACTTCGACGACCGCCACCGCGACCGCATGGTGCGCTACGTCGTCGAGAAGTACGGCGACGAGTTCACCGCCATGGTGAACACCTTCGGAAAGCTCAAGGCCAAAAACGCGATCAAGGACACCTCGCGTCTCCTCGGGTACCCGTACTCCCACGGCGAGCGGATCACCAAGGCCCTGCCGGCCGACGTGATGGGCAAGTCCATCCCCCTGCCCGGCATTTTCGACAAGGACCACCCCCGCTACGGAGAGGCCGGAGAGATCCGGGCCCTGTACGACAACGAACCGGACGTGCGTAAGGTCATCGACGGAGCGATGGGCGTCGAGGGCCTGATCCGTAACACCGGTGTCCACGCTGCCGCGGTGATCCTTTCCAAGACCAGGCTGACCGACCGCATCCCGCTGCACATGCGGGCCAAGGACGGCGTCAAGATCACCGGCTTCGACTACCCGTCCTGCGAGGACATGGGCCTGGTCAAGATGGACTTCCTGGGACTGCGGAACCTGGGAGTCATCGACCACGCCATCCAGAACATCCGCGAGAACCGCGGCGTCCGCATCACCACGGACACCGTCCCCCAAGACGGCGACGAGGCAATTCCCCTGGACGACTCCGTCACCTTCCAGCTCCTGGCCCGCGGCGATACCTTCGGCGTGTTCCAGCTCGACGGCGGCGGCATGCGCACGCTCCTCAAGGCCATGGAGCCCTCCCGATTCGAAGACATCGCCGCAGCACTCGCCCTGTACCGGCCCGGGCCCATGGCGGCCAACGCGCTCATGAACTACGCACACCGCAAGACAGGCCGGCAGGAGATCGCCCCGATCCACCCCGAGCTGGAAGGCGCCCTGAAACCCATCCTCGGCAACACCTTCCACCTCCTGGTCTACCAGGAGCAGATCATGGCGATCGCCCGGCAGCTCGCCGGGTACACCCTGGGAGGCGCCGACCTACTGCGACGCGCCATGGGCAAGAAGAAGCCCGAGGTCCTGGCCGCCGAATGGGAAAAATTCCACGCCGGCATGAGGGCCAACGGCTACTCCGAAGAAGCCATCAAGGCCCTGTGGGACGTCATGCTCCCCTTCTCCGGGTACGCGTTCAACAAATCCCACACCGCCGGATACGGGCTCGTCTCCTACTGGACCGCGTACCTCAAAGCCAACTACCCGGCCGAGTACATGGCCGCCCTCCTCACCTCCGTGGGCGACGACAAGGACAAGGCCGGCATCTACCTGGCCGACGCCCGCAAGCTCGGCGTACAGGTACTCCAACCGGACATCAATGAGTCCGTGGCGAACTTCACCGCCATCGGCGACGACGTCCGCTTCGGCCTCCGCTCGATCCGCAACGTCGGCGACAACGTCATCGAGTCCCTCGTTAGCACCCGCAAGACCAAGGGAAAATACGCCTCCTTCTCCGACTTCCTCGACAAGGCTGAGATCAGTGCGCTCAACAAAAGGGCCGTCGAGTCACTGATCAAAGCCGGGGCCTTCGACTCCCTCCAGCACTCCCGCAAAGGCCTCTCGGCGGTCCACGAAGACGCCATCGACTCCGTCATCCCGGTGAAGAAGCAGGCAGCCATCGGACAGGACGACCTGTTCGGAGACCTCGCAGCCCAAGACCCGGACGCGACCGCACTCGGCCTCGCCTTCCCCATCGACGATTCCGAATGGCCAAGAAAGCAACTCCTCGCCACCGAAAGAGCGATGCTCGGCATGTATGTCTCCGCGCACCCGCTGGACGGCACGGAACACATCCTCTCCCGCAACCGGGACACCACGATCAGCGAGCTCCTCGGATCCGGCCGCAGCGAAGGAATGGTGCAGCTCGCAGGACTGATCACGGGCGTCACATTGAAGATGACCAAACAAGGCAACGCCTGGGCCATCATCAACCTCGCCGACCGCGACGGCGAGATGGAAGTGCTGTTCTTCCCCGCCTCCTACACGCTGGTGCAGCCCGCCCTCATCCCCGACAGCATCGTGTCCGTGACCGGCCGACTGAACGACCGGGACGGAACGATCAGCATCTTCGGGCAGGAACTCCAGGTACTGGACGTATCGTCCGCAGAGAACGGCGGCCGCCCACCGGTACAACTCCAACTACGGTCCCACCAGGTCAATGAGCACAACGTCAAGGAACTCCAGCGGATCCTCGGCGCGCACCGGGGCACCAGCCCCGTACGCCTCCAGGTGCGCGGCCTGGAAAAGACAACGGTGTACGCACTCGGCTACGAGGTCGACCCGACATCCGTGGCCTCGGATGTGAAAGGCACCCTGGGCCCCGACGTCTGGGTTGGTGTCCTATGACCGGTGCCACAGCAAACGGCCCGCACAGTTCGACAACGTGCCAGCCTGATCGCCCGACCGGCGATCTCGTTGAACTCGTCACGGATCGACGGAAGCCGCAGCGGCAGGCGGCAGGCGCTGTCGATCGCGGCGTTGGCGGCCTGCTCAGTCAAGCCTCGTTGGCGGGGCAGGGGCACTGGGCTTCTCCCTCATGGTGACCGCCGCCGCTGGTGCGGCGACGTAGCAGTTGGTCGTAGGGGTCACCGACGGCAGCGGCCAGGTGTCCGCCTGGGCGGCCTTGCGAGCCTCCAATGCGACGGCATCGGCGGTCAGAGCGCCGGCCAGCAGGGCGGTGGCCAGCCTCGCGACGGTGTGCTCGTGGGCAGCTGCTGACGTTTTACGAGGCGCTTGAGGAGGTCGTCTTGCCGGACGTGGGAAACGGCTCCTGCATCCACTCAGGCGACGACGTCCTGCGCCGGCTCGCGGAGGAAGGCCCGGCCTGCGTCCCGGAAGCGGACGACCCTCACGGGATCGTGATCGCTTCGAATGGGGGAGGCATCCTCTATGTTGCTGACCCGAGTGGTGCGATCCACCGGTCTCGGACCGCGTCTATCGATGATGTAGACCTTGAGAAGGTCGCCGACGACCTGCCGCAGCTCACCGCGCCCGCGGGGATGGTCCCCGCGACGCCAGGGAAGGCAAGCCCTCGGCGGGGAGCCCTGGGTTCTGAAGGGGTTGTAGCCCCGTCCTGGCCTGATTGTGGATTGGCCGGACGTCCGGGAGAGATAAGGCTTGTGAGTAGGCGATTAGGAGGAAGCGGGGATGTTGTGACGATCGAGTTCGGCATGCTGGGGGAGGTCCAGGCGCGCGTGGGCGCGACGGTCGTGGATCTCGGGCCGGCTCGCCAGCGCTGGGTGCTGGCAGCGCTGTTGGTGGACGTCAATAGTGCGGTGCCTGTGCACAGCCTCGTCAGCCGGGTGTGGGGCGTCCAGCCGCCATCGGCGGCCAAGTCGACGTTGTACAGCTATCTGTCCCGGCTGCGGCAGGCTCTCGGCGCCGTGGCGGAGGCATCGGCTTCCGGCGCCGGCATCGAACGGCGTCCAGGCGGATACGTGATACTCACTGATCCGGACCGGGTAGACCTCCACCGATTCCGCGCCCTGGTACGCCAGGCGAGGGCCGGTGAGGACGAGCGTTCGACAGCCCAGTTTGAGCAGGCATTGCAGTTGTGGCGTGGCGAACCCTTCGCCACGCTGGACACGCCATGGTGCAACTCCATACGGGAATCGTTGCTGGAGGAGCGGCACGCCTGTCTGCTGGACCGGAACGACGTGCTGCTGCGCCACGGTGAGCATGCGGCTCTGCTGTCCGAGCTGGCCTCCTGTTTCGACGGTCACGCTCTGGACGAGCGCCTGGCTGCCCAGTACATGCTCGCGCTCTATCGGAGTGGCCGGCCTGCGGACGCCTTGCGTTGCTTCGACCGCATTCGCTGCGCCCTTGCCGACGAGCTGGGCACCAACCCGAGTCCCGAGTTGATGCGCAGGCACCAGCAGGTCCTCACGAATGACCCGGCGATCGCCACTCCGGCCGACGCTTTAGCCTCGTCTCCGGCAGCCGATGATGTTCTCGTCTCTGGCGTCGGCTCGTCACGCGACCGCATCGTGCCGCGCCAGCTGCCTTCCTCGGGGCTGTTCGTCGGGCGCGGCGCTGAAATGGCTGAGCTGGACAAGGTGCTGGGAGAGGTGGGTCGGTCCGGTGGGCCTGCGGTGGTGTGTGCCATCAGCGGCAGCGGCGGCGTGGGTAAGACCTCGTTGGCGGTGCACTGGGCCCGCCAGGCCATGGACCGGTTTCCTGACGGTCAGCTCTATGTGGACCTCCATGGATTCACCCCCTCTGGAGAACCTTTGGCGCCTGCCAGCGTGGTACGGGGGTTCCTGGACGCGCTTGGTGTCGAGTCCGGCTCGATTCCGGCGGACCAGCAGTCCTTGGGCGGGCTGTATCGCACCCTTGTCGCGGACCGCCGCATGCTGGTCGTCCTCGATAATGCGAGAGATGTTGACCAGGTTAAGGCCCTGGTGCCGGGCGGAGCCGGTTGTATGGTGCTGGTTACTAGTCGCCGTCGGCTGACCGGGCTCGCTGTTACCCACGGTGCGCACCTTCTGCCCCTGGACGTGCTCACGCCTGGTGAGTCGAGGGAGCTGCTCGGCCGTCACCTGGGAGAAGGGCGCATGGCCGCCGCCGATCCTGCGGCCGTCACTGCGGTACTGGATCACTGTGCGGGTCTGCCGCTGGCGGTCAGCGTCGCAGGAGCCCGCGCCGCCGCCGGTAACGGTCCGGCGCTCGCCGCGTTAGCCGAGGAACTCCAGGACCAATCTGCGCGGCTGGATGCCCTGGACGCGGGCGATCTATCGAGTAACGTCCGCGCGGTGTGCCACGTGTCGTACCGGAGCCTGACCGAGCGCGCCGCGAAGGCCTTCCGGCTTCTGGGTGCTGCAGGGCCAGCCCCAGACATCGGCTTGGCGGCCGTCGCCGCGTTGCTGGGCCAGCCACTGTCTGTGGTCGGGGTGACGCTGCGGGAACTGGAGACGGTCCATCTGGTGCAGCAGCCGACACCCGGCCGGTACGGCGTGCACGATCTGATCCGTCTGTACGCCGCTGAGATGGCCGTGGAGGAACAGACACAGGAGTCGTGCGAACGTGCGCTGCGGCGTCTGATGGACTTCTACCTGCACACCGGGTACGCCTGCGACCTGATCCTCAGTCCGTTCGAGCACCACGTCCTGAAACTTGAACCGGCGCTGGACGGCGTCACGGTTGAACCTCCAGCCGATCAAATGGCCGTCATGTCCTGGTTCCGCATCGAGCACGCCGGTCTGGTCGCGGCGCAGCGGGCGGCCAGCCTCCGCGGGTGGGATCGCCTGGCCTGGCAGATGGCTCGGGTCGTGGACGGCTTCTTGTGGCGGCAGGGGCGGCTCCACGACCACCTGGCTCTGTGGCACACGGGACTCGCTGCAGCCGAGCGTCTGGGGGAGGGCACTGCCCGTGCTTGGGCTCACCGCCGACTGGCCCACGCTTCCGCTCGCGCTGGTCGCCACGATCGCGCGGTTCACCACGCGGATCTGGCCCTGGCCGCGGCGGAGGAGGCTGCGGACACCGCCGAGCAGGCGCGTATTCACGATGTCATCGCCTGGTCGTGGGCCAGGCAGGGCGATGACCAAAAGGCCCTGGGCCATGTCCAGCACACTTTGCGGCTCCAGCGCCAGAGCGGTGACCCGTTGGCGCAGGCGAACGCACTTAACGCTGTCGGCTGGTACGAGGCCCGTCTGGGCGACTACGGCAGGGCCCTCACCCATTGCGAGGAGGGACTGGAGATCCACCGCCGTCACGGCTTCCGTGACGGCGAGGCGTGCACTCTGGACAGTCTCGGCTTCATCGCGCACGCCGCAGGCCGGCACGAAGAAGCTCTTGCCCACTACGAGCATGCCCGGGTCCTCTTTCACGACCTCGGCAACTTCTACGAGGAAGCGAACACCCTTGCCAACCTCGGCGACGTCCACATGGTGCTCCGCCAGCCCGGCCATGCCCGGGACCAGTGGCGCCAGGCGGCCGACCTCTTCCGCGTACAGCACCGCGCTGAGGAGGCCGGCCGCATGGATGACAAGTCAGCCGCAGTGACCGACTGATGGCAACCCGGCCAAACGCGGTCGATGCCGGCCGGGCGCCCAGATCACACCACCCAACCGCCATAGCCGGTGAATCCGCCCTTGCCCGCGCAGTAGGCGTACGACTGCGACCCGTTGGCGTACTTGCTCGTCCCGAAGACGATCTCGCCGTTGTTGCACTCGGCCCAGGCGTAGAACTTCGTACTCGGGGCGCCAGAGCACTGCGCCGCGTAGGTGTTGCTGTCGGACCAAGACTTGCGGCAGCTGGCGGCTGCCGCCCCGGACTCGCGGGCCGGCGCTGCTTGGGCGGCCGGGACCGCTCCGAGGACGGCTGCTGCCGCGAGGACGCTGCCCGCGATGGTGTGACGAAGACGCATAGTGACTCCCAAGTGACGGAGGCTCGTTCGTCGGGTTCCGGATGTGTCCGGCCCGTCACGTGCCACCTTGCATGGGTCGGTTTGAAGAAACCTTGGACGAATCTTGGCGCGGCCGCGCGCCCCGCGGAATCTACAGCCACACGCAATCCCCACCACAGCTGTCACGCACTGAGCCTTTTCAATGTGGCCACCGATCGGATGACGGGGCTGTAAGCGGGGACGGGGCCGCGACGCACGAGGCTCCCGTACCGTTGAGGGAGCAGCGGCGGTCACCCAGGAGGGTGACCGCCGCTGCAAGCTCTCACCGCACCAATGGGCTGTCGTCGCACTCGAGTACCTGCATCGTCACGACAGTCTCGCCCCACATCGCCGTGGCCTGCGGGATGGCTGCGGCCAGCATGGGACAGCCTCTTGCTCGAGAAGCGCGCCGCAGCTGTGTACCAATCTGGTGCCGATGCCACGATGGCCGAGGTGACGCGGGTGTCCACACGGGATGATCACACCTGCTTGGCTACTGAGTGCACTTCGGGGGACCTCTTGTACCGCTTCACCCGCCGCACTGGCAGTGCTCTGACTGCCGTCGCACTGATTACCGGCACGGCATCCGCCTGTTCTGACTCGCCTCCGGCGTCCAAGGCTTCGCAGCCCGAGAAGGCGGCGAGCTCCACCGCGGCTCCCATGGCGCAGCCGCCCTCCTGGTCCAGCAGGGAGCAGCTGAACGAGGAGGCCCGCTCCTTGCTCAACATGGCAGAGCGCCTGGAGTCGGGCGATAAGGGTTTGGTCTCGGCGGGAACCCTCGCAGTGCCCGGGCAAAACCTGGACGAGACCATCGAGTCCGGCACGGCCCTGCGGGTGGAGGTGGCGTGCGCAGGGGAGGGCTCGGTCACCTTCACGGTCTCCTCAGGCGCCGCCAGGACAGCTGAGCGCGTGGACTGCACGCAGCCGATGACGAACGGGTTCGACTTCACTACGGCCGAGCCGAGCCTCGCGATCCAGGCGGACTCACCCGCGGAAGACAAGGTAGGCACCGCATACATGGTGAGCCACGTTTCCTGAATCGATCAGGCTGACGGCCCTGGATTCGGATTCGGAGCACGTCCCGCAATCCGCAGGGCGGTTGTCCTGACCTGCGTGTTCTCCGGGCCGCGTCACCGGCGCCCCGACCAGACCCGAGATCGTGGTGAAGACTCCGCCGCTGCCGGACGAGGTTCTCGCGCCGCTACTGACAGCCTGCCTGATGCGTCCATGGAGGTGTCGGAGTTCACCGTGCTGGTGACCGAGCCCGGGACCGGGGGACAGAGAGCTCTGCAGGCAGTCGGAGCGGTGACCGGACTGAGCCTCTGGCGGAGCAAGCTTCTTCTGGGCAGCACTCCTGCGGCGGTTTTGGAGAAGGCCCCGCTCGACACGGCTGTCGTCGCAGCCCGTCGGCTGCAGGAGTCTGGCGTGCCCGCAGCCGTTCGCTGCACCTGGTGTGACAGAACATTGCCCTGCGACGAGACGCCGCTCGACCCAGGCCCCTGCGTATCCCGTTACTGGCCGACCCCCCATTGCCAGGCGAAGTCCCTGACCAGCTGTGATTGCGAGTTCTGCAGCACCTATGGGCCCACTGGCCTCACCCTCCGAGCCGCTTCGACGCATTGACTCGTGACGCAGCGGAACGATCTGCCGCGGACGCTCGTGGCGCTGTGACGGCCCTCCGCCCTCCGGGCGGAGGGCCGTCGAGTTGGGGCTGCGGCGGTCGGCCGGCCTTCCAAGGTGGACTCCAGGAGCCGCTTGGTCAGCTGCTGCTGCAGCTCGCCCTCGCCCGTCGGCTGCAAGCCCTCGGCCTGGGCGCGGCCGACCAACTCGTCGATGAGCTGGTCGTCCACCCCCTTCGCCGGCTGCGGCTCAGCGACCTTGACGGACCGGCCGCGGTCACGTTATCGCTGGTCATCGATGCATCTTCCTTGATCGGGAGTTACACCGTTCGTCTTGCAGTCCCCTTCGAGGTCACGGCGCCCGTCCGGCCGCGCACGTGGTGATGCCCGGCGGGCCGATATGTCCCCAACAGGACAGTCGGGATGTCAGTCAGCCGAGGGGGCCAGACCCCGCCCGCAGCGTCACCACGAACATCATCACTGTCAGCCGAGCAGCCCGGCCTCGCTGAAGGTCTTCACCAGGTGCTGGTGGTCGGCGACGCGGGTGAGCTGGAGCAGCTCGGTCTCGGCGGTCATGTAGGGCCGGTGGCCCGGCTTGATGTGGAAGGCGTCTCCCGTGGTGAGGAACTCCTCGGTTCCGTCCGTGTATGCGACGCGGACCTCTCCGCGGAACAGATAGCCCCAGTGCTCGACGGGGCAGGCGCGGTCGGGGAACGCCGTGAGGAGGTCGTCCATGCTGTATCCGGCGGTGCAGGTCTCGAAGGCGAAGTGCATGTCGCCCAACTCCGACCACTTGCCCACGTAGCCCGGGGTTTCGACGGTGATGGCTTCATCGTTCTTGTTGGCGTGCATCTCTCTGCTTTCGGTGTAGGGGTGAACTTCTCGTGGTGGGGTGTGGTTGGGAAGAGGTTGCCTCGCGTGCCGTCGTGGCTGCGGGTACACGCTTGGAACCTCTGTGAGTACGGCGCTGTGCTACGGGACGCTGTTCCGTCCTCGACAGGTCGGCCCGGACCGCCCGGACGATGTGACGGGAACGTCTACACCTGGGCGGCGGCCTCGGCGGCTTGCGCAGTCACGCGCTCCGCGGCGCGCTTGGCCTGCCCGGTCAGCCGCCACCCGACCATGCGGAACATGCCGGTCGGCTCTGCTGGAAACACGCCGAGTTGCCCGAGCATCGTGACGTCGTCGCGGACCGCTTCATGCGAGATCACCTTTCCGTCGCGGAGCCCGAGTACGTGCATCTGCTCGAAGTCGATCTCGCGCCCGGTGGGCGCCACGGCCCGGTCGAGTGCGCCGTCACGGAACCGGACGAAGGGTCCCGAGTGTTTGCCCTGCATGCGAAGCCGTACCCAGACCCGATCGTCTTCGTGGCAATCCCGGTGATAGGGAAACGCAGCTCGCTGAAGGCGGTGCGCATCCAGACCCCCCGATGCCAGCACGCCGGCCGGCCCGGGGATCGAGCAGGCCCTTGGCGATACGGCGGCCTCGCGGTTGCGGAAGTCCGCGTGCACCACATCCGCCGCCAGGGCCCGGTCACCCGTCTCAAGGATGCGGACGAGGCCGCGACCCAGCTCCGAAGCATCCTTTCCCACTATGGCCAAGCCCTTCGTCGGCGATCGGCGCTGCGGCTTCGACTGGGCACAGCGCGGCCCAGATGCCGCCGGCCCGCGCAGCACGTTCAGGTAACACCTTACCTAATGAATTCATGGTATCAGCATCGAATTATGTCGCCCAAGCGCCCTTATATGTGCCCGCTGCGTGGGCAGGGCGCAGCCCGCACCCGTGAGCTCATCCGTCGCAAAGCGACGTCGCTGTTCGCCGACCGCGACTACGGGCGGCCGTTGCCGACATCGCCTCCGCCTTCGGGGGTGCACCCAAGACGTGTTCGCCAGTGTCGGGAGCAAGGGCGACATCCTGGTGATGGCGGGGGAGGGGAGGTGATGCGCAGGTCAGTGCGGTGGTGGGTGGTCGGGATCAGCCTGATGAACATGGAGTCCCCGAAGGTGATGCCGCTGGCGTCCGATGCTGTCGTGCTGGGTGAGCGCCATATCGATCTCCGCTTCCAGCGGCACGATCGAGATCGCGTCGAATTCCCCGGTGGGGTGATCACGGCCGCTCGCGCAGGGTTTGAGCGGTGGGAGGCATCGGATGTCATCCGGCAACTGTCGCCCGCCGGGTGGTGAGGCAGTCCGGTGGCACCCGAAATTCGAACAAACGTAGCATTGGAGCGTGCCCGTCTACACCTTCCCCCAGGACCTCCTCGACCTCCAGGCAGCTCTCGTTGAGGTGCAGAAAGAGCATGATCTGTTCGCTCAGATTCTGTCGTGGTCGGCTGAGCCGATGCCGGGGTGGAAGGCTGATAAGCAGCTCCACAGCGACCACGAGCCGGAGAAGCCCGACAGCCCCGGCTACACGCCCGAGCAGGCCGAGCGCCTTGCCGCGTACCGTGCGCGCATCCTGGACCTGACCACGCAGGTGATCACACACCCCTACTGGACGACACTTTCGGGTCCGGACCGGGTGGAAGCCCGTACCGCCCTCAAGCACGTCCACGACACGGCCGGCCCCGCGGCATAGCCATGCCTGACGGCACGCCACGACCCGGCGACATCAGCGACCTGGAGAAGAACCGGGCGCTCCTGGAATGGCTGCGCTGGCAGGTCGGGCTGACCGAGCGCCGCGTCCGGGAACTGGAGATCCAGGAAGCACAGGAGCAGGAACGTCGGGAGCGGGCACGAGCGGAGATGTCCTTCAAGATCCAGCCCCAGCGCTCCTCCTCAGCAGCGCTGCTCCATCGTGGAGGCTGTGCCACCTACCCGGACCAGATAGGGCTGATCTCCCGCGAGGACGCCACGGTTGCCCTGGCCGATCCGGACATCGAGCCGTGCCAGGTCTGCCGACCGCAGACCGGACTGCCGGGCTGAGCGAGCACACGAATTGCGCCGGATGCCTCATGCTCAGGGCCACTACGCGCCGAGGGCCTGACCGACGGCGACGCCCGTCCCCGGGAGACATTCGGGGACGGGCGCCACCGTATGAACGTCTTCGGCCGGCGGGAGGGCGAACAAGCGGGGACCTACGGTGCGGGTGTGTGGGTGCCGGTGCTGTCGCCGCAGTCCTCCGCGACCCCGAGCAGGGCCTGGCGCTCGTTCTTGTCGACGGCGAGGTCCCAGCGCAGCTTCGTCGCGACCCAGGTCGCGGCGTAGGTGCAGTGGTAGGCCCCGCCGCTGGGCACTCCACGGCGTCTGCTCGGAGTCGAACACCTCGGCCAGCGGAACGAAGTGGTCCACATCGAGCCTGACCGCGTCCGTCACCACCAGGTTGTCGTACGCGCTGCGCCACGACCCGCCGGTCAGTTTGCAGCCGGCTGCGACGACGGGTGCGTCCATTGCCTCCGCGAGGATGACTTCCCGGCAGGGTGTCGCAGCCGTCGGTGGCGTTCTGTCCGCGGTTCCAGTGCTTGTACAGGGTGCGCTGGTAGCCCTCACGGTGCTCCTTGGCGACGGGGAACCGTCGATCGCATCGAACAGCGGCAACGCGATCGAGGCACCGCGCGCGCCGGAGGGAGACTGGGTCGGGGCGTAGGAGGTGAAGGACAGCTCGTCCACCGGCGTGGGCGCCATCACGGCGCCGGCTGGGCCGGTTGTGGCGAGCAGGGGCAGGACGGCGAGGGCGAGCGCGGGCAGGCCGCGCCGCAGCAGGGAGATCATCACGGGACGTGGTGTAGCAGTCTCATCCTGCCGGGCGAAGGGCTGATGTCCCGTCACCCGATCGCGTGCAGGGTTGACCTGATGAAACGCCACACCGCGCTGGCCACAACGTCCCTAGCGTGCTGACGGGGGGTTGGATCTTTATGCTTCCGCTATGCCGAGAACGTCGCCTGCTATGGCCTTCGAGTCCCTCCTGTCCGGCAACGAGCGCTTCGTGTCGGGGGTGCCGGGGCATCCCAACCAGGATGCCGCCCGGCGTGCGGAGCTTGCTCCTCCTGGGCAGGACCCTTTTGCCGTCGTGCTGGGGTGCTCCGATTCGCGGCTGGCCGCCGAGATCATTTTCGATCAAGGGCTCGGGGACCTCTTCGTCGTCCGTACGGCCGGGCACGTTCTGGGCGCGGAGGTGCTGGGAAGCGTGGAGTACGCCACCAGTGTGCTCGGCGCCCGTCTGGTCGTCGTCCTCGGCCACGACTCGTGCGGCGCCGTCGCGGCCGCCCGCGCAGCCGTGGAGGACGGCCTCTCCGTCCGCGGCTTCGTCCGCGATGTCGTCGAACGCGTCACGCCGAGCATCCTCGCAGCCCGTGCGGCCGGACTGGACTCCCAGAGCGACGTGGACGAGCACATCCGCCACACGGTCGACCTGATGCTCGAGCGCTCACGCACGCTGTCGGAACAGGTCGAAGCAGGCGAAGTGGCCGTCGTCGGACTCGGATACCAGCTCGCCGAAGGCAGCGCACGGCTTGTCACGTCACGCGGTGACATCAAGGTAAGGGAGAAGGCAGGCACATGACCCCGTACCTTCTCCCGTACCGAACCGGCGGTCCGCGACACCGCGAAGCCGTCCCGGCGGGTGAGCCGGCGCTGTTTGCCCTCCCTGTGGCGAACACCGACTGCGGCCTGCGAGCCGACGCTTTCCTGCTCGCCGCCAGGGACGCGATCGGCACATCCCCTGCGCTCGTCCACCGGTTCCCGCCGTGCGTCGGGCCGAGTCGACGAGCCCCGCAGGACTGACCGTGCAATGTGCGTTACCTGTTGCCCCTGTCCTGCAGGTCGCCGGGGGCCTGGGTTGCGAACGTCAGCCTCTCCTCGGCGCTCCTGCGGCTGCCTGACCGACGGGCAGGCACAAGTCCGGCCTTCCGCGATCGTGGCTGATCGTGCGGTCACATCAGGCGGCCTGCTGGGTTGCCGTCGGGGTCATCGGCGAGCGCGATGGTGGCTTGCACCTCTGCTTAATTTTTTAGCGCCAAACGCCCGCAGATGTCGCGGGGGAGCCTGAATTACGCGGCAGCCCGCCGACGCTCAGCCTCCACCGTGCGCCGCAGGGCCTCCAGCTTGAGCGGCAGCAGTTGGCGCAGTCCGTCGTACCGCAGCCGGCCGACTCGGTACGAAGTGATCAACCCGTTCTCCTCCAGCGGCATCCCGGGCGGGCGGATCACTGTGCGACCGTCGTCGTCAAGGACGCCATCATGATTCATCCAGAGCGACACCCACAGCTTCGACGTGCCATGGGCCCGCAGCACCAGGTCGCCCCGTACATCCAGCCAGCGCTCCAGCGCGGCCCTTGTCAGCGCAGAGGTCTCGACCCACTCCCCCTCGACCGTGCCGCCCCCCTGCGGTCGCCGCTCGACGTACACCGTGGTGTTGCCCTCTTCAAAGTCCGTGGTGCGCAGCTCGGCCAGTTCCCCGCTGCGCGCCGCGGTGTCCAACTCCAGCGCGAGCAGAGCGGTGAGCCGGGTTTGTGCGGGGGACATGGCACCTGAGAGGTACTGGTCGAGCTGGCGGGCAGGGCGGAGAGGGCGGCCGCCTCCGGTGCGGGCGGGATCTCCCCGCCGCTCAGGCCCAGCGGGGGCAGGCCGAGTGCCTCGCGCAGCAGATCGATGCACTTGCGGCGGATCTGGTTGGTCGCCTCCGACGTAGGCGGGAGCGCGCCCTCGATCCGGCGGTGCCGCAGCACCCCGGACTCCGCGAGCCGTACGTATGGGCCGAGCGCCTCTTTCTCCAGGAGCCGCCGCAAGCTGCGCCGGGCGCTGACTGGCAGTGCGCTTCGGTCTAGGCCGTTTCTTCTGGATCACTCCCGTAGGAGTTGGTTGTCGGTGCGGGGTGGGAGAGTCCTGGGCATGATGCTGCCGGAGAACCCTGAGCGAGTGCTGCCTGAGATCGGACGCGACTTGTTCGACGTTCTCGTCATCAGGACCGACTTCAGCGACGACGAGGTGTGGAACGAGGTGGTTGGGGAGTTGCACCGGCCGTGGGGGCCAGACGGTGAGTTTGCCGCAGCAGTGCAGCTGGTCGATGCGCCTGCTTGGTCAGGAGCAACGGCCGACGAGGTTCTTGCCGCCGCGGTGGATGAGGACCTGGTTGTTGTCTTCCTTGCTGACCTCGGCACCATGCAGTCGCCGGCGCGGGCGTTGCTGGCTCTGTCGACCAACTGGGAAGAGGTGAGTGGCCTTGACCCCGTCTATTACCAGGAACTCATCGAGTCGCCCGAGCCTCGAGAGTTTCGAGCCCTGCCTGCCGCAGTGCACGGCGTCCAGGTGGGCCTGGCGCTCGGCAACGAGGACTTCGCAGAGTTCGCCGGGGCTGCTTCCGCAGAGCCTGATCAGGTACTGCGGCCTATCTGACCGGTACGTCGGACGGCCGTTGCCTCCGCAGATGCGAGTCGTTCGTTGGGGCATGTCGTTGAGTGACGCGCATTGGGCGCGGATCGAGCCGTTGCTGCCGGATCGGACGCCGAGGCGGGGCGGGAGGTGGCGGGACCACCGGCAGGTGATCGACGCGATCGCGTTCAAGTACCGCACCGGGATTCCCTGGATGGACCTGCCTGAGCACTTCGGTTCGTGGAAGGGCGTCCACAATAGGCTGCGGAAATGGGCATCTGACGGCACCTGGAAAAGGGTCTTCACGAACCTCCTCTCCCAGGCTGATGCCGAGGGCGATCTGGACTGGGCCGTCGCGGTGGACTCCACGGTCGTTCGTGCTCACCAGCACGCGGCCGGGGCCCGTAAAAAGGGGCCCCGGTCGAGGAACCCGATCATCATGCACTGGGGCGGTCTCGTGGTGGGCTGACAACGAAGATCCACCTGGCGGCCGACAGCCGATGCCGCCCGCTGGCCTTTGTAATTACCCCGGCCAGGCTGGTGACGCCCCGGCATTCCCGGACGTGATGATGGGGATCCGGGTCCCTCGGCCGGTCGGCAGACCCCGAACGACGCCCACCGTGGTCCTCGCAGACAAAGCGTATTCGTCTCGCGCGATCCGCACCTACCTGCGACATCGCGGGATCCGGGCGGTGATCCCTCAGCCCGTCGACCAGGCAGCGAATCGCAAGCGGCTTGGCAGCCGCGGTGGGCGCCCTCCGACGTTCGCGCGCGAAGCGTACAAACAGCGGAACACGGTCGAGCGGTGCATCAACAAGATCAAACAATGGCGGGGCCTGGCCACCCGCTATGACAAGACCGCCACCATCTACCTCGCGGCCCTCCACCTGGCAGGCATCTTCGTCTGGTCAGCAAGGTGATCCGGAGGAAACGGCCTAGTGCATCAGCTCGGAGTGGGGGTGCTCTGGCGATGCCGGACAGACGTAGAGCTGCTGGTCGTAGCCGCTGCCGATCTGGACGGCGGTCGGTTGCCTTGGAGCAGGGTTGGTGCCGAGGGGCGCGACGCGGGCATCGCGAGGGACGCGACCGCGGTCGTGCACCTCAATGCCTTGGGCGTGGAAGAAGTCGATCACGGCCTGACCCTCCGGCCCAGCGTGGCTGGAGGACGGACTGGTGTGTTCTCGGTCTTCGCAAACTTCGTTCGGGAGCCAGCTGCTGACGCTGTCGCCCTCGAACGTGGCGATGGTCAGTAGGGCATCCATGTCGCTGCCGCAGGCAGGGCAGAGCCGGGGGGTGGGGTCTGTGGCGCCCCAGCGAGGCCAACCGCCGACCTTCCAGCCGGGTGCGCCGGCCAACTCACGGTCGTAGAACAACTCGGGGGACGACGCGTAGTCGTCCACATCCGTGACGGCTGCCTGCCATTCGCTCCAGGCCCCGAGCTGCTCCCGGAGTTCCTTGCTCAATTCCATGTGGTCGGGATATTCGGTGACCTGCTCCGGGTTGAGCAGGCACGGCTCGGGCAGGTAGCCGTCGGACCGCATCACGGGCGGTTCGGGGGGCGTGGTGACGATGTCGGTGACCGTGGCTGCCGACCGCCAGAACAGCGCGGTCCTGGGCATGGCCTGGTGGTCGAAGGGGCACCACAGGACTTGGAGCAGGTCAGCTCCTTCAGGTGTGCGCAGATCGGGCACGTCCCGTCGGTACAACTGGGCGACGGGCAGCATCGCTATGGAACCCTCATACGGGGCGAGCGCCGACTCCAGTGGATACTGCCGAGGGGGACGGATCCGCTGAAGGGTCTCTCGTTCCTGCGCGGTCAAGCTCCTGTCGCGCGAGGCGGCACGGATCTGCCGTTCCTGCCGCACGTCCGCCGGGGACAGGGCCGGGCGCATTGTGTCCCTCACATGAGGTCCGTCGCAGTGCGGCCACGGCTCGTCGGCGGGCCATAGCAGCGGTCCGCCGATGGAACTGTCCTGCGGTGACGGAGACCCGGGGCGGGGGTGCAACCGGGTCGCCGTACGTGCCAGCGGGCCCAGTTGAGGGAAGAGCGCGGTGACGTCGAACGGCCGCGGTGGAGTGGTCGGAGTGCTGCTCATAGCCGCGATCTTGCCAACTCACTCTGACAACGCTTGCAGCCACCTCGGAGCAATCTCTCCCCAGGCGAAACCTTGCAGGGTTGACCTGCACCTCTGAGGTACTCAAACCTCACTTAAGTTCTTGATTCGCCTCCAGCTTTGAGCCCGGTGAGATGGGTCGGCAGCGTCCTTCGCTGCTGACGACCCGTCACCGAGTGTCATTCCTCGTCGGCGGCGTCCGGATCGCGCAGCGGACGCAGACCCCCAGGCAGGTCGGGGAGTTGGAAGGAATACCGGCCGAGCATGTTGATGTGATGGCGGACGAACGGGGAGAGGCGAGCCACGTCCTCGTCGCGGACGTCGAACCCGTCCTCGCGCAGCTGAGTGACGGCGGCGTCCATGTACCTCGTGTTGAAGAGCACCAGGGCGTTGAGGACCAGTCCGAGTGCGCCAATCTGGTCCTCCATGCCGTCCTGGTAGCGCTGGTGGGCTTCACTGCCCAAGCCTTCGACGGTCTTAGAAATCATCTCATTTGGTTGACTCGGTATTCTGTGAGTCATGGTGGGGATTGTTGAGCGTCTTGTGCCGGACGAGTTGTGACAGTTGTTCCAGCGGGTGGTGCCGGAGGCGCCGTTGCGGCCGCAGGGTGGTGGTCGACGTCGGCACGGTGACCGGGAAGTGCTGGCCGCGATCGTCTTCGTGGCCACGTCGGGTTGTACCTGGCTGCAGCTGCCTTCGGCGTCGTTCGGGCCGTCCGGAGCGACCGCTCACCGGCGGTTCTCGGAGTGGTCGAAGGCCAGGGTGTGGGCCAAGCTCCACCGCCTGGTCCCCGACGAACTCGGTGCCCGCGGCGAGCTGGACTGGTCGCGTTGCGCGATCGACTCGGTGAACATGCGGGCCCTGAAAAAGGGGACCTGACAGGTCCGAATCCTCTCGATCGGGGAAGTACGGCTCGAAGATCCACCTGATCACGGAACGGTCGGGTCTGCCCATATCCGTCGGCATTTCCGGGGCGAACGTGCACGACAGCCAGGCCCTGATCCCGCTCGTGAAGGGCATCCCGCCGATCCGCTCACGCTGCGGCCGGCGGCGGCGCAAGCCCGGCAAACTCCATGCCGACAAGGGCTACGACTAACGAGCTCGTGCACGGTTAGCGGTGGGACGTCGAGCTCGGATCGGCGATCATGGCTGCGTGGTGGGGAACGTGACGCGCATAGCGATCATCAGCGACCGGAGGAGCACGGGCTTGTCGGCCGCTGTGTTCGGTGAACTCGTTGCCGAGGTGGGCCCGTTGTGGCATGAGCGGCACCAGTCCAGGCTTGCGTTCAGGCCGCGGAAGCGTGCGGTGGGCGCTGGTGCGAAACACCAGATGGTATTTGTCGACCGGCTTCTGGCCGCGCTGGTGCACCTTCGCCATGGGGTTACTCATGATGTGCTGGCCTGCTGGTTCGGTGTGGACCGCTCGACAGTTACCCGGGCTGTCGGTGAGGTGCGGCCCCTGCTCGCGGAGCGAGGGTGCACCGTCAGCCCCGACGTGCGGCTAGGAACTCTGGCCGAGGTCGTGGAGCATCTCGGCCAGGCCGGCAAGACCAGCATCATCGACGGCACCGAGATCCGGGTCCGCCGCCCGGCCGTCGGCCGCAAGGACCGGGACAGGTTTATCTCCGGCAAGAACAAGCAGAACGCCGTGAAGGCCATGGTCTTCACCGACGGGGACGGGCGGCTGCTGTTCTGCAGCCCGACCAGACCCGGAAGCTGCGGGGACATCACCCACGCCCGCGAGTTAGGGCTGGTCAAGCTCCTGGCCGACGGGCCAGCGGTCGAGATCCTCGCCGATGCCGGCTACCAGGGACTCGGAGCACAGACAGGTGGCCGCGTCGTGACGCCGCCGCACCGCAAGTTCAAGAAGAACGCCCCGGACTGGTACGAGGAGATGCACGAGCGCCAGCGCAAGGCCCACTCCTCACGCCGCATCCGGGTCGAGCACGGCATCGCCCACCTGAAGAACTGGCGGGCATTGGCCCGTCACCTTGGCCACCGCGAGCACATGGACGACACCGTCCAAGCCATCGCCGGCCTACTGTCCCAGCAACAGACTGCAGACCGGATCCCGGCTCGGCAGACGTGAGCACCGAGGCCCCACCGACGCCACCGACGTCGCACCGCTAACCGTGCACGAGCTCGTTAGGGTCTCGAAGGCGGGGTGTCCGAACCGTCACCAGACGGGTCCGTGGGCTCCGTACTGCTGAAGACGGATGGGTTTTGTGGGGTCATCCACCGCCCATAACATCACCGACCCCCCGCCCTCCGGCGCGGCCCGAACCGCATCCGCGCGCTGGCCGGGCGGGCAGCGGTGGTGAACGTGCCCGAGACGGCAAGGCACCTTGGCCTCCCAGCCCACAAATGCCTCAAGCCCGCGGCCGGGTCGGGAGCAGGCGCACCAGCTCGTGAACCGGGGCGGTGGTGGCGTCGGTGCGATCGCCTGGAAGTTCTCCGTTCGCGATCACGCCCTGGGGACGGGTTCGGGAGACCGTCCTGCGGGTCATCACGCTCTCGTTTTTTTGCTGTGGATCGGGGGCTGTTCCAAGGAACGGAGGACTGTGGGCCGGGCCCTTGCCGGCCTCCGCTGCGGTAAGCCGGCCGCACGCCCCGAATCACCCGATCAGTTCAGTACCATGTTCGCCCGGCGGCCGCGCCTACCTACACCACACCTCACCACTGGAGGCTTCATGGAGACCGAGGACCCGTCAATACGTCGGCGTCGGCTGCGCGATGGCCGGGTGGGCAATCCGGTGGCCCTGCGTATGGGTGTGATCTGGCTCGTCCTCGGTACCGCGGGCGCCTTCGTTCTCGGCCTCCTCGTCTCCCTGTGGTTCGACGCGCTGCGCGCGATCTTCCTCAACGCACCATCCGGCACCCACGTTTCCGGTATCTCGGTCCCGCTCGTCATCGCCGGGGTGGTCACGGGAACTCTCCTGGCAGGCTTGGGGCTGCCGGCGGGCGCCCGCCAACTCGACGGTTACCGGGCCACACGGGGTGCCGGCGGATGGGCCCTGGCGATCGGCGTCGCCGGTCTTAGAGGTCATCTCATTTGGTTGACTCGCTATTCTGTGAGTCATGGTGGGGATCGTTGAGCGTCTTGTGCCGGACGAGTTGTGGGAGTTGTTCCAGCGGGTGGTGCCGGAGGCGCCGTCGCGGCCGCAGGGCGGTGGTCGGCGTCGGCACGGTGACCGGGAAGTGCTGGCCGCGATCGTCTTCGTGGCTACGTCGGGTTGCACCTGGTTGCAGCTGCCTTCGGCGTCGTTCGGCCCGTCCGGAGCGACCGCCCACCGGCGGTTCGCGGAGTGGTCGAAGGCCAGGGTGTGGGCCAAGCTGCACCGTCTGGTCCTCGACGAACTCGGTGCCCGCGGCGAGCTGGACTGGTCGCGTTGCGCGATCGACTCGGTGAACATGCGGGCCCTGAAAAAGGGGACCTGACAGGTCCGAATCCTGTCGACAGGGGCAAGTACGGCTCGAAGATCCACCTGATCACGGAACGGTCCGGTCTGCCCATATCCGTCGGCATTTCCGGGGCCAACGTGCACGACAGCCAGGCCCTGATCCCGCTCGTGAAGGGCATCCCCCCGATCCGCTCACGCCGCGGCCGGCGACGGCGCAAGCCCGGCAAACTCCACGCCGACAAGGGCTACGACTACGCTCACCTGCGGCGATGGTTACGTGAGCGCGGCATCACCCACCGCATCGCCCGCAAGCGGGTCGAGTCCTCGCAACGGCTGGGCCGCCACCGCTGGACCGTGGAACGCACCATGGCCTGGCTCGCCGGCTGCCGCCGCCTCCACCGTCGCTACGAACGCAAAGCCGACCACTTCCTCGCCTTCACCAGCATCGCCTGCACCCTCATCTGCTACCGCAGACTCGCCAAATGAGATGACTTCTTAGAGGCCTTTGCCCGGGACGGCGGGGGTGGCCAGGCGCGTTGAGCCGCCCACCCGCAAAGGCCCCCAGGCGCCCCGCAGGCCGCGCGCTGCGCAGTCGGTAGCTCCGAGTAGGGGCAGGCCCTCCACGCGCCCGTGGACGGCTTCCTGTGCCACCGGTGGGTGATTCCGTCGATGGCTGAGGCGGCTTCGCGTGCGGCTGCGTGGAACGGGTGCGGACCGTAGGCGGCATCAGAAAAGGAACGACGCGACGCCTACCCCGCCTGGCCGCACACCTACAATCACCACCGCGGACACACCGCGCTCGCAGGCAAACCACCCGTCAGCCGCGTCCCCAGCCTCACAGGGCAGTAGGCAGTGCAGCTAGAGCGCGGTTACGAGGTGCCGCTACCTGCAGGATCGGTGCGCAACAACCACCCCGGGACGTGCGGGTGTCGCTCTCCAGGGGCTGATCAGTGGGCGGCGGAGCTGTGGGTGGTGGCCGCCAAGACGTCCTGATGGATGGTGAAGACCCGGTCCAGGCCGACGATGCGCAGGATGCGGGCGGTATTTGCGGGAACGGATGCCAGGGCGATGCCTGCTCCGTGTTCGTTGGCCAGATTGCGGGCCGTGAGCAGAGCGCTGATGCCGCTTGAGTCACAGAACTCCAGGGCGGCCAGATCCAGGACCAAGAGCTGCCCAGTGGTGAGGGTGAGCTTGTGCACGGCCTGTCGTAGTTCGGGCGCGGTTTCGTGGTCGAGGTCGCCGGTGATCTCCAGTACGGGACCGGTGGCGGCGTCTCTGGCGGTGATGGTCAGTGGTCTCATGTCAGGTTTTCACTCGCGGTGGTGGGAAGCGGGGCGGGCACGCCTAAGGCTTGTCCCGTAACTGCTGGTCACGGACAGCCGCAGCCGTGTCAGGCAGTCAGCTTCTTCCAGAGATGCCGCTCGTCGAGGGTCCCGAACCGTACGTCTCCGCGATCAAGGTCGACGAGGATGGGCCAGCAGTCCAACAACATCTGCCTGTCGTTCCGCGACGCCAGGTACTGCACGGAGTTGTAGGGCACGATCAGCAGCCGGCCACTCTCGCGGACTCGCTCTGCGTCGACGGCAAGGGGTGGCTCGTCCGCCCGCTGGCTGCGGGCGAGGAACGCCACGGCGAGTTGCAGGGCTTCGTCCTGCTGCATCATGCGTCTCCAGTTCGTTGGCCCGATGAGACGCACCCTATTGGTCCTGGGATGATCTTTGCGTGGCTGGTGTGATCACGGCGTCGGAGCCGTCTTGGATAGCCCCGTTCACCGGGTTGAGCCCGAGACAGTTCGGGAAGCTGCTGACGGTGCTGCGGCGTGAGGGTGCGGATGCGGTCCGCAAGGGTCGGCCGTGGAGCCTTCCGCTGGAGGACCGGGCCCTGCTGGTCGCGGCGTACTGGCGCACAAACCTCACCATGCGGCAACTCGCTCCGCTGTTCGGTGTCTCGAAGTCCGCTGCCGACCGCATCATCGACCACCTCGGACCGATGCTCGCACTCCAGCCGCGCAAGCGGTTCGCCAAGGACACTGTCCTCATCGTGGACGGCACCCTCGTGCCCACCCGCGACCACGCCATTGCCGCGCAGTCGAAGAACTACCGTTACTCCACCAACCACCAGGTCGTCATCGACGCCGACACCCGCCTGGTCGTCGTGGTTGGCCGGCCGCTGCCTGGGAACCGCAACGACTGCAAGGCGTGGGAGGAATCCGGCGCCAGAGCCGCCGTCGGCAAGACCCGGACGATCGCCGACGGCGGCTACCCGGGCACCGGACTCGTCATGCCCCACCGCCGGCGCAAAGGCGAAGACCTGCCCGACTGGAAGGAAGCACAACAAGTCCCACAAGCAGGTCCGGGCCCGCGTCGAGCACGTCTTCGCCCGCATGAAGACCTGGAAGATCCTCCGCGACTGCCGCCTCCGAGGGGACGGAGTCCACCACGCCATGCTCGGCATCGCCCGCCTGCACAACCTCGCCCTCGCCGGATAGACGGCCGGACCCGACCACGATCGCCCAACCCCCGGCGACTCAGAGATCATTTACGGGACAAGCCTTAGGGCGAGGAGGGCCGTGTCGTCGTCGAGTCCGTCGCCGAACCCGGCGAGGAGCCCAGTAAGGGCTGTGATCAAAGCTTTGGGTCCTGCCGGCGGTTGGGCTGCGGTGAAGGCGCGCAGGGCGTCCTCGCCGTACAGCTCGCGGCCTGGCCCGGTGCGGGCCTCGGTCAGGCCGTCGGTGTAGAGGAGCAGGGTGTCGCCAGGTGACAGCTGAGTGCGGGCGGCGGTGAACTGGACCTGGGGCAGGACGCCGATGAGCATTCCGCCCGGAGTGGGCAGGTAGTCGGCGCTGCCGTCCGCTCGCTGGATCAGGGCCGAAGGGTGACCGCCGGAAGCCAGGTGCACGCTGACAGCGTCATCGCCTTGTTCCAGGACACCGAATATGGCGGTGCAGTAGCGGGTGTCGCCGCTGCTGTACCGCTCGTGCAGCACCGTGTTCAGGGTGGTCAGCACGGTGACTGGATCGGCTTCGTGCAGGGCGGCGGCGCGCAACGTGTAGCGGGTCAGCGAGGTCACCGCGGCGGCTTGAGGACCCTTCCCGCACACGTCCCCGAGGAAGAACGCCCACCGGCCGGCGCCCAGGGGGAACAGGTCGTAGAAGTCTCCGCCCAGCAGATCCGGCGAAGCCGTGTGGTAGTGCGAAGCGGCATCCAGCCCCGGAATCATGGGCAGCTCGGCCGGCAGCAGGCTCTGCTGCAGGACGGCAAGCGCCTCCTGGAGCCGCTCACGGTCGGCCTCGGCCTGTCGGCGTGACTCCTCCGCGGCCCGGCGTCCTCGTAGCAGCTCGGTCTCGTAGGCACGACGGTCCCGGGCATCGAAGACGGTCGTCCGGATCAGCAGCGGCTCGCCGTCTTCGCTGGTCTTCACCCTGGATGTGACCAGCACCGGCATCCGGCCGGCAGCGGCTTTGATGTCCAGGGCGATGCCGCTGACCTCGCCCTTCATCTGCAACAGGGGGGCGTAGTGCGTCTCGTGGTAGAGCTTGCCACCGACGGTGAGCAGATCAGCGAACCGCATCCGCCCCACCACCCGGGAACGGTCCAGGCCCAACCAGCCCAACAGGGTGGCGTTGATCTTCGCGATGGTGCCGTCCATCAGCGTCGACAGGTACCCGCAGGGAGCCTGCTCGTACAACTCCTCAGCACTGTCCTCCAGCAGCGATGTGAACATCGCATCCGTGGCGGCCACGTCCTGTTCCTCGCCCGGCTCCGGCACCTGTTCGGTACGGCACATCATCAGGCGGCTCCGACGAAGTCGGCGATCGCTGCGGCCGTGGCCTGCGGTGCGCTCAGCTGCGGGCAGTGCCCCGTCGCCTCCAGGGTGACCAGCCGACTGCCGGGGATTGCGTCGCGGACGTAGGTGCCGACCTCGCGGGGAGCGATCACGTCCTGCGTGCACTCGAGGACCAGCGTCGGCACGGTGACCGTCTTGAGGTCTGCGCGGCTGTCGGACAGGAACGTGGTGCGGGCGAAGACCCGGGCCATGTCCGGGTCGGTCGCGCAGAACGAGGTGGTCAGCTCCTGTCCGAGCTCCGGCCGGTCCTCGTTCCCCATGATGACCGGGGCCATCGCCGCCGACCAGCCCAGATAGTTCGATTCCAACGACTCCAGCAGCTCATCGATGTCATCCGAGCTGAACCCGCCCCGGTAGCCGTCTTCGTCGATGTAGCGGGGCGAAGGGGCAACCATCACCAAGCGGGAAAAACGCTCTGGCGCCTTCGCTGCCGCGAGCACACCCACCATCGCGCTCACCGAGTGCCCCACGAACGTCACATCCCGCAGGTCCAGTTCTTCACAGATGTCCAGCACATCCGTGGCGTAGCCCTCCAGAGAGTTGTAGCGCCGCTCATCCCAGGCCGACGACTCCGCTTGGCCCGAGCCCACGTAGTCGAAGAGCACCACCCGATAGGTCTCCGCCAGAGCGGGAACGATCAGACGCCACATGTTCTGGTCGCAGCCGAAGCCGTGCGCCAGCAGAAGTACCGGCCCGTCCGCACGGCCGGTCACGGTGACGTTGTTCCTGCGACAGATATCCATCTCCGCAGTCTCCCATTCCCTCCCCCCCGTTACCGTTTTCGTGGCTCCGCAATGGGGCCTCCGGCCTTCGGGTCCGGCATGACTTCCCCCCCCTTGTTGTTGATGATCCGGGGGGTGGTGTCACCGGGCCCGGAGGCATCGACGGACCGCTGATGAGGGGCTTGAGCACCGGCTTCACCCAAGCCGGAAGAGCTCTCCGTAACGTGGATGTGGCAGCTCGGTGCCCTGGCAAGGCCGGACGAAAGCGTGAGCGGAGGGGCCTGCGCGTGATCGACACCGGCGACATCGACGTCTTCCTCGGCCTGGACGTCGGCAAAGGCGAACACCACGCCACCGCCGTCACCCCGGCCGGCAAGAAGGCCTTCGACAAGCGGTTACCCAACACCGAGCCCAAGCTCCGTGAGCTCTTCGCCAAGCTGAAGGCCAAGCACGGAACGGTGCTGGTCGTGGTCGACCAGCCGGCCTCGATCGGCGCACTGCCGCTGGCAGTCGCGAGGGACATGGGCTGCCCGGTCGCCTACCTGCCCGGGCTGACGATGCGGCGGATCGCCGACCTCTACCCCGGCGAGGCCAAGACCGACGCGAAGGACGCGTTCATCATCGCGGACGCGGCCCGCGCGATGCCCCACACGCTGCGGGCCATCGACGGCGAGGACGAGACCATCGCCGAACTGGAGATGATCGTCGGCTTCGACGACGACCTGGCCGGCGAAGCCACCAGGGTCGCGAACCGGCTGCACGGCCTGCTGACCCAGATCCATCCGTCGCTGGAGCGGGTGCTGGGACCGCGGTTGCAACATCCGGCCGTCCTGACCTTGCTGGAGCGATTCGGGTCACCGGCCCAGATCCGCAAGGCCGGCCGCCGACGCCTGGTCACCCTGTTACGACCGAAGGCCCCGAGGATGGCCGAGCGGCTCGTCGAGGAGATCTTCGCCGCCCTGGACGAGCAGACTGTCACCGTTCCCGGCACCGAGGCGGCCGCACTGATCGTCCCGAGCCTGGCCGGATCCCTGGCCGCCGTCCTTGACCAGCGCAAACTTCTGGCCGCGAGGATCGAGGAACTCCTGGAGGCCCACCCTCTTTCGAAGGTCCTGAGGTCGATGCCAGGAGTCGGCGTCAGGACCGGAGCCAGGATCCTGATCGAGGTCGGCGACGGCAGCACCTTCCCGACCGCCGGCCACCTCGCCGCCTACGCCGGACTCGCCCCAGCAACCCGCAGTTCAGGGTCCTCGATCCGCGGCGAACAGCCCTCCCGAAGAGGGAACAAGCAGATCAAGAGGGCTTTCTTCCTCTCCGCGTTCGCGGCCCTGGGCGACCCGGCATCGCGGGCCTACTACGACAAGAAGATCACCCAAGGGAAGCACCACACTCAGGCTCTGCTCTGCCTTGCCCGGCGCCGGGCCGACGTCCTCTTCGCGATGCTCCGCGACGGCACCTTCTACGAACCGCAGCCTGTTCGGGCCGTCGTTCCGCAGACCTAGACCATGGTCAGGAGGTGGTCCGTGGGGCCGTAGTCGATCTTCCAGTCGGCATAGACCCCCGCGGCGCCGTCCTTCTGGCACCGCAGCCCAACGGTCACCCAGCGGACCGATCCGTCGTCGGCCAGGGAGAACGCGACCGCGGTCTCGAACTCCTCGCTCCCGCACGGGCAGCAGGCCTCGCCCGGATCCGCGTCCTCCCAGAACTCCTCGCTATCCGCGATGAACGCACGGCCGCCACAACCAGCGCACACCCGCTCGGCTCCGCCCTCGACATCGTCGACGAGCACGAAGAACACGCGCCCGCCACACCCGCCGCAGACGGAAGGAACGATCTTCACTGGACGGCCGTCGCCAGCGTTCCGGAGAAACACCGCGAGGTCCGCAGAGACACCCTCGCCAACCTGATCATCAGCATGCACAGGCACATCGTTCCAGACGCCCGAACCAGCACCCATCCACCTTGACCAAAGAGATAGGGGCACCCCCCCCGTGCCCGACCTGCGGTCGCGAGGTCCTTGCTCAAGGTCCGGGAGGGCGGGACGCCGGACGCCGACTGCCGAGCGTCTGCATCCGAGCGGGCAGAGGCTGAAGCCCGAGCCGCCGAAGATGCGGTGCCCGGCTGCGGGGCCCGGAGCCGGGGAGGGGCCCCATCGGGTGGCGGGGGTCGTGTTCGCCGCTCACAGTGGCGTACGCGGATCTACGGTGCCGGGGTGGACTACGAAGTACGGCGACGCGGCTACCGCAGCCTGCCCGACGTTCAGCGCGAGCTCGCGGGACGACGGGAGGGGCGGGCCCGGCTCCTGCGCGTCGCAGCCTGCCAGGACGACGGTGAGGGCCTGAGCGTGCGTGAGGCGGTCGCCCTGGCGGCGGTCCAGCTCGGCCTCCAGCCCCCGCCCGCCTGACGCCCTGACTGCGTCTCGGCGGATACCGGCGCCGACCTGCGACCTGGCGTCAATGTCACCGGCTTCGGCTTACAGCAGGTATTCACCCTCGGCATAGCCCAGCTTCTCGGTGGCAAGCTCGATCCTGAGGCCGTTGGGGTCAGCGACGAACAGGTTCAGTCCGTGGTCTCCCTTGATCTCCATGAACTCGATGTCGTGTTCGCGGAGACGGCCCACGATCGTGGCGAAGTTCTCCTCCGTGACGGACAGACACAGGTGGTGGATGCCACCGATGGCCTCTGCGTAGTCCGGGTGCGGGTGGCCAGGGAAGTCGAAGAATGCGAGCAGGTTCCCGTTGCCTACGTCCATGAAGAAGTGGGTGGACCCGGCGTAGTCACGGTTCTCGAAGAGTTCCACGAGCGGGAAGCCCATGATGTCCCGGTAGAAGAGGATCGTCTCCTCCACATCCCGGCAGATGAAGGCGGCATGGTGAATTCCACGCGCGGCGGTCTTCGGACGGTCTGCGGCGGGGGCCAGGTACTTCACCTTGAGCTCTTCCTGGCGACGCCGAATGGCTTCCAGTGCTTCACCCTGCGGTTCGGTCACGATGAGAACCTCTCTGATTTCGTGGTCGACGCGTCACGGATTGGCGCAGACACGACGGTGGCTGTCGCCCGGACAACGGGCTCCAGGTTAGCGTAAATACTTGCCTAGTCAAGTAGGTTGATCTCGAGACCCTTGTAAGGACCCCGGCCACCCTGCGCCCCGGGGTCCTTCTCCGCTCTCACCGCCGCTCACCAATCGTCAGGTGCGCTGCCCACCCACGCGATCGGCCGGCCCTCGCTGGTGCGGCCCCAGTGCGGTTCCTCCATCGAGGTCTCGTGACCGTCGGGCAACGCGCAGATCCGCCCCCAGCGGCCGTGCTTGCCCGCACAGAGCCCGGCGAGCCGGTCCGGGTCGCCCTCCGCCACGGCCTGGTCGTAGCGGTCCTGGAACGGCTGGAGACGGGCGCACCGCCCGTGCTTGCCCGGGCAGAGCCGGGACAGCACGGCCAGATCGGCGCTGCGCACGGCCTGGTCGTGGCAGTCCTGGAACACCTGTAAGGCGTGGCGTAGTTCCCGCCCGGTCCGGGCCTCCTCCGCACCGAGCATGGCCCGCAGCTGCCGCGCCTGCGGATCAGCCAGCAGCGCCGCGATCAACGTTTCCGCGTCCCGCCGCGCACGGCGCCGGGTGGGCCCGGAGACCGCCTCACGCATCGCGACCGCACGTCTCCGTGCAGCTGACGGGTCATATTGCCCACTCCAGCCCCAGGCCGGCGAGCGCGGCGAGCATGTCAGCGGTCAGCTTGGCCCTACGGCTCTTGCTGTTGGACAGAAATACCCCAAGCCGGACTTCTGCCCCGTCGTCCAGCCGTTCTACGTGCCCCCTTGGAACCGTCACAGAGCCCGTGCGGGCCTTGTACTGCGCCAGGGCCGCAACACCCTTCTCGAAGGCACTCAGCGGCTTCGCGGGCGCGGTCGCCCCTTCCGTGGGCGGGAGCTCCGGGAGCACGGTCACAGGAAGCGGGGTGACGCCGATGGCCTCCAGGCGCTCCCGCTGCCCCTCGACCAGGTCCGCCCACACCCCGGGCTGCCGCTGCCGGGCCAGCCACCGCCCCACGTCCATCCCGTGCACGGTGAAGCCGGGCAAGACCTCCCCCGGGCCTTCCTCGTCACGCACCAGCTCCCGCAGTGCGGCGTAGTGCCTCTGCCACTCCGCCGGCCATGCGGGGTTCCAGTGCTCGTCCACGGCCTCCAGCGCCGTCTTCCACTCGGGGTGACCCTCCAGTGCACCCGCGCGGCGGAGGTTGGACAGCCACTGCCCCACCGGCCGGTCCAGCATCGTCGCGGACCGGGGCGCGCAGAGGGTCCAGTGCTGGTCGTAGTATGCCTTGGCGGCCTGAAGGTTCTCCTGGAACCGCTCATCGGCCGGGTTCCAGACCATGCCCAGCTTCTCCAGCCGCTGCGCCCGTTGGCCGGTCATCTGCCCCGCTCCGTACGCCCGTCGCTGCTCCGCGACCCACTGCCCCAGCGGGTACGCGCCCTCCTTGTGCCCGTACGGAACTCGGGCGTGATGCTCACGATCCGCGAACTTCTTGAGCGACGCCCAGCCACGCCCCCAGTCCTGGCGTTCGGTGTCGATCACGTTGAAGGACACCCAGTCCGCGACCATCACCGGATCACGCGGAGCCGCAAAACGAAGTAGCAGACGGGATTCGTCCTCGCCTTCCTCGGGTGGCGGACCGATGTACTCCGAGGGCTGCGCAACGTCCTTCTGAGGCTCCTGCGGAATCGCGAGCAATTCGATTGCCTCTTCGTCGTGAGCGCGCAGACCCTCCAATACCTTCACCAAGGGCTTATACGATCCGGAGGTGAACATGTCTTCCGGCTTCTCTCCGGGCTGGAGAAATACCGGCACGATCAAAGAGGCCACCTTGCCCTGTCCGGGCTTTTGACGGAGCGCCCGGCCGATCGCCTGGACGATGTCGTGCGGCGCCCCCTTGGGGTCCAGGAGGGCCACCGAGTCCACCGCCCGGATGTCGACGCCCTCGCCCAGGACCCGGCAGTTCGACAGCACCGCCCGCTGCGCGGTGGACCCGAAGCCCCCCAGGACCCCCCGCCGGCTCTCGGGCGCGTGCTCACCACACAGCCAGTCCGCCCAGATCGCCGCCGGGTACTTCTCGGGCTGGTCAGCGTGCAGCTTCGCCGCCACGCGCTCCAGGCCCTCCGCGTACGCCTGCGCCTCTATCGTCCGGTGGTGGAAGGTGATGCACGTCGACAACCCGTGCTGCGCCATCGTGTGCAGCAACGCCGCCTGGAGCGCCCCCAGGCGCTCCCCACGGACCTTCTCGCTGTGCCGCTCCTCACCCATAAGCCGCTCCGGCGTGACCACCGGGTCCTGGAGCTCCAGGACGATGATCTGGTAGCGGGCCAGCAAGCCCCGAGACACCGCCGACGCCAACGAGAGCTTGTAGAAGACCGGCCCGAAGACTCGCTCGTCATCCATGGAGGCCGCCATCTCGCGCGGCAGCGGGTCACGCACTCCCTCCGCGACCTCGCGGTTCAGCCGCTCCTCCCAGATCCGCGGCGTCGCCGTCAGGTACAGCCGACGGTGCGAGGGGATGACACCCTGGTTGTGGACGTCCGCCCACGCCTTACCCATCGAGCCACTGGTCCTGTGGGCCTCATCGACCACCGTCAGGTCCATCGGGGCCAGCTGCTGCCCGTAGGCACCCTCGAACGCCTCCGCCAGGACACCCAGCGAGGCGTACGTCCCGAAGACGGTCACCGGCCCCGAGCCGTGCCACAGAGCCAACTGCACGGGATTCGTCGTGGAGCGCACCTTGAGGTTCCACAGCTCCGGGTCGTCGGTGAGGCTGCACACCGCAACCGCCGGCCCCGCATGCCCAGCCTCGCGCCACGCCTGCACGGTCTGCGTCAGCAGGTCCAGCGTCGGCACCAGAACGAGAACGCGACCCTTGGGCACAATGCGCTTCGCCGATGTCGCCGCAATGATGGTCTTTCCCGTGCCACACGCGGCGTGCACCTGACCGCGAAGGCCATTAACGGGGATACCGCCCGGCGGGATATCGAAGCCCCGCACAATGGCGGCAACGGCTTCGATCTGGTGGTCACGCAACTTCACGGCCATTTCCCGTGCTCTCCTTTTCGCAGAATGTCGCGCGTAATCAGAATGGAAGGTCACCGGTGCGATGGTGTGGCATGGGTTGTAGTGCCTGGACCCAAACACTACACAGGCAGAGACCATGATGCATCACTCGCATGCCAACTTTCACCCTCAGAGTGATGCATGGCCGAATCTTACTTCGAAGTGGCCGGTTGCCCCGTATGTTGACGGGGTGTTGGCGAGCCTGGCCGGGGGTTTCGGGGCTGGGGGAGTGGTCAGGGTGGAGCGCAGCGGAACCCGTCACTATGGTGAGGCCGGCGCCCGACGAGCCGTCACATCCGTTGTGGGATCGTGGACAGTAACCCCAGACCCTACACAGGCCCGGGCGTGATGCACCCGCCCCTCGCAGCCAGCCCAGGAGGACCCGCTTGCGGGGACTCCCGCAATTCGCGCTTGCGCGAATTGCATTCCGTTCAGAATTCCGTTTACGGAATTATATTCCGGCGCTTGCGCCGGAATTCGAATTGCGCTTGCGCAATTCGCGCTCTATGCAGCGGCTTGCCGCTGCATA